>JBDLTP010000036.1:0-16930 GCA_039805765.1 Pseudomonadota bacterium
TCAAATTGGGGGTTCCACTGATAAGCCAACGGCGCGGTGGGTGTTTCAGTTTTTTGTTGGAATTCACATTTTAATCATCGGTGAAATCCAATCCGTTGTTTTAAATTGCAATGTTCAACACTTTAGCTTGCTCAAGTTGCTTGGCGAAAGGTATGTTTTGATATATTCAAATTCTCAATGATGGGGGTGCGGAATGTCGGTTTGAAGAGATCGAAATTCGCTTTATTTATGGTAACGACCGATGAAAAACAATTTGTATTTCAATATCTATGTGATTTATCGAATAAGCGAATTGTATCGTCATGCAAGTGCGATATATGGTATCTACTAGACATTGAAGCTGGACTTGATAATGCGTTATTTATAGTGATTTTGAGACTAAAAATAACGCATTTATTGCGCTATTTTGGCTGAATTATTTGCCGCTTTAAGAATTAAAGATGAATAATTAGAAAAGAACACTCCCCTTCCCTATAGGCACAATATGCGCATTGACTGCGATCTTTTTGAATAATTACAAACTTTTTTAGTTGGTTATTTAAATTCAAGTGATTGAATTTATTTATTTTTACAGTTTGACATTAATTTAATATTGTCTTTTTGCTTTTCAATTTATCTAAATTTGATAATATAACCAACGGAGATAGTAGGAAATTTGGTGCCGTTCCGCTTGATGAATATCCCCCTAATACAATTCATTTTAATGAAACGGCACTAAAGAATCTCACCTTCACTCAATTAGGAATGATTATGAGGTCATCATCGATACTAAGATTGGTTATCATTGGAGGAGGCTATGCTGGCTTATCCACATTAATAACATTGAGAAAACTCTCCCCTAATGCGACTATAACACTTATCGATCCTCGCCCGAATCATCTACTTGTCACTCGACTGCATGAAACCGTCTGTCGACCTTTAGATACTATTCAAATTCCTTTCTCTGATTTAGCCAAAAGATTCAATTTTATTCACAAACAAACCTTTATTGAATTTAATCCAGCTATATTCACTGCCTGGGATAAACAGAAGTGTTTGCAAGTGAATAACGAAACCATTCCTTTTGATTATTTAGTCATTGCTACAGGAACAATACCTTGCCATTCAAATACACCATCGGGTGTTTATGATTTAAATGCGCTAAGCAATAACAATTTATCAGCCGTTTTGCAAAACTCAATTGCCTGCACCGACTCAGAAGATCTTGTTATAAATATTATCGGCGCTGGCCCAACGGGTATTCAATTTACTTTTGAAATTGCTCACATACTGCAGGGATGTCGAAGAAAATTTAAACTTAACTTGATAGATAGGCATGAAAAATTATTGAACACCTTTCCAGCAGAATTGGCTGATTATGTTGAACAACAAATCGCTAAAAAACCTATTTCTGTTTTGAAAAATCAATATTACAAGGATATTCAAAGTAATCAAATTGTATTAGAGAATCGTCAGACCGGCGAAGAGTCCAAAATAGCGTCACATTTAACCTTAATGTTCATTGGCAATCAATCCAAAGTCACACTGCATGCTAATCTTTCTGGTCAGGTAATGAACAACAACATCGTATTAAACTCTATTTTTACTGCTGGCGATTGTTCACATTTTGAAGGAATGGGCTCCAATTTGATGACCTCACAATCCGCTACACGTAAGGGCGTGGCTGTTGCAAAAAACATCTTGTTGAAAGCTGGCGTGTTGAGGTTTTGTCTTCCCTATATGCACCAAGATATGGGATACCTTTTGAGTTTGGGGCCAAACGATGCGGTAGGATGGATTGGAAATAGAAACATCCTTGTGAAAGGATTACCTGCTTTTATGGCCAAAGAAGCTATAGAAGCCAAATATGATTGGTGGCTACTCGGTAAGGGTTAAGTCTCATCGAGAATCCATGTTTTTTATTTTTAAAACAAAACCGTTTACTCAATCAAATGCCAAACAGCAATTTCAGGCCAACTCAGTTTTTAAACTCAGACCTGACTTAGATAATTCAAATTCCCCTAATGTGACTTTTAAGAGTAGCGGTCAGCTTTTGCCGTGTAGTTGGCACAAAAGCACTAGCAAGATTTTTCTGGGAGCATATGACATACCCCATATTAGGTAATAGAGATAAAATCGCTATGAATTGGAATTGATATATTTTCAGTAAGCCAAACCGTCACGCAAAATGACTTTACAGTGCGTTTGCGTGACCTGTTTTTCACAGTGGCTCATTAAGCCTTTTCGAAGGCTTAATTATGTGCTTCTTGTTCAATTTTTGACTTTCTTTTTTGATAGACTTTTTTGGCTACTTGAACGGTCGGTTTTTTCAAACTGCCACGTAAATCAAATGCTGAAATCTCATAAGCTTTACATAGCGCTTTCACTTTTTCTAAAGCTGCATCACGTCCTGCTCTTTTACAGGCTTCAATCTTCTCAGCTAACTCAGCTTGCTCCATTTTCAATAATTCAAGTTCTGCTTCATAATTTGCATTAGCGATAGGGTCGTTCATTTTTACTCCAAAATTTAATCAATAATCAAGAAATAACACTGCACTGATAATAGTACAGATAAAACACACTATTATAGTTAATTTCATTGTCATGTAAAGCATTGATGTCCAATAAATATTCAAATATCTATTAAGTAAAATAAATATAAATCATAATTTTTAACGCTAAAGATTATCTAATGTGACTTCATTATCTATTGAATAATAGCAAAAATAATTAAGCGTGAATGAGCGGACACCTATTAAACACTGCATATTTTTTATAAACCAAAAAAAGCCCTTATTGCTAGAAAGTCAATAAGGGCCAAGAGATCAAACCAAACTATAAAACAGATAAATTACTTAGCCTTGTGCTTCAAAGGCTCTAAAAAGACGATGGAAGATATCAGCAATACCAGCAAAATAAATACTTCATCAGAAACTGAGTTAATAACGTTAACTATCATGATAATCCCCTAAAAATATTAAATAATTAATACAAACCCCTGTTTTACTACTTACTTCTCCAACCTGCATTTAAGAATGAACAAAATTAATTTAATGAATTGGTTTTACAACATATTAGTTTCTGAATTTGATTCACATTATCCACAGGTGTATTCCTGGTATCAATACGTCAAATGACGGATGCAACCAATTAAGTAGAGCCTCCAAACATGATGCCCCATCAAAAGACAGACTAATTATTTTCATTTGTTTGTAGAATTGTCACATTCTGTCTTTATCCTATTTAAGGCAGAATGATAAATTCTCTTGAATCAAAACGGAGTCAATGTCAGAATCGCCTTTTTAAAAGCTTGTACAAATGATTGTTTAACACTCAATCATAAATGGATTTATCGCCATTTCGGCCTTTACCCAATTATTTATAAAATCATAATCATGACAGAAGAGACTATTCAAAATGATGAGAAAGCGGAAAACGCCATACTTGAAGCTGTTCGCGCTTTAACGGAGATGGGGGTTCAACTCAATGAAGTGACTGTTCCAATGAAAGCGTCTTACTTTCTTCAGCAGGCAGGTGAAGCCCATGATGACGCTCGTGACCGTATTCAAGCCCAAATGAATAGGATGATTATGCGTGGTCGATTTAATATCGAATAGTCATCGCAACGAGGAATGCAAACTATTGTTTTAAGTTGCAATATTCAACACGCCAACTTGCTCAAATTATTTGCTATTAGATATATTTTGATATATTCGATTTCTCAGTGAGAAGATGCTAAATGTCAGGTAGACGCTCGTTAGCACACAAAAAAAACGCCTTTATCACTTTTGCAATAAAGACGGTCTTTTTTACTCAGCTCACATCAACTGCGCTACAACACAAAATCAGCAAAAGCTTCGTCTATAAATCATGGTTTTTTTACAGTTTCGAGGAATGTAAAAACTCGAAACAAAGTGTATCAAATTTTCTTCAATCCCATATCAAAAAAAGTCAAATTTGTGACGCAGCTCACACTTTTTTGAACTATAGAATTTCTGCAATCAAAATTTAATGAACTAATAGTCTAAACAAAATCCGCATTTGTGCTATTGAAACAACAGTATGATTTTAAAAAAAATTTAAATTTGAGCCTATATTAAAACCAATAAGGCTTAAAAAAGGTATCTGCGGAGCATGCAAAGGATAAATTTTGTCGATAAAATTTAATAACTCGGTATTTTGACGATGTTTTCTTGAAAAAACTAACCGAGAATTCAGATAAAACCTCTCGCAGGCATGGCTACGAAATTTCATCCTCCGTTAAATAACAACCGCAATCCTCTGCCCAATAGTTGCCCGTTGTCTGCGCCGCGCGAACGCGGGTGTTACCGTTGCAAATGGATTGGAAATGGCACGTTTTGCAGCGCCCTTCGAGCGGGCGCGGTGAACTTTTCAAACCCGCCATCAATGGATCGCTGGTATCTTGCCAAATTTCTGAGAAAGGACGATCTCTCACATTGCCTAAATTGTAATGCCACCAAAACGTGTCAGGATGGACATTGCCCGTATTATCAATATTCGCCACATTCACACCCGAGGCATTGCCGCCCCACTGCTCAAGTTTCGCTTGAATATGCGACGCTTTTTCGGGGAAACGCGCCCGAACCCAATGCAAAAAGTACACAGCATCGGCGTCATTATTGCCGGTCACAAATTCGCGCTCTTTACCTTCAAGAAGCCAGTGATAACAGGTATCAAACAATAAATCCATGGCTTCTCGCGTCATGGCAAAATGCGCATCGTCAGCGCGATTTTTATTGCCTCGCCCGCCATAATTCAAATGGGATAAATAAAATTTATCAATATTATGCTCATCCATCAAATCGAGCATCGCAGGAAAATCATGCGCATTTGTCTGCGTCAAGGTAAAACGAATACCCACTTTAATACCTTTATTTAGACATAGCTCCACTCCACGCATGGCCTCATTAAATGCCCCTTTTGAGCGTCTAAAGGTATCGTGGGTTTCTTGAATACCATCTAGACTCACGCCAATATAGGAATAATTCATTTCAGCGATTCGCTCAATATTATCGGCTGAAATTTTTGTCCCATTACTTGAGAGCGCCACGTAAAAACCTAAATCTTTTGCGCGTTGTGAAATAGGGAAAATATCAGGGTGCAGTAGCGGCTCACCGCCCGATAAGATCAATACCGGCACACGAAAAGCCTTTAAATCAGCCATAACGTGATAAATTTCGGGCGTGGTTAATTCGCCTGGAAAATCACGATCTGCGGACGTGGTATAGCAATGCTGGCATGTTAAGTTACAACGACGAATTAAATTCCAAATGACCACTGGCGCAACGGGTTTGCGCGTGGCTTTAATAGGCGTTGGTGCGATAACTTCACGCATATATTGACTAAGACGAAACATTGAGTTTTCTCGTTAAAATAGCGTGAATTTTAAAGCCAATATAAAGCAAGCCAAATGGTCTTTTCAGTGGCGGTTGTCCATGCAACACGATGGCGCGTATGTGCGGGAATAAAAAGATAATCGCCAGCTTTTAGCGTATGTTGCTCCGTATTTTCGTATTCAATCACCGCCTCACCTTCCATCACAATGACCCACTCATTTTGCATTTGATCATACCATTCACCAGCAGGGGTGCGTTGTCCTTGCGACACAATGCGCTCAATGCGAACATGCTTATCTTTTAATAAAAGACTAAAAATTTCTTCTGGAATAACATCAGGGACGTTATCAAAAATATTCTCACTCACCCATTTTCTCCGCTAAACGCAATTGCCATTTTTCAATATTATTCTGAAGTTCAGTCATATCAAATGTTGTTAAAACGCGTGACTTGAGTAAATGTTGCCCAGCCACCCAAACATCGGTCACTTGATTACGATTCGCCGCATAAACAATTTGAGAAATGGGGCAATAAAGTGGCTGCGTTTCTAGCGCACTTAAATCAATGGCAATGACATCAGCAACTTTACCTATTTCAAGTGATCCAATCTGTTGTTCAAGTCCCAATGCTTTTGCGCCATTAATTGTGGCCATGCGCAAAGCGGTCATGGCAGGAATAGCACTTGCGTCCCCCGCTACGGCTTTTCCAATTAACGCAGCTGTTCGCATTTCACCGAGCATATCCAAATCATTGTTGCTCGCACTGCCATCTGTTCCTAATGCCACGTTAATCCCAGCCTCTAAACATTTTGCTACCGGACAAAATCCACTCGCTAGTTTCAAATTAGATTCAGGGCAATGCACAATGGATGCGCCTTTTTGGGCAAGCAGGGTAATTTCGTCCTCATTGAGTTGCGTGACATGAACGGCAATCAATCCATTATTTACTAAACCTAAATTATCAAGCCGCGCTAAAGGACGCTCTCCATGTTGCGTGAAAGCAGTCTCCACTTCATAGACGGTTTCATGAACGTGAATATGTATCGGTAAATTTAACGCTTGCGAATGCGCTAAAACGTGTTTAAGTGGTTCATCTGAAACCGTATAAGGCGCGTGAGGGGCAAGCGTTGTTGATGTGAGTGCGTGCGCCTCTAAAGACTGCGTTAGCGTCAGCGCTTTTTGAATATAATCACTGCTGTCTTTTGCCCAGACACTGGGGAAATCAATAATGATTCCACCAAAAACACCACGCATACCTCGTTTTATGGTCTGCTCTGCCGCAACGTCAGGAAAGAAATACATATCATTAAAACACGTCGTACCTCCCCGCAACATTTCAGCTATGGCTAAATCTGTGCCATCACGCACAAATTCTTCATTCATCCATTTTTGCTCAAGCGGCCAAATATGATTTTCCAGCCAATCCATCAAAGGTAAGTCATCAGCAATCCCACGCATTAAACTCATGGCGGCGTGTGTATGTGCATTCACAAATCCAGCGAGAAGGGCATGTTTGGTCATGTTTAACACAGCATCACTTTCGTAGCGTATTTTCGCTTCCTCTGTGGGTAGACAATCTAAAATTTTCCCTGCATCCATTACGAGCGTGTAATTTTCATAGAGCGCATTGGCGGGTTCAATAGGAATAATCCATCGAGCATGAAGCAGTGTGTCAACGTGTTGCATAATAAAATCACTCTCACAATATAAAGTCAAATTGAATCAGCCTATAATAGCAATGATTAGTCACTATTTTACACTGCTTATTTTCTTTCATGACGCATTCGCTTTTTTTATACGATTACGAAACTACCGGGACACATCCTCAAAAAGATCGTCCCCTGCAATTTGCGGGCGTTCGAACCGATTTGGATTTCAATATTATTGACGATCCCATTTCAATTTATTGCAAATTAAGTCTTGATATATTGCCTCACCCACAAGCGTGTTTATTAACGGGTATCTCACCGCAAAAAGCGAATGACCAAGGTGAATGTGAGGCAAATTTCATGCGAATTATTCATAAAGAATTATCGCAACCCAAAACGTGCGCACTAGGCTATAACTCCATTCGTTTTGATGATGAAATCACGCGCCATAGTTTTTATCGTAATTTTTTTGATGCGTATGAGCGTGAGTGGCAACACGGTAATTCACGTTGGGATTTACTTGATATTTTTCGCGCCGCCCATGCATTACGTCCACAAGGAATCAACTGGGTCTTTGACGACAATGGCGTAGCTGTTTTTAAATTAGATCAATTAACTGCCGCCAATGGTATTCTCCACGCAAACGCCCATGATGCACTGGCGGATGTTTATGCCACCTTAGCACTTGCAAAGACGCTCAAGAATGCACAACCTCGCTTATTCAATTTCTTTTTTGAGCATCGCACTAAATCACAAACACTAAAACTCCTCAATGTTGGCAGCGGTATTCCCTTAGTGCATATTTCGGGCATGTATCCTGCGACAAAGCATTGCCTAGCGATTATTCTGCCGCTATGCGCCCATCCCACTAATGCCAATGAAATCATCGTTTATGATTTAAATGAGGAACCTAGCGCATTATTAATCTTAAGCGCGGATGAGATAAAACAGCGATTATTTGTCAGCACGCAAAATTTACCCGAAAACGTTACGCGCATCCCGCTCAAAACAGTGCATATTAACAAATGTCCAGCTCTTGCACCGTTATCTGTTCTAACGCCCATTGAACTGGAAAGATTACAACTCAATCTCGATACTTGTTATGCTCACACTCAACAAATTATAGCTGCAGGGGATTTAACACAAAAACTGCACAGCGTTTTTGGACAATCGCCCAAAAATGTCGCTACACTTTTAAATGTCGATTTAGGTTTATACAATGGCGGATTTTTCTCCGCTGTCGACAAACAAGCGATGATAAAAATTCGCAATGCACCGCCTGATCAACTTGCGACGTTATCCTTTCGCTATGAAGATACCCGTATTGAGGAAATGTTATTTCGATATCGTGCGAGAAATTATCCTAGTACATTAACTAGCGTTGAATGGGAAAAGTGGCGCGAATTCTGCGTTACACAACTTACTAGCGCTTCGAGTGATGCTAATATCACGTTGACAGATTTCCTGCAAATCGTCAAAAATATGCATCCGCAAGACGAAAAGCAACAAACGATGAGACAAGCGCTACTCGATTACGCACGCGATAAACTTCGCCAATTAGATGTAGATAGTCATACTTTTAATCTTTAGGAAAATAAATGAGCGCAACTAAACGCATTGAACACATTGACGTATGGCGATTTTTTGCCGTTATACTGGTGATTCAAGAACACTTTCTATTATTTAGCGGCATTGATATCTATATCGCAGACATTGAAACCTATTCGCTACAAATTGAGCGTTTTGGTGAAATGGGCGTATTGATTTTCTTTAGTATCAGTGGCTTTGTCATTTGCAATGGCTTAAATTCCGAAAAGAATACGACAGGAAAAATTTGTTTAAGTGCTTTTTGTGCACGTCGATTTTTTCGAATTGTGCCGCCTATGTGGCTCTATTTACTGACTTTATTCATTTTAAATTCAGCTGATTTACTTGAAATTAGCGGCGAACAATTACTCACGTCAGCGGCATTTTTATGTAATTTACCGCTCACAAAAGGCTGTTCATGGTACGCGGGACATACCTGGTCACTTGCATATGAAGAACAATTTTACCTACTCTTTCCCTTACTCTTTATTTGGGCGTGGCGCGGAAACAGAAATGGACGTATTTTTTCATCCATTGCGCTAATGACAACCTTAGCACTACTCTTACTTTATAGTGGCAAGATTTTTTGGTCACAATATTGTACTTATTTTTTATTTTTGCTGATGGGATGTTTTAGTGCGCTACTGCCTTTTCATTGGATGAAACGTCTGCGTAAATTATCCCTGCTTGAGTGGTCTGCGGCGACAATTTTACTCATAGGTTTATTGACTTTTTTACCCACAAAACAAGATGCGGTGTTTAAAATTCTACTTTATCCGTTGCTTGTGCAACTCATTGTGTTTGGGACGCCTACGCATTTTTCAAAAATGAAAACACTGTTTCATCATCCAAAATTAAGCTACTTGGGACGTATTTCGTATTCTGTGTATTTGTGGCAAGAACTTGCTACCGCTTATTATACCGGCGTGCAATGGTGGCAGACGTTGATTTATTTAGGACTGGTATTTGGTTTTTCATCACTGTCATTTACCTATTTTGAGCAACCTTGTTTACGCTTTGGAACGTCACTTTCCAATAAACTCAAAGCTGGCGCTATTTAATCACTTTTTGCATTGATACCCGTAGCCAATTTGTCCACTCAGTGAAATTATCGCCTTTGGTTGCAGAAAGCTCAATAATATGAATGGACGGATTTACCTGCCGCGCGAAAGCGATGCAACGATCTATATCGAAATCAACATAAGGCAATAAATCGATTTTATTAATAATCATTAAATCAGCCGCGTAAAACATATCGGCGTATTTAAGTGGCTTGTCATCCCCTTCTGTCACCGATAAAACCACCACTTTATGTGCTTCACCCAAATCAAAGGCAGAAGGACACACTAAATTACCGACATTTTCAATGGCTAGAAAACTGTTATTTTCAATGCCTAGTTTGACCACCGCAGCCCCAATCCCTTGCGCCTCTAAATGACACGCGCGCCCCGTATTAATTTGCAGAGCACGAACTCCCGTTGCCCGAATACGCTCTGCATCATGTTGCGTTTGCTGATCTCCTTCAATCACCGCAATTGGAAAAACGCCTTTTAACGCTTTAATCGTTTCAACCAGCAACGTGGTTTTTCCTGCACCAGGACTGGACACCAAATTGAGAACAAAAACACCATGTTCCTGAAAATAATGTCGGTTCTTTTCCGCATAACTATTATTTTTACCGAGCAAATCCACTTCCATTTGAATCAACCGACTCTTGTCAGTGCTTTCTTCAGCCTGATTTGAATGATAAGAGGTAAACATTAACGCCTTGGCTTTATTGACGGGGACAAATTTTCCTGAGAATGACATCTCACTGCAACCACAAATTCCACACATATTAACGCACCTTCAGTTCCGTAATTTTCATTTCAAGTCCGCTCACTATATCCAAGCGAAAATGCCCGCAATGCGCACAAACGTCATATAACTCAAGCATGGTGGTCAGCTGACCACATTCAAAACAGCGCCCTTGTCCCTCAATTCGCTTAAATTTTAACTCCGCATACTCTGCGAGCGACTCTTTCATTACCGAGGCAAAAGCAAAAGTTAACGCGTCAAGTTCAACACATGACAATGCACCAATTTCTAACGTGATATTTTCGACAGTCTGAAAATGTTGGCTACGCGCGTGTGCTTCTAAAATGGTACGCACATTTTCGAGTAAAGAAAGTTCGTGCATTCGCTCCGCTCCAAGCAGTTTAGCGTTTTAATTTTTTATACGCTGCATTGATTTGTTGTTGCTCTGCGCTCATCATTTGCTGAAGCGCTTTCGATTTATTTGCCCATTTATCAGGATGCGTGCGATTTGATTCGCGTTGATATGCCGCTTTAAGCTCTTCTTGGGTGAAATCAGGCGGTAATCCCAAAACGTCCTCAGGACGTCGAGCATCAAAAGACGCATTATTATCAACCGTGGCGGAAAACGTTGCGTGGTAAGTTGATTGATTTGTCGAGTTTTTTTTGCGTGGTTGTAAAAAACGCTTGGGGCTTAGATAACTTAACACATCAAAAAATGAAACACTTTTTGCAAAATACAACCCAAACGAAAAACCAATGACGGTCAGAACCATTAAGATATTCGGGTTAAGCAATTCATACGCAAACGGCACAAAAAGAATGGAGACCAACCACGTTTTTAAAAAACCCATTCCATGCAAATTACCAATCGCATAACCCGAACCAAACGCCATCAAAAAATATAAAGCGATCCCGCTATTTTCAATAACCATTTATGATTTAAAAGTGCCTAGCATTATGTTGTTCAGGATGCTTTTTTTGCATTCTTGCGATCAAGTTGCAATGTCTTAAGTTCATCCCATTTACCCTCAGCAGCTAATTTGGCTTGCTCAACCCATGTATTTGGATCATAAGATTTATAGCGACTGCCTGCATCATTTAAAATATTTTGCAATGTTCTAAGCTTCGAATTGGCTAAATCTGCAAATGTACAAATATGTTGCGCCACTAAACGTTCCGCAATTTTTTTGCCAATCCCCTCAATTTTAGTTAAATCATCTGCTTTTTGAACACTTGAAGGCGACGCAGCGGATGCTTTGACCTCAGCAGGGACAATCAAACTGCAATTTTCAACAAAGTGCCCGTATGCATTAGTATAAGGATTCGCGTGTATATCATTGACCCATCGACCATCACTGAGTAAATAGCGATATTCATAATATTTACCCACCTCAAGCGACAACGTCGCCTGTAAATCCCCATTTTCGCGTTTTTCAAGAACGATTCCATCGGTTTGATTCCAGTGATTAAAATCACCTAGCAAAATACCACCTGTTGCATTTCCTACTGTATCACTTGGAAGCGTAAACGTTACGTTAGTCATTATTAAATCCCCACTTGTTTATCAAAAATATGAACCTTGCAACTCTAGCTATACACTTTTTCTAGTGTGAAATACAAAAATTAGACATCTCTACTGTTTCAATTGAATGTGGTTTTTATTTTTTTTCTACGGCAGCTTTCGCTTCAACTGCTTTCGCGGGCGCTGGTGCTGAGACCTTTTTTACGTCTGGTTTTTTTGCTTTTTTATCCTCTACTGGCTTTTGATCATTCGCTGACTCTTCTGGTTCTGGGCGTTGATACGCTTTAGAAAATTGACGTGCGAAAATATTATCTACGCTGACGATTGGAATCAATAAAATAAGCAACACACCAATCGCCACAAAAGCCGGATTCATGATAGTGGATAGCCAATACGCAGCAATCGCACCAAAAATCATTGTGCTATAGCTTGGCATTTTCACGAGCGTCACTTTTTTATCCTGCTTTTTATCTTGTTTAGGTGACGCAGTTTCTTTTTTCTTAGTCATAAATTCATTCCAAAATATTAACGCAACGACGTTGCCTGCATAAAACTACTCAGTGATTGTCCAAAAGAGGCGCCTAATCGCCCAGCAAGACGATCAAATAATTGCTCTCTTGGCGTGAAGTTTACTTCGTTTTCGGCACCAATAATGTTTTTTGAAACATCGCGTTGAGTTGCAAAGTCATCCACTAACCCAATTTTCACCCCTTCCTCACCACTCCAAACAAGCCCTGAAAACAAATCAGGCGTTTCTTTCAAGCGCTCACCACGGCCATTTTTAACGGCGGTAATAAATTGTTGATGCACTTGATTAAGTAAATTTTGCATATAGGTAGTATCGATTTCTTTGCGGGGCGTAAAGGGATCTAGCATCGCTTTATGCGAGCCGGCGGTGAGCAGTCGACGCTCGACACCTAATTTTTGCATCATATCAACAAAACCAAAACCATCCATTAAAACGCCAATCGAACCTACCAAACTGGCTTGATTGACATAAATTTTATCACTCGCTGACGCAATATAATAACAACCCGATGCACATATATCACTCACAACGGTAAAAATAGGCAGGGTTGGATGCTCTTTCTTAATTCGACGAATTTCATCATACACATACGCCGATTGCACCGGACTTCCACCTGGAGAATTTGCGTGAAGAATAATCCCTTTTGTGTGTTTATCCTCAACAGCGTCACGCAACCCTTCAATAATCGAATCCGCGTTTGCCGGTTTATCTTCAGCAATAGGACCAATCAAATCAATAATAGCGGTATGATCATCACCCTTCGAGCCCGCATGGTGATCTCCCAACTTAGGGTAGACGGTCACGCCAAAAATGGCGAACAAATACAAAAACAACAAGCCTTTAAAAAAAATACCCCATCTACGGGCGCGTGTTTGCTCCGTAATCGCTGCGAGGGCAACTTCCTTAATTAGGTTGCGTTCCCAATCTGATTTGGATTCATGTTCCATAAACTATATTAACCGTAGAAATAATTAAAAAAAGTAAGTTACTGCCTATTATAGAACACTTTATCAGCAATCGTATCAAAGGTTATGTTGCATTGATTTTATTGCGAATAAGTCATTTCAATATGTTTAATAATGATTATATTGTATCGACGCTTTTGTTCCTATAAACTCTTTTTTGAGCGGTAAGCTCAATCATAATTTTTATAATAAATCACGAAGAGGATATAGAATAATGAGCGAAGAAAATAGTACCAGTTTATTTGAGCAACTTGGTGGTGAAGCTGCTGTTGATGCGGCAGTTGAGGTTTTTTACAAAAAAGTATTAGACGATTATCGCATCTATCGGTTTTTTGACAATGTCGATATGGAAAAACAAGCCGCCAAACAAAAAGCGTTTTTAACCATGGCCTTTGGTGGCCCAAGTCATTATAGCGGCAAAGACTTACGTGCAGGTCACGCTAAGCTGGTTAAAATGGGACTAAATGATAGCCATTTCGATGCAGTACTTGAAAATTTAGAAGCAACGCTGATCGAATTAGGCGTTGAAAAAGAATTAGTTGAACAAGTCAACGCTTTAGCAGAAACCACACGCCATGACGTATTAGGGAAATAATATCCTTAATGTCACTCTCAACGCGCATTAAAGTAATTTTTCGCTGAACTTTAATGCGCGAATTTTCATTTGTATCCAATTTAGAAACTATAAATCAATAAAATACCGTATTGTCAATAAATAAACACAACTGTATAGTAAGCACCAACTGAATTACATTTATTGATTAACTATTTTATTAAGGATTTATCATGACAACTTTCTACAGAGACATTTTGATTGGCATCACGTTTTTCATGGGCATTGTGGGCTTTATTTCGGGTCAATTTATTATTTCAACCGTATTATTTGCAATTGCTGCCGTGTTAAGCAACACCTATTTAAACCGTGAATTTTACAAGTCCGCTCATGGCTAAATGCGCTATTCAAATTACAGCCTTTTTCTTGCTTCCACTTCCCCTGCTCCCATTATCGTAAAAAATACTGGGAGTTTTTTTATCGGTGTAACTATTGTTTTATAAGATTAATCGTTGTTTTTGCTTGATTACCCAACGTTATTTATCGCTATTTCATTTGAGTTAACTCACGCACTTAAGCGCATCGCACCTAACTCGTTTTACTTTAACCCGCCGAGCAAACCATCCCCTTTTAAACTCGCCCACACGGACTTAATCGCACTTGTTGCGCTCATTTAGCATAAATACAAAGTATTTTACTTGGTTATTAATTATAAAAAATTGATTTTTAATAAAAAAATATTTTAATAAAAAATTATTATGCGTATTAACTTTTTAATATTTACCATTTTGATACTATAGATGCCGGTAATGGTAGAAAAATTAGTGCCGTTGTAGTTTATGAAATCCTCCTCGTAAATTTTATGATTTTGCAGCGGCACTGAACTGTAAAAACAAGAAAATAACCAAGCAAAAGCAACTTCTCATAACAACTCAGCCTATTTTAAGTGCAATTTTTGATTGGCTAAAGTTAAAATCAAATCCTCTAAGCCTATAATCCTTTCTGATCGATTTGCAACGCTCTAAATTATTTGTCGCCACCAAATTAAGTCACAACACTAATTTAAAATCGATGTGCCTTTAATTTGCACAAAGACCGGTTTACCCAGATCTAAATTCAAAAATGCGGCTGATTTTTGCGTAATATGCGCAAGTAATTGATTCTCCCCCACTTGTAAACTCACCACGCTTTGCCCCATAGCATCATGGGATATAGCCAAAATAGTGGCTGGCAGAATATTGAGAATACTTGTTTGCGTTGAAATATTGAGCGTAATACTCACGTCACGCGCAAAAATTTGCACACGCAATGTTTCACCAATTGCGAGTGGAATCGTTGGTAAAAATAGACGACCACCACCAAATTGCACTTGTGTTAGAAAATCCGCACTGTCATGTTGTGCAACACGCACCTGCCAAACGCAACTTGCTTGCCGATCTTGCGCAAGCGACAAATCCACGCGACTGAGTAGTTGCGATAATGATCCGGTTGCATCCACTTTTCCTTGCGACATCAGCACAAGATATTGTGCGAGCTGCGCCATTTCTTGTTTTGAGTGTGTCACATAAAGCACGGGGATTTTTAATTGCTGATGTAAACGTATCAGAAAAGGGAGAACTTCTTGTTTACGCGCCGAATCAAGTGACGCAAGCGGCTCATCCATCAATAAAATGCTTGGATTAAGCACGAGTGCCCTTGCAATAGCAACGCGTTGCCGCTCACCACCCGATAAATTTTCAGGCATTCGCGCGAGGAGATGCGAAATTCCCAGTAATTCAATAATATGGTCTTTTTGAATCCTATCAACATTATTTTTAAGGCGTTTTAAGCCGAAATTGAGATTCTCATTCACGCGCAAATGCGCAAATAAATTAGCCTCTTGAAAAACATAGCCTAATGCACGTTGATGCGTTGGAAGGAAAAATTGTTTTTCGCTGTCTTGCCAAACCTCGCCATTGATACTTAAATATCCTTCTGGCGCTTTCTGTAAACCCGCAATGCAACGTAGCAGGGTTGTTTTCCCCGAACCTGAATGACCAAATAAAACGGTAATGCCTGAACTGGGTAGCGATAAATCAATATCCAATTTAAATTCGCCGTAACTCAGTTTAAATTGGGCAATAATTGACGCGTTCATTTGTGCAATGGCATAGATGAAGGGGTTTTAACAACGCTATAAAGTATCCACAACACACAAAATGAGAACGCAAGAAGTCCACCTGCTAGCCAATGCGCTTCACTGTATTCTAAGGCTTCAACGTGATTATAGATTTGCATCGATACCACGCGTGTTTTATCGGGAATATTTCCGCCCACCATCAGCACCACGCCAAATTCTCCCACCGTATGAGCAAAACCCAATACCGTTGCCGTGAGAAAACCCGATTTTGACAGCGGTAAAACGACACTAAAAAACGTATCCAAAGGACTTGCACGAAGGGTTGCAGCGGCTTCAAGTGGTTTAATGCCAATGGATGAAAATGCGGCTTGCAGTGGTTGTACCACAAAAGGAAGTGAATATAGAAACGATGACACAACCAGTCCTGCGAACGTGAACGGCAATGTTCCAAGACCCAACTGAGTGGTGATTTGTCCAATTGGGCCATTTTTACCTAATATCACCAGCAGATAAAACCCCAAAACCGTAGGTGGCAAAACCAGTGGTAGGGCAACCATTGCATTGACGATACCTTTGTACTTTGATTGAGTCCGTGCTAGCCACCACGCCAGCGGTGTTCCAAATAGCAACATCAACATCGTTGCCAGAGTCGCTACTTGAAAGGTTAAGCGCAACGTCGCAAAATCTGCGGAAGTGAGCATAAATAATTAATCTTAAGAATGTAGGATAGAAAATAACAGGTTGCTATTTATAACCGACATTCCGCACCCTGCTTTTAAAATTTGATATATTTTAAATTTCTTATTTTTCAATATGTTGGGTTTTTAGTTGCCAAAATATAGCAAAATATAGAGGAATCCCTAGAAACAATTAC
>JBDLTP010000037.1:0-156216 GCA_039805765.1 Pseudomonadota bacterium
CCCCACAGTGCAAAAGGAACGCCAATGAGCAAAACAAGCAACCACGAAAAGGTTCTTGAACTTTCTCTAATTTTTGTCAACATATAAATGCCTTAGACCTTAAAAAATAGACATAACCTAACAAGCAGGTTGTAAAAAAATAAGCAAAAAAAAACCCCGAAACCAAAAGGTCCGGGGTTTTATATTTGGCGGAGTGGACGGGGCTCGAACCCGCGACCACCGGCGTGACAGGCCGGTATTCTAACCAACTGAACTACCACTCCAAAGTCTGGTGGGTGCTGAGGGGTTCGAACCCCCGACCCTCGCCTTGTAAGGGCGATGCTCTCCCAGCTGAGCTAAGCACCCGACTTAAGAATCCCTAGTTTACAGCATCTTTTAAAGATTTACCAGCTTTAAATGTTGGTGTTTTAGCCGCTTTAATTGTAATTTCCTCTCCAGACTGCGGATTACGTCCTTTGCGCTCTGCTCGTTCTTTAACCGAATAAGTACCAAAACCCACTAATGCAACGGTATCTCCTGCACTTAATGCGTGTGTAACTGCTGCAATAAAGCCATCCAATGCGCGACCAGAATCCGCTTTGGTTAAACCTGAAGATTCTGCAATTGCACTGATCAATTCTGATTTGTTCATTATTTCCCCCTAAGGAAGTGATTTTTTTAAATTCTAGGATAGCAAAATGCCGTCATTACTCGTTTCCACGCAGCGCGTGTAAGCCACAGAAACGTTTATATTTATATCAACGCACCCTTTGAGTGTCAAGCAATAAAACCGTTACAGACTTTGATTTCTGTGGCTTACACCGTTTTTTAATGTGCTCGAACTTGCGAACGACTTTTTTTGGTTGTCTCTGTTTTCAATTTATTAATCGATTCTACAAAAATCGGTTCACGAGGAACAGGTTGATATTGCAACGCAATTTCTAGAACTTCATCAATCCAACGTACGGGTTTAATCGTTAAGTTTTGTTTAATATTTTCAGGAATTTCGACTAAATCTTTTTCATTATCTTTTGGGATAATAACCGTAGTAATGCCGCCACGATGCGCTGCGAGCAGCTTTTCTTTGAGGCCTCCAATGGCTAAAACTTCACCACGCAAAGTGATTTCACCTGTCATCGCCACATTCGCTCGCACCGGAATTTTAGTTAACGCAGACACAATCGCCGTACACATTCCAATCCCCGCACTCGGACCATCTTTTGGGGTTGCACCTTCAGGAACGTGAACGTGAATATCACTATTTTGAAATGCCTCATCATTAATGCCTAAAACATCCGCGCGACTTCGCACAACGGTCACCGCTGCGGCAATAGATTCCTTCATAACATCGCCAAGCTTGCCTGTGGTTGAGTATTTTCCTTTACCATTAATCACCGCAGTTTCAATGGTGAGTAACTCACCTCCAACTGATGTCCATGCAAGTCCTGTAACGCATCCAATTTGATCTTTCTCTTCTGCACTGCCGTAGCTATAGCGTTTAACGCCTAAATAGTCATTAAGGTTTTTTGGCGTCACTTTCACTTTTGATTTACGTGGCTTGAGAAGAACATCTTTCACCACTTTTCGGCATACTTTAGAAATATCTCGCTCTAAATTACGCACGCCAGCTTCGCGTGAATAATACCGAATCATATCGCGCACCGAATCTTCTGAAATATCAATTTCAGCGTTTTTAAGCCCATTTTGTTTAATTTGTTTTGGAATTAAATAACGCATCGCGATATTAATTTTTTCATCTTCAGTATACCCACCTAGACGAATCACCTCCATTCTGTCCAGCAAAGCAGGGGGAATATCCATACTATTCGCCGTTGCCACAAACATTACATCGGATAAATCGAAATCAACTTCTAAATAATGATCTGAAAAAGCATTATTTTGCTCAGGATCTAACACTTCAAGTAACGCTGATGCCGGATCACCTCGAAAATCCGTTGCCATTTTGTCAATTTCATCGAGTAAAAATAGCGGATTACGCACTTTCACTTTTGACAAACTTTGCAAAATCTTACCTGGCATTGAACCAATATAAGTCCGACGATGCCCACGAATTTCGGCTTCATCTCGCACACCGCCAAGCGCCATGCGCACATACGTCCGATTCGTTGCTCTGGCAATAGATTCGCCTAATGAGGTCTTACCAACCCCTGGAGGGCCAACTAAGCAGAGGATAGGCCCTTTCAGCTTATCGACGCGCTGTTGCACTGCGAGATACTCTAAAATGCGTTCTTTAACCTTTTCAAGCCCATAATGTTCTTCATTCAAAATAGCTTCAGCAGCGGCAAGCTCACGCTGAACATCCGTTTTATTGACCCAAGGCACGCTCACCATCCACTCGATATAGTTACGCACCACAGTTGCTTCAGCTGACATCGGCGACATCATTTTTAATTTATTGAGCTCAGCAAAGGCTTTATTTCTTGCTTCTTCGGGCATTTGAGCATCATTAATTTTTTTCGTTAAGTCATCTACTTCCGATGCAGCTTCATCCATTTCACCCAATTCTTTATGAATAGCTTTAATTTGCTCATTTAAATAATATTCGCGTTGATTTTTGTCCATCTGCTGCTTAACACGCACACGAATACGTTTTTCAGTTTCGAGTAAATCTACTTCGGATCCCATGAAAGCCATCAACATTTCAAGACGCTGCCCAACATCCATCATTTCCAAAATCAGCTGCTTATCTGAAACCTTCAATGTCATGTGCGCCGCCATCGTATCGGCAAGGCGACTTGGATCATCAATTTCAGATAAGGCACTGAGTACTTCTGCAGGGATTTTATTATTGAGCTTCACATAATTTTCAAATGAACTTAACGCCGTCCGCTCTAAAACGTTTTTTTCATGCTCATCGAGATTATAAGTTTCTTCCACCTCTTCAACTTGCGCACAAAGAAAACCATCGTTTTTTTGAAATTCAACCACCCTAGAGCGCTCCTCACCTTCCATTAATACTTTAACCGTACCATCAGGAAGTTTGAGCATTTGTAGTACGTTAGCTAACGTACCCATTTCATATAAATCCGAAATTTCAGGTGAATCAATATCCGCTTCTTTTTGTGCGACAAGCAGCACCTGACCATTTTCCTTAATCGCATTATTAAGCGCGTCAATTGACTTATCACGCCCAACAAACAAGGGAATAACCATATTAGGATATACCACCACATCTCGTAGCGGTAATACTGGAATAAGCAATTGATTGGACGTTAATTTAGTCATACTGTTCTAAGCCATTTAAAAATTATTAAGTGTTGAAATAAACTATAGGGCAATTTATCTGAAAAACAAGTCGTTTTTATTTTTTAAGCATAAAAAAAGGACGCTTATCTTAAAAGCGTCCTTTTTTGAGTAAAGCCTAAACGCCTCTTAATTTTCAGAAGCCGTCTTTTTCGTTTTTCTTTCCGTTTTATAAATCAGCAGAGGCTCATTTTTCCCCAAAATGACATCCTTATCAACAATGACTTTCTCTACATTATCAGCCGATGGTAATTCATACATGGTATTGAGCAACACATTTTCAACAATGGTGCGCAGTCCACGAGCGCCTGTTTTGCGCTCCATCGATTTTTGCGCAATCGCTGAAAGTGAATCATCACTAAACTCGAGTTCAGCCCCTTCCATTTCAAACAAATGTTTATATTGTTTAATCAACGCATTTTTAGGTTGCGTTAAAATCTGAATTAACGCCGCTTCATCAAGCTCTTCAAGTGTTGCAATAACAGGTAATCGTCCGATAAATTCAGGAATTAACCCATATTTTATTAAATCTTCAGCTTCAACTTCCGCAAATAGTTGTCCAATATTTTTGCTCTCATCTTTTGTTTTCACTTCAGCTGAGAAACCAATACCCCCCGTTTCAGAACGGGCTTGAATCACTTTATCTAAACCCGAAAACGCACCGCCAACAATAAACAACATATTAGCCGTGTTAACTTGAATAAACTCTTGATTTGGATGTTTACGACCGCCTTGTGGCGCAATTGACGCAACTGTTCCTTCAATAAGCTTTAATAATGCTTGCTGAACCCCCTCACCCGACACGTCACGAGTGATTGAGGTATTCTCAGATTTTTTTGAAATTTTATCGATTTCATCGATGTATACGATAGCAGATTCTGCTTTTTCGACATCATAGTCACATTTTTGCAGAATTTTCTGAACAATATTCTCAACATCTTCGCCAACATAACCCGCTTCTGTAAGCGTCGTAGCATCGGCTATGGTGAACGGCACATTCAGTAAACGCGCCAGGGTTTCAGCTAACAATGTCTTGCCTGAACCTGTCGGTCCAATAAGCAAAATATTACTTTTTGCTAATTCAATTTTATTCTTTTTAGATTTATTATTTTTGTTGCGCAACCGTTTATAGTGATTGTAAACCGCAACCGCTAACGTTTTCTTAGCGCGATCTTGACCAATTACATAACCATCTAATTCATCCTTGATTTCTTTAGGCTTAGGCAAGCTACCTTCATTAAGGGTTGTCAGCTCGCTTAATTCTTCACGCAAAATATCATTACAAAGCTCAACACATTCATCGCAAACATAAACCGAAGGGCCTGCGATCATTTTTCTTACTTCACTTTGACTTTTACTACAAAAAGAACAATAGATAATTTTTTCGTCATCATAATCTTTACTACTCATAATCGCCCTTCCTTATCATTTGCAAACGCGTGAATATATTACTTTTTATCAATTATCGTTGAACGATTTGTCAAAACTTGGTCGATCAAACCATACGTTACCGCATCGGTTGCACTTAAAAAATTATCACGATCTGTATCGCTTTGTACTTTTTTTAAGGTTTGACCGGTATGATGCGATAGTACACGATTTAACTTTTCTCTAATTAATAAAATTTCTTTCGCGTGAATATCAAAGTCGGATGCCTGCCCAGAGAACCCCCCTAAAGGCTGATGAATCATCATGCGTGAATGCGGCAAGCAATAGCGCTTCCCTTTTGCGCCACCCGTTAACAATACCGCGCCCATACTCGCCGCCTGACCAATACACATCGTACTCACATCAGGCTTAATGAATTGCATCGTGTCATAAATTGACATACCCGCCGTCACAGAACCACCGGGGGAATTGATATACAGATGAATATCCTTATCGGGATTTTCTGATTCTAAAAACAACAACTGCGCCACGACAAGATTTGCCATGTAATCTTCAACTTGACCCACCAAAAAGATCACACGCTCTTTAAGTAGACGAGAATAAATATCAAACGCCCTCTCACCGCGAGCTGTTTGCTCCACGACCATAGGGACTAGGCCACCAGCAGACTGAGCTGCCATCATTTGCGCAAGTTGTTGTGAGTACATAATGGTTCCAAAAAATTAAGCGTTATTCATCACAGCGTCAAAATCAACATTCTCGGTTGTCACAGTCGCTTTAGAAAGCAACCAGTCAACGACTTGCTGATCCATTACCGCCTGCTTTACATCTGTTAATCTATTATCATCTTTATAATACCATTCAATAACTTGAGCAGGACTATCATAGCTTTGCGCCATTTCCTCAACGCGTGAGCGCACTTGCACTTCATCAGCCACCATGTTGTTTTGATGAATAATTTCACCGACAACAAGATTCAACGTGACTCTTTTTTGCGCTTGTTCTTCAAACTGCTCACGAGACAAATTTAACATATTGATATCAATATTATTTTTCTTTGCCATATCTCTATAAGGCTTGAGTAACTCTTCAATTTCAGCATCTATCAGACTTTTTGGCAACGTGACGCTGACTTTATCATATAAAGCATTCAACAAGGATTGTCTAACATTCGCAGCCAATTTCGCTTTTAATTCGCGATTCATGTTTTCTTTTATGTCATGACGAAAGCTTTCAATGGTGCCGTCTTCTGTACCATAAGATTTGATAAATTCTTCATCAACATCTGGAAGGACAGCCCCTTGAACCTCAGTGACCTCAATTGTAAATTCAGCAGGTTTACCTGCTAATTTTTCATGTGGGTAATCTACAGGAAAATCAATGGTAAATGTCTTTGAATCACCAGGCTTAACACCTTTTAAATGATCTTCAAAACCTGGAATCATTTGACCTTCGCCAATTTCCACATCATGACCTTCTGACGTTCCATTGGTAAAGTTTTCGCCTTCACTAATACCTGAGAAATTAATCGTCACGCGATCATGTTTTTTCGCTGCGCGTCTAACAGGTTTCCATGTTTTACGTTGCGTTTGCAATTTAACAAGCATCGCGTCAACGTCACTTTCTTGAACGCTTGCTTCTTGTTTTGAGATAGCAAAATGATCTACGTTCTCAAGTGACACAATAGGATAGATTTCGAAATCTGCTGTATAGCTGAAGTTTGCTGTATTATCAGTAACATCGATGTGCGGATAACCTGCTGGATTTAATTCTTTTTCTTTTAATGCGTCAAAATAGCTTGATTGAATCAAGTCTGAAATTACCTCGTCACGCACTTTTGAGCCAAACATTTTTTTTATAATTGTTAAAGGCACTTTGCCGCGACGAAAACCGTCAACACGAGCAGAACGGGTTAACTCTTGTAAGCGTGGAGCCATTTTTTCTACAACAACGGACTCAGCCAAAGTCACGGTCATTTTCCGGCCTAATTCTGAAGTTTGTTCAACAGAAATTTCCATTTATCTTTTCCCCACACGTTTTTTGAAATTTGAATAATATGGCTTGCCCACTCGGCAAACTGGTGACTAAAGTTAAGACTAACTTCGATTGTATTTTTATTTTTTGGTACGAATGGAGAGACTCGAACTCTCACAGGGTTACCTACAGGAACCTAAATCCAGCGCGTCTACCAATTCCGCCACATTCGCATTCTAAAAATTGAGCGGTTATTATAGCCGCATTAAGGATATAGCAACAAGTGCTTATTTTTATAATTATAGCTTGTATTTGTTTTAAAAGCGATACTTAAAATATTAATGACATTTTTTGCAATTATTACCACAGCAAATTAAATGCAATCTAAACTAAAAAAACTGTCTTTAATTTTACAGAAATAAAACTCTCATTCATTCTTTCTTATATTTATTAATCAATACACTCGGGCTTTAGGTGCAATCATTTCAACTTCATTTGTGAGTGTATATAAATGAACTGGGCGGTAATCGATTTTCACATGACCAGCTTGCAACCAGGTTAACGTATGTTTTAACCAATTTTCATCATCACGCAACGCATAATCTTCTCTCGCATGACCACCACGACTCTCATGACGATTTGCCGCACTATGAATAGCAACCGTTGCTTGTGCAAGTAAATTATCCAGCTCTAAAGCCTCAACTAAATCCGTGTTCCAAATTAATGATTTATCGGATAATCCAATATTAGCAAATGAATCACTCACCTTTTTCATAGCTAAAATACCCTCATCAAGAGTAGCTTGCGTTCTAAATACAGCCGCCTTGCTTTGCATGTGTTTTTGCATAGCAATACGAACTTCAGATACTTTTTCACTTCCACTCGCCTGACGTATTCGCTCAAAGCGCTCAATTGAGTGAGCATATAACTTCTCTGAAATTTCCGCATGCGCTTGATTTGGTGTAATCTTCTCTGCACAACGATTCGCTGCAGCTCGTCCAAAAACGACCAAATCAAGTAGAGAATTTGAACCCAGTCTATTTGCTCCATGCACAGATACGCATGCTGCTTCACCTATTGCCATCAAACCCGCTACAATTTTATCTGGATTCCCGTTTTCTAATGTAACCACTTCTGTGTGATAATTTGTTGGAATACCGCCCATGTTATAGTGCACAGTGGGCAAAACGGGAATAGGTTGCTTTGTCACATCTACTCCAGCAAACACGAGCGCTGTATCTGAGATTCCTGGCAAACGTTCATGAATTAATGCGGCAGGTAAATGCTCTAAATGCAAATAAAGGTGATCTTTTAATTTCCCAACCCCTCTTCCTGCGTTGATTTCCATCGTCATTGCACGGCTGACTACATCTCGAGATGCCAAATCTTTAGCGTTAGGCGCATAACGCTCCATAAAACGCTCTCCTTGTGAATTGGTTAAATACCCCCCTTCACCGCGCGCGCCCTCTGTAATTAAGCACCCAGCACCATAAATACCCGTCGGGTGAAATTGAATAAATTCCATATCCTGCAAAGGTAAGCCAGCACGCAAAACCATGGCATTACCATCACCCGTTACGGTATGTGCTGATGTACAGGAGAAATAGGCTCGCCCATACCCCCCTGTTGCCAAAATAGTGCTATGCGCCTTGAAAATATGCAAGGTACCATCGTCTAAGCACCACGCCAAAACACCCCGACAAACGCTATCCTCCATAATTAAATCGAGTACGATATATTCAATGAAAAATTCTGCGTGATGCTTTATTGATTGTTGATAGAGTGTATGCAGAATAGCATGACCCGTTTTATCCGCTGCAGCGCAAGTTCGTTGAGCTTGCCCTTTACCGTAATGCGTAGTCATCCCTCCAAAAGCTCGCTGATAAATTTTACCATCAGCAGTCCGTGAAAAGGGCACACCATATCGCTCCAGCTCTAATACAGCAGGAATAGCTTCGCGACAAAGGTACTCGATTGCGTCTTGATCGCCAAGCCAATCAGAACCTTTAACCGTATCATAAAAATGAAATCGCCAATCATCTTCACCCATGTTGCCAAGTGCAGCACTAATTCCGCCTTGAGCCGCCACGGTATGACTACGCGTTGGAAAAACTTTTGAGATACAAGCAGTTTTAAGACCTTTTTCTACACAACCAAGAGTTGCACGAAGGCCAGCACCACCTGCACCAACAACAATGACATCATATTCATGTGTAAGGATTGAATTTGCCATATCAGTGATAAGTTATTAAGCTAGCAGATGATACGTTAATCATTATGACGCGGCGTTTCAGCCGAACGCATAAATGAAATTGGCGCATCTGACTCATCATCAAAACTGACCATTTCCCACGCGTCTTTATCATCGAGTAACGCACGAAGTAATCGATTATTGAGCCCATGCCCTGATTTATAGCCTGTAAAATTACCAATTAGCGTATGTCCAAGCAAATATAAATCACCAATCGCGTCTAGGATTTTATGTTTTACAAATTCATCAGCGTAGCGCAAACCATCTTCATTGATAACTTTATCATCATCGACAACAATGGCATTATCTAAACTTCCCCCTAACGCCAAATTATTTTCACGCAAGGTTTCAATGTCTTTCATAAAGCCAAATGTTCTTGCGCGACTGACTTCACGTACAAATGTTGTTGAAGAGAAATCCATCGTGGCTGTTTTGACATGATTTTCAAAGGCAGGATGCTCAAAATCAATAGTAAACGTGACTTTAAAACCATTGAATGGCTCAAAAGAAGCCCACTTGTCTCCGTCTTCTACGCGGACGGTGTGTTTAATGCGCAAATATTGTTTTGGGCAATCTTGTTCTTGAACGCCAGCAGACTGCAATAAAAAAACAAAAGGCCCGGCGCTACCGTCCATAATAGGTATTTCTGCCGCACTAACGTCAATAATTGCATTATCAACACCTAATCCCGCAAATGCTGATAACAAATGTTCAACTGTAGAGATTTTGACATCATTTGCAATTAACGTTGTTGAAAGCGTTGTTTCACCCACATTTTCTGGAGTGGCTCGAATCACCACAGGCGGATCTAAATCGACACGTCGAAAACAAATGCCAGTATTAATGTCTGCTGGGTGCAGCGTTAAATACACTTGACTACCTGTATGCAGTCCTACGCCTGTAGCGCGAATAGTATTTTTGAGAGTTCGCTGTTTAATCATAAATTTTTGGTTTGCCACATTAAGTATAACGCGTCAGATTATAACGCGTTATCTTAAAATGTGTAGTATAGACACTTAATCAGGCGCGAAGCCTGCAATAAGGAATGGTCAAAAACGTAGCAGACTTTAATCTGCTTGACGTCTTAAAAATGCTGGAATATCTAAATACTCAATATCGCCACCTTGTTTAGGTTGCGCACCAAAGCGCGTTTCCCTGCCACTTTCAGGACGATTTTGTGCTGAATGCTGACGGATAACTGTTGGTTTATCTAAGCCATCATAATTCATTTGACCACTTGCGGGATGACGCAATGTATTAACATTTTTATGAGATGGTTTGACCGCCACCTCTGGAACACCCATGCCTGTTGCAACGACAGTCACTTTAATTTCATCATCCAAATCAGGATTAATTGACATGCCAATTTTGATTGTTGCATCTTCTGAAGCAAAGGCCGCCACAATATCGCCCACCTCAGTAAATTCTGCCATACCCATATCGGTTGCTGAAATATTTACCAAAATACCGCGAGCGCCTTTTAAATTAATATCTTCTAGCAGTGGACAGGCAATCGCTTTTTCTGCTGCTTCACGTGCACGATGCTCACCTGTTGCAGAACCTGTACCCATAATAGCTGCGCCCATGCCTGACATCACAGTTCGTACGTCAGCAAAATCTACGTTAATCATCCCTGGGTGGACAATTAATTCCGTAATCCCTTGTACAGCGTCAAGCAATACGTCATTAGCCGCTTTAAATGCATCCATCAACGATACTTTATTTCCAAGTACGGGTAATAATTTTTGATTTGGAATCGTAATTAAAGAATCAACATAACGCTCTAATTCTGCAATCCCTTTTTCCGCAACATCTAATTTTTTCTTCCCTTCAAATGCAAAAGGTTTCGTTACAACAGCGACCGTTAGAATACCCATACCACGAGCAATTTCTGCGATAACTGGAATAGCACCCGTTCCGGTGCCACCACCCATGCCCGCAGTTAAGAAGACCATGTCTGCGCCTTCAAGCACTTCACGAATACGATTTTTATTTTCTTCTGCTGCAAGCTTGCCAACTTCAGGATTAGTACCGGCACCTAGCCCTTTCGTTAATTCCACGCCCAATTGAATAATAGTGCCAAAATTTAATTTGCGGAGTGCTTGCGCATCTGTATTTGCACAAATGAATTCTACACCTTCGATGTTGTTGCCCGCCATGTGACTAACCGCGTTGTTACCGCCTCCACCAATCCCGATGACTTTAATAACCGCGCTTTCGCTATAGGTATCAATTAATTCAAATGTATCTTTCATGTTTATCGCCTCTTAAATATTCTGTAAAAACTGTGATTAAAAATTACCTTGAAACCAACTCGCAATTTTTGACAACCATGACGACCCACTATCATGATCTAAAACGCGATGTAAACCTTGTTGCTGTTGATGATCTCGTCCATACATCAACAATCCCACGCCAGTAGAGTGAATTGGATTTTTAACTACTTCCGTTAAACCACTCACATTCTGTGGACTGCCCATTCGCACAGGCATGTGAAAAATTTCTTCTGCAAGCTCAATTAAGCCAAAAACTTGTGAACTTCCACCTGTTAAGACAATGCCTGCTGCAATTTGCTCTTCATAACCTACGCGACGAAGCTCTGATTGAACAAGTAACATTAACTCTTCATAACGTGGCTCAATAATATCTGAGAGCGTTTGACGTGAAATTTTGCGAAACGGTTTATTATCGCTAATGCTTGGCACTTCAATTTCTTCATCATCATCGCCAAGCAATTTTGTCATTGCACACGCATATCGCTGTTTAATGTCCTCTGCATTGAGGGTTGGTGTGCGCATCGCAACAGCAATGTCATTTGTAACTTGATCGCCAGCAATGGGAATAACGGCTGTATGCTTGATTGCACCTTCAACATAAACGGCAATATCAGTAGTTCCCCCACCAATATCAATTAAACACACACCTAATTCTTTTTCATCTTCAGTTAATACCGCATGACAAGAAGCTAATTGTTCTAACACAATATCATCTACTTCAAGTCCACAGCGACGAATACATTTAATAATATTTTGTGATGCACTCACGCTACTCGTCACAATGTGAACTTTCGCTTCTAAACGAATGCCCGACATACCAATCGGCTCTTTGATCCCTTCTTGAGTATCTATAATAAATTCTTGCGGCAAAATGTGCAGTACTTTTTGATCTGCTGAAATTGCAATAGCACGAGCTGAATCTATGACACGATCAATATCGTATTGGGTTACCTCTTTATCTTTAATCGCAACAACACCAAGAGAGTTGCGACTACGAATATGGCTTCCAGCAATCCCTGCAAAAACAGATTTAATCTGACACCCCGCCATCAATTCTGCTTCTTCAATAGCACGCTGTATTGATTGCACAGTCGTTTCCAAATTGACAACGATCCCTTTTTTTAGACCTTTTGAAGGAGTCGATCCATAACCAATTACTTCAAGATGCCCCTCTGCAGTCAACTCACCAACAATGGCAGCAACTTTAGATGTCCCTATATCCAGCCCAACAATTAAATTACGTTCTGTTCTTTTTGCCATATTTCACTCTAGTTTTAAAGCACTTTTATTTGTTTGCCGTTTGCGCGGCGGGAAGTATTTTCCAATCAATTGGCTGAACATCCGATTTCCATGAAACTGCATAACCATTAGGATAACGCAGATCAACTATTGACATCGCATTTACTTGCTCGGGCCCCAATACATCTATTGTCTTTATAAATCGCTGTAACTTTTTTAATTGCTCGCTTCTGCCTAACAATATTTCCAATCCTGAACTTAATTTAATTTTCCATGCCCAGCGATCATTAATACTAAACTCTGCAATTTGCATTGATTGATCAACTAATGCCGTATTCACGCCTTTCATAATTTCAAGGGATTTCATCTCTTGACCTTCTGGGCCATATAAAATGGGTAAATTCATAAATGGCGTGATATCGTCAGGCGTAATTATTAAACCACGCGTACTAATTAAAGCAAGCTTTCCCCAGCGAACATAAGGGTTTTTTTCACTGATTTTAACTGTTAAGGTATCAGGCCAGACGCGATTAACACTTGCACTATCAACCCAACTCAGTGTGGATAAAACTTCTTTTATACCCTGCACATTTGCATCAAAAAAGCTCACTTTCACCAAAGGCTCAAGAAGTGTTTTAATTTCATCTTTGCTAATTTGCGTAAATGTGCCTTGCACTCGAACATGTTTAATAGGCACGAAATTTTTTACAGCATAAACCATGCTTGCAAATAACGCTATAATGATGATAAATTTCACCACACGCATCAAATTATTTCCAACAACTCGTTTCTAAAATTTTCCATACTAATGTTGGAAAATCTATTCCTGCTTGTTTTGCCGCCATGGGTAGCAAACTATGATCCGTCATGCCAGGCACGGTGTTAATTTCAATTAACTGCGCCAGTCCTTGATTATCAATAAAGACGTCAACGCGAGCCCAACCCTCTACCTTTAAAACTTGACTTGATTTTAGCGCTAATGCTTGCAAAGTTTTTTCTTCGTCCTCACTTAACCCACATGGACAATGATACTGTGTGGTGGTGGATAAATACTTTGCTTCGTAATCATAAAAGCCACTCGGTGTTGTCACATGAATCACGGGGAGAGCTGCGCCTTGCAATATTCCTACTGTATATTCTTTTCCTTGAACCCAAGCCTCAGCGTAAACTTCACAACCACACTGCATGGCCACTTGAAAAGCCTTTGTCAGCTCATCACGTGATAATACCTTACTAATCCCAACACTAGACCCCTCAAGCGCTGGTTTGACAATCATAGGGAAACCTAAAGCACCTGCACAAGCATCAAGATCCATTTCATTCTCTAAAACATACCAATTTGGTGTGGGTAAATTTGCACCCCGCCAACAAAGTTTTGTTCGCAACTTATCCATAGCCAGTGCAGAAGCAAGAACGCCACTTCCCGTATAAGGTAAGCCTAACACATTCAAAACGCCTTGCAAAATTCCATCTTCGCCACCCCGCCCATGCATGGTATTAAAAACCCTATCAATTGAATAACTTTTTATACTTTCAATAATATCGTCGCTTACATCAATAGCTTGCACATTCACGCCCAGCGCGATAAGTGCTTCATAAACCGCAGCTCCACTTTTAAGTGAAATTTCACGCTCTGCGCTATTGCCCCCCATCAAAACCCCAACACAACCAAAGTCTTCGGGACGCATGATGTGCGTCGTTTTTAATTGTTCACCTACCATACAAACCTCCGTTTGCAAATTAACCCCCTGCTTTAGCATGACCTGTTTTTGTACATATGCCATTAACAACTCGATGTCCGCAGCGCTTGCATTCCCTGTATTAATGATAAAATTTGCATGTTTCTCTGATACTTGAGCACCACCGATACGGTAACCCTTAAGGCCTGTCGCCTCGATTAATCTTGCAGCAAAATCACCCTGTGGATTTTTGAAAACCGACCCACAACTAGGTTGATTGGTTGGCTGAGTTTGAGCTCGCTTTGCAAGTAGCTCTTTGATACGTTGTTGACTCGTCTGCGTATCGCCACGTTGTAAATGTAAATGCGTCGCTAAAAACCATTCATTTTCGTGCCATTGAATATGTCGATAACTCACTTTAAATTCATCTCGAGTGCGTGTAACACTCTCACCACGGCGAGTAAGCATTTCAACCTGCGTGACAATATCCCATGTTTCACCGCCAAAGGCCCCCGCATTCATTTTTAAGGCGCCCCCCATTGTCCCGGGAATACCCGCTAAAAACTCAGCACCCACCAAACCCTGTTCCGCACAGAATTTCGCCACTAACGCGCAAGGAACTCCCGCTTCAATATAGACAGTTTCCTCATCAATACGCTGCATGACTTTTAATCGATTTTTGGTGTTAATCACCGTACCGGCAATCCCACCATCACGCACGAGTAAATTACTACCAAGCCCCATCCAAAATATAGGTTCATTTTCTGGTAGCGAATGAATAAAAGCAATTAAATCCGCTTTATTCTCGGGCTGGTAAAAACGCTCGGCACAGCCACCTACACGCCAACTGGTATAACTGGCAAGTGATTGATTATACGATAAATTGCCGTTATATTGCGCCATGACTATTTAATGCCTGCGCGAGTAATTGTGGCAATTGCGTTGCAATTTGCCCTACGCTGCCCGCACCCATGGTTAATATCACATCATTCTCTGCAACAATGCCCGCTAATAATTTAGGCAACACATCCCAATTCTCAATAAAAATAGGATCTACTTGACTACGTAAACGTATAGCACGACTTAATGAACGTCCATCAGCACCAGTAATCACACTCTCACCAGCAGGATAAATATCCATTAAAATCAATACATCAACGCCCGCCAGCACTTGCACAAAATCTTCAAATAAATCCCGTGTACGGGTATAGCGATGCGGCTGAAAAATAACAATAGAACGGCGTGTTGGCCAGGCTTGTTTTAGCGCTTCGAGTGTCGCAGCAATTTCACGCGGATGGTGACCATAATCATCCACTAATGTGATGACACCCTTATTAAATGGCAAATCACCTTGAAGTTGAAAACGTCGGCCAATCCCTTTGAAAGCCTTTAAACTTAACTGAATAGCGACGTCATCCACCGCTAATTTTGTCGCAACGGCAATGGCAGCCAGTGCATTGAGCATGTTATGCCAACCTGGCATATTCAGTGTTACGTCAAGTGGCGCATAAATTCCGCGACGCTCAACCGTAAAATGCGTATGCATTCCTTCCTGTCGAATATTTACTGCTCTGAAATCCGCATCCTCATGCACGCCATAAGTCACCATCGGTTTTGATAATGAGGGAATAATGTCACGCACCCCCTCATCATCTAAGCACAACACAGCAAGACCATAAAATGGCAAATGATGTAAAAACTCCACAAACGTTTCTTGCAAACGAGCGTAACTATTTTCGTAGGTTTCCATGTGATCATGATCAATATTTGTCACAATCGCAATCATTGGCTGTAAATACAGAAATGACGCATCACTTTCATCGGCTTCAGCAACTAAATAACGCCCTGTTCCTAATTTCGCATTCGTTCCTGCACTGTTTAATCGCCCGCCAATAACAAATGTCGGATCTAAGCCACCTTGCGCAAGTAAACTTGCGGTCAAACTAGTTGTGGTTGTTTTACCATGCGTACCCGCCACCGCTACCCCAAAGCGAAAACGCATTAATTCAGCCAACATTTCAGCGCGAGGAATAACGGGAATACGCTCTTGATAGGCTTCGTCTACTTCAGGATTTTTGCGATCAATGGCTGAAGACACCACAACAACATCCACTTGCTTCACATTTTCACGTTTATGACCAATAGTAATGACAATACCCAAACTCGCCAAATGCCCAGTCGTTGAACTTTCTTTGATATCTGAACCTGAAACGATATACCCTAAATTACACAAAACCTCTGCAATACCACTCATTCCTGTGCCACCAATACCCACAAAATGAATGCGCTGTACAGCACCTAAAGGACTATTAGGGAAATTCATCATTTCGCCTCCGCGATACAAAATTTTGCAACATCAATGGTTGCCTCTAAATAAGCAAAAGACTGAGCAAGAGCCCGTCTTTGATGTAAGTTTTCACAAAGCAATTGAATGGCATTCACTAGCGTTTGCGCCGTCAAATCAGATTGTTTGAGTAAAATAGCCGCGTTTACTTGTGTTAAATAATGCGCATTTTGCGTTTGATGATCGTCAATGGCATTGGGTAACGGAATAAAAATAGCAGGAAGCCCCATCGCCGACACTTCACTTACCGTCATCGCTCCAGCGCGACAAATAATCAAATCTGCCCACGCGTATGCACTTGCCATGTCGTCAATAAATGCCTGCACATTTGCCTTCAAATCTAAATGCGTATAAAGCGCCATTACGTCACTTTGCATAGCTGCGCCCGTTTGATGCCAAATATTTACCGATAAGTTTAATTGCGACAGGGCCTGCGGCACGGCCTCATTTAAAACCTTCGCCCCCTGACTCCCCCCAACAATCAACACATTTAAATACGTGTTTTCATGTGGACGAGGCTCTCGTGCCTGTTCTAATATAGCCTTGCGCAAAGGATTGCCTGTGCAAATAGCGTGAAACTTTGGCGCAAAACTATTGGGAAAACCTTCCAGCACTCGCGTTGCTATTTTCGCTAAAATTTTATTTGTAGTTCCAACTACCCGATTTTGTTCATGAATAATCAGTGGGATACCAAGCATTTTTGCCATTAAACCACCCGGAGCAGCCACAAACCCGCCCATTCCAAGCACAACATGAGGTCGTCGCTGACGCAATATCTTTGCAGCCTCAAGACACGATTTTAACAATTTAAAAATAGCAGTAAATTTACCCAACAGTCCTTTACCGCGTAAACCAGAAACAGAAAGCCAATCAATATCAATCCCATTTTCGGGAATGATGCGACTCTCAAGTCCTGAACGAGTGCCCATCCAGCTCACTTGCCAGCCCGCTTGTTTTAATTCTTGCGCCACGGCCAGCGCTGGGAAAATATGACCGCCGGTTCCACCAGCCATAATGACAATACGCTTAGTCATGCCAATACCCTTTAGGTAAGTTTGCATTATATTCGGTCACTTCATGATGCACCCGAAAAAGCAAAGCTACCGCGCAACACATAATCATCATACTGCCACCACCGTAACTCATTAGAGGTAAGGTTAATCCTTTTGTGGGCAACAACCCCATATTCACACCCATATTTACAAATGCCTGAAAACCAAACCAAATACCAATTCCATACGCGATAAATGCAGCAAATCGCTCACCTGTTTTTTCAGCCGCCGCGCCAATAGAAAATGCGCGCCAAACAAATACAGCGAAAAGACCAATAATTGCCACTACCCCAACTAAACCGAGCTCTTCAGCAATAACAGAGAATAAAAAATCTGTATGCGCTTCAGGTAAATAAAATAATTTTTGTAACCCATTGCCCAGTCCCACGCCAAACCACTCACCCCGTCCAAATGAAATCAATGATTGCACTAATTGAAAACCTGTTTTCAGTGGATCTGCCCACGGATCCATAAAGCTTGTCACACGTTGCAAACGATAAGGTGAAAAAATAACTAAAAAACCACCAAAGACACCAATAACTGAAAGCAAACCGATAAATTGAAGCAGTCGTGCACCCGCTAAAAACATGACACCCATCACAATAATTAAGGTAACCACCGCCGATCCAAAATCCGGTTCAGCAAGTAGTAAAACGCTCACACCAAAAAAGACAATAAGTGGTTGCAGTAATCCGGTTGCAGAATCTTGTACCCTTTTTTGTTGCCTGGTAACGTAATTAGCCATAAAAATGACTGTACAAAACTTCACAATTTCAGATACTTGAATACGAAAACCGGGAATATTTAGCCACCGCGTACTTCCATTTACTTTTACGCCAATCCCTGGAATCAAAACCAGAACAAGTAAAACGACACTACCCAAAAAAATCTTACTGCCATGTTCACGCCAAAAATACAGCGGTTGATAAGCCACAAAAGTCGCCACGCAAAGTCCAAGCATCATGTGTATAAATTGACGCTGTGGATAATAAAGAATGTCGCTATTAATTTTTGCACCCAAATGCAGAGAAGCTGATGAAACCATCACAAATCCAATCAAGAGCAAGCTGAAACTGACCATCATTAAGATGTTGTCAATATGAAGTTTCAACCCTAATGAAGGCTTTTTTTCACGTTTTTTCACGCTGGTAGTGCCTCAATAGCATGTGCAAATTGATGACCACGATCTTGATAATTTTTATATTGATCAAGACTCGCGCAAGCAGGGGAAAGTAAAATGGTGTCGCCCATCACTGCAATATGTGAAGCAATTGCGACCACTTCACGCATATCTTGTGCGTGATAAGCAGGAACAATGATCGGCAATAAATTTAACGCCGCTTCAATTAACTTAGCATCTTTTCCCATTAAAATAACGGCTTTAGCTTTTTTACTAATAACAGGCGCTAATTCATTCATATCCGCGCCCTTACCATCACCCCCTGCAATTAAAATTATCTTTTCGTCATAGCCTTCGAGTGCAGCGATACATGCCCCAATATTGGTTGCCTTAGAATCATTAACCCAAGCGCAACCCAATTTTTGACTAACGAGTTGCATACGATGATCGAGGGCTTTGAAATTTTTTAAAGCACTCACGCATCTGTTTATATCAAGGTCCACTGCATACGCAAGTGCAAAGGCGGCTAATGCATTGGCTGCATTATGTTTTCCCTCTAAAGGCAAATCAGCAAGCACCATAAGCTCTTTCGTACCATGCATCAAGCCATCCTTATTTAAATAAAAATCTGCTTGTTGCTTAATTGAGAATGTCAGTGTTTTACGCTGTGTATCACGCATGTTATAAACTATGTCATCATCACAATTTAATACCATCACGCCATCACCAGCAAATATTCTCGATTTTGCTTTTGCATATTCAATCAAATCCCCATGACGATCCAAGTGATCTGCTGAAATATTCAATACTGTTGCCGCCACTGCATTGAGCACATGCGTACGCTCCAGCTGAAAACTCGATAATTCTAAAACATAAAGTTGGGCATCATCTGAGAGTAAATCAAGCGCTGGCGTACCTAAATTGCCTCCAATACCTACATTTTTACCGCATGCTTGTGCCATTTCACCTAACATAGTGGTGACGGTACTTTTGCCGTTTGCGCCACTAATTGCCACAATGGGGGCTTTTGCAACTAAAGAAAATAGATCAATATCGCTAATGGATTTCGCGCCATTATTTAATGCGTCAGCAATAAACGGCTCGTTTAAGGAAACACCTGGACTGACGAATAAATGTGTGGCTTCTTTAAAGGTTTCAGCGGTAAATGGCTTAACACGACTATCCACTACAACAAAAAAATAGCTTAAATTTGCAAAAAAACCTGCAATCGATTTTCCCGTAATGCCTTCACCTACAATGACAATATGAGAGTCATCGGTTAGATTAAACGTATCTTTTAATATCTGACGTGTATGTTGTGTTGTCATTTTTATCTCAATTTTAAACTAGCCAAACCAATCAATACTAAAATCACGGTAATTATCCAAAACCGAACAATCACCCGAGGCTCAGGCCAGCCTTTTAACTCGAAATGATGGTGAATAGGCGCCATACGAAACACGCGTTTACCCGTTAATTTAAAGGAAATCACCTGAATCATAACAGACAGCGTCTCCATCACAAATACACCGCCCATAATAACAAGCACCATTTCTTGACGCACTAATACAGCCAATACACCCAGTGCAGCGCCAAGTGCAAGTGCGCCAACGTCACCCATAAAAACCATGGCGGGGTAGGTGTTAAACCATAAAAACCCTAAGCCAGCGCCGACTAACGCTGCACAAAAAATCACTAATTCCCCCGCATGCGGCAAGGATGGAATAGCTAAATAGCTTGAAAATGTGGCATGACCCGATAGATAAGCAAATACGCCAAGACCCGCCGCAACCATCACGGACGGCATAATAGCAAGCCCATCAAGCCCATCGGTTAAATTGACAGCATTACTGGTTCCAACAATCACAAAATACGCAAAAATGACATAGAACCATCCCATATCAAATACAAGGTCTTTGAAGAATGGTACAAAAAATTGCGTTTCAGCAGGCAATACTGCCGTTTTAAATAAAAATAGTGCGGCACCAAAACCAATAATTGACTGCCATAAATATTTGGATTTTGCAGATAATCCATCACTATTGCCCTTCATGACTTTTCGGTAATCATCGATAAAGCCAATCACACCATACCCCAATGTCACCAGTAAAATCACCCAAATATACCGATTACTCAAATCTGCCCACAATAGCGTTGTTAATGTAATGGCAACTAAAATGAGCGCACCGCCCATAGTTGGCGTACCGGCTTTTTCATAATGTGATTGAGGGCCTAATTCACGAATACTTTGACCAATTTTATTACGACTCAATTTACAAATCATCGTCGGGCCAATAATAAATGAAATGATAAGCGACGTGAGTACCGCTAAAATGGCACGAAATGTTAAGTAATGAAAAACACGAAAACCGCTATCAAAGCTAATCAAATAATCGGCAAAATAATATAACATTGCTTAAATTCCTGTTGTGTTGACTAAAGCAGCCGCGATATTTTCCATACGTTGTGCGCGTGAGCCTTTAATTAAAAGTGTTTCATTGCCTGTTAAGCGCGGGATGAGCGCTTTGAGTAATTCATCTTGCGACGTAAAATAATAACCATTATCACCAAAAGCCGTCACGGTATGTGTCATTTTTTCACCTACAGCAAATAACCCTTTAATATTATATTTTTTTAAGGTGCGCCCCATCTCACTATGCAAACGGTCACTTTCTTCACCGAGCTCCCCAAATGCGCCCAAAACAACCCAATGTTCCCCTTCGCATTGCTCTAAAACATCTAAGGCCACTTTTAATGATGATGTATTTGCATTATAAGTATCGTTAATTATCTTGCACCCTAAATACCCCGATTGCAGTTGCAATCGTCCATTCACGGGTAACATTTTTTCTAGACCCTGTTTAATTTGAGGCAATGAAATCCCAAGCGCCAAACTCGATGCCGCAGCGCCAAGTGCATTGAGTACGTTATGATGTCCAACTAACGGTAAATCGATACGCAGTCGCTCGCCATCAAAAAATAAATCAAATTGACTAATAAATCTATCCGATTCACACTGAATAACGATATTTTCAGCCATCACCTCTGCTGAGTTTTCTATTCCAAAAGAGAGGCTTTTTCGATTATCAACAATCCCCATCCAATACTCAAAAAATACATCATCGGCATTCAAAATGGCCACGCCATGAGGGCCTAACGCGTCAAATATTTCACTTTTTGCTTTTGCAATGTTCTCAATACTTCCAAAGCCTTCTAAATGTGCAGCACCTGCATTAGTCAAAATAGCAACATCCGCTTTTGCAAACTGACTGGTATATGCAATTTCGTTGACATGATTTGCCCCCATCTCAATAACCGCATAACAATGATTGGGTGATAATCGCAACAGCGTTAATGGCACACCAATATCGTTATTTAAATTACCTTGGGTAAACAACACATCGTCGTTAACACTTAAAATTGACGCCAACATTTCTTTCGTTGTTGTTTTACCGTTACTCCCTGTCACACCAATGACTTTCAGATTCATCCGATCACGCCAAGCACCTGCAATTTGTGCTAAGGCTAAATGCGTATCGTCTACTAAAATTTGCGGTAAATTAGTGGCTACTTTTTGATGGACAAGCACCGCCACCGCGCCTTGATGCTCGGCAACAGCTACAAAATCATGCCCATCGAAGTTTTTACCTGCAATTGCCACATAAAGCTGACCACTTTCTAGCGTGCGTGTATCGATACTTAATCCATTGATTTCGCAGTTATCGCCAATTAATGTTCCGTGAACACTGGCCGCGATTTCAGTTAATGTCATTTTTATCATATAGTTACCAACACTTCGCGAACACATTGCGTATCATCAAAGGGATATTGCACGCCTTCAATTTCTTGGTATGTTTCATGTCCCTTTCCTGCAATCAAAATACAATCCTGCACACTAGCTTGCATAATAGCTTCTTTAATTGCCTGCGCACGATGATGAATAATTTGGTGTTTTTGCAACATACAGCCACTCAAAATAGCCTGTATAATTTTTTCATTCGATTCAAATCGCGGATTGTCCTCGGTCAAAAAAATGTGATCCGCATATTGCTCAGCGATACACCCCATTTGAGGACGCTTACCCCTATCGCGATCACCACCGCACCCAAATACCACCGATAGACTGCCTTGCGTGTGTTGGCGCAAACTTTTCAACACTTTTTCTAGTGCGTCGGGCGTATGCGCATAATCAACAATCACAAGTGGTTGATTATTTACACCGCCTAAACGCGTCATGCGACCATCAACCGACTTTAAAGAAGATAATCTCTCAACTGCAGCAAAAAACTCCATGCCAACCGCCAACATAACCCCTAATGTGCAAAGAACATTTTCTAAGTTAAAGCGCCCAATCAATGGAATATGTACTTTTTGCATCTGATTTTGCCAACGAATATCACATTCAATGCCACTCAAATTCAGTTGCACATTGTTTGCCTGCAATGTTTCGCCGCGTGGGGAGTTATGTTCAAGCGTACTCACTCCAATAACCTTCACATCCCCAGCAATCACATCAATGACTTTTTGACTCATCGCATCATCTAAATTGACCACGACAAAATTTAGATTTTTTGTACGAAATAGTTGCAATTTTGTGTCTAAATACGCCTCCATCGTAACGTGATAATCTAAATGGTCACGACTGAGGTTGGTAAAAACGGCACCATGAAATTGCACACCATTGACTCGCCCTTGTGCAATGCCATGAGAAGACACTTCCATCGCAACGAATTGACAATTGGTTTTTTGGAGCGTTGCAAGTATTTTTTGAACGGTCAGTGCATCGGGTGTTGTGTTGAGCGTTTTAGTGAGTTGAGAAGGCGTTCCCCAACCGAGCGTACCGATAAACGCACCATGCTCAAGCAGTTGACTTAAAAATTGACTACACGAGGTTTTCCCATTCGTGCCAGTTATTCCAATAACTGCCATCGCCTGCGAGGGATGCTGATAAAAACGTGCCGACATCTCCCCTAAATTCTGCATCAAATTAGGTACACTAATCGCAATGACTTGAGCATAGTCAACATACTTTTGAGCGAAAAGACTATCTTGGCTATCATATAAAATTGCCACTGCGCCATTCTCAATCGCTTGATTTGCATACGCAAGACCGTGTTGCTTTGCACCATTAAGCGCAATAAATACATCGCCTTTCGCAACTTCATGACTATTTAATGACAACCCAAGCACCTCAAGGTTGAAGTCGATTGCTAACCAAGGCTCAAGCCATTCGCGCAGCGTCATCATAAAATCTAATTTTTCCCTATTAATAGTACAGGCATATTATCAGATTGGTCAGGCGCAACCTCAAGAATACGTAATGCACCGCTCATGACTTTAGAAAATACGGGAGCAGAAACGATACCTCCATAATATTGCCCAGCAGAAGGCTCATCAATCATCACCACAATAATCAAGCGAGGATTACTCGCAGGTGCCATCCCGGCAAAGACTGAAAAATAGCTTTTTTCAACATAGCCCCCTGCGCCAGCTTTTTTAACTGTCCCCGTTTTACCTGCAACGCTATACCCATCAACGCGGGCTTCATAAGCGGTACCGTCTTTTGCAATAACGGTTTCCATCATAGCGCGGACACTTTTTGCTGTGCGACTGGTAAAAATGCGTTTGGTTTCGGGATCTTCATTACGTTTAAATAAACTCACCGAATGCAAAATGCCATTATCCGCAAGTGCCGTATAAGAGCGCGCTAATTGAAGCGCAGAGGCACTTAAACCATAACCGAATGCAAGGGTGGCCTGATCAAATGGTTTCCAATTTGCGTAATCAAGTAGCGCCCCATTGGCTTCATTTGGAAATCCTGATGCGGTTGCTTCGCCAAATCCCAATTGATGATAAACGTCCCAAAAATATTTTGGTGGCATACGCAGTGCCATCTGGCTAACCGCAATATTACTCGACTTTTTAATCACCCCCGTTAAATCGAGTCTCCCATAATTATGAACATCTTTTACAACATGAGTGCCAATTTCAAAACTACCGTTAGTTTCAAACTTTTCATCTGGGAGCACATAATGTCCATCTAACGCCGCTGCCACGACAAAAGGCTTAACCGTTGATCCAGGCTCAAAAATATCGGTGAAAGCACGATTACGGTATAAATTTTCTTTTAAATTTTTGCGTGTATTCGGATTGAACGAAGGTTGATTCACTGCGGCAAGAATCTCACCATTTTTTGCATCTAACACAACAAGTACCGCAGATTTCGCATGATTCACTGTCACAGCTTGCGCTAATTCTCGATACGCTAAATATTGAATTCGCTGATCAATACTCAATTCTAAGGTTTTACCCGATACCGGCTCTTTGATATTTTCAACATCATCAATAATCTGACGTTTACCATCTCGAATCACGCGCTTACTTCCTGCCGCCCCACGCAAAAGGTGATCATAAGCAGCCTCTAAGCCTTCTTGACCTTTATCATCTAAATCAGTAAAACCAATTAAGTGTGCGGCAACACCCCCCGTTGGATAGAATCGTTTGAATTCACGCTCGAAATAAACGCCTGTCATTTTTAAATTTTTGACTTGATCCGCTAAATTGGGACTGATTTGCCTTGCGATATACGCAAATTGCTTATGGGTATCTGTGAGTAAATCGTCGATTTTACCAGGAGGCACACTGAGCATGTGCTCAAGTTGCTTAATTTGCCAGCGAGTGGCACCACGAAATTCTTGAGGATTGATCCAAACAGATTCAACAGGCGTGCTAATGGCGAGCGGCGCGCCATTTCTATCGCGAATAATACCGCGATAAGCAGGCACCGCCACATCACTAATATGACGCATATCACCTTGCGCTTGCAGAAAATCTTTATCAAAAACCTGCAAACTCACCGCTTTTGCAACTAACGTCACCATGCCAAAAATAATCACACCAAACACCCAACGCCGACGCGCAGAAAAATTGCGCGTAAATAACGTAATTTCGTTTTTATGTCGCTGATACTTCATTATGGTTTGATATAAATGATTTTTTCTCGTGCAGGCAAGACAAGCCTTAATTGCTCACGCGCAACTTGTTCTACACGATTTTGTTCGGAGAGCGTGGTCAGTTCGAGCTGTAATTGCCCCCATGCCACTTCGTATTGATCGAGAATTTTTTCTTGTTTTTGAATTTCGATGAAAATGAGGCGTGAATTATATTTTTTATAAATCACTAATAACGCGGATATAACTAAGGTAATAGAAAGTAAACTCATAACAAAGAAACGCGCCATGAAATTAAACCCGCTCAGCAACACGCATGACAGCACTACGCGAACGAGGGTTCAACTCAATTTCACTATGGCTTGGTTTAATGGCTTTGCTTAACACGGTTAACACACCTTTTTCAATATCTGCTTCTTTAATAGGTAACTTTCCAACATATTTTGCACTCGACTCATGGCGAATAAATCTTTTCACTATTCTATCTTCAAGAGAATGAAATGAAATCACCACGAGTCGACCTTGATGATTTAATAATTTTGTGGCTTGTTCAAGTACGCAACTCAGTTCACCTAATTCATTATTTACAGCAATACGAATCGCTTGAAAACTTCGTGTTGCAGGATGTTTATGTTTTTCACGGATGGGAATAGTATCTTCAATCAATTTAGCCAGCTGACGGGTAGTTTCAATAGACTGTGTTAGCTGATAAGTCTTAATGGCTCGTGAAATTTGCCGTGCAAAACGCTCCTCTCCATAATCAAACAAAACATGCATTAAACTTTTTTCGTCGACTTGAGCTAGCCACTGCGCAGCAGATAAACCTTGCGAGCAATCCATTCGCATATCAAGCTCACCGTCATTCATAAAGCTAAAACCACGCGTTTCATCATCAAGTTGAGGCGAAGAAACCCCTAAATCCAGCAAAATGCCGTCAATTTTACCTGTTAATCCGAGTGGTTCAACTATTGCATCCATTTGAGAAAATGCTGCATGATGGAGAGAAAACCGAGTATCTTTCCTCATTATTTGTGCATTTTCACACTCAATGGCCGTATTATCACGATCAAATGACAATAACTGTCCTTTTTCGCCTAATGCTTCTAAGATTCGTTGACTATGCCCACCACGTCCGAAAGTGCCATCTATATAAATACCCGCTTTCTTAATCGCTAAATGTTGCAATGCCTCTTCTAGCATGACCGATAAATGGACCATCTAATACCCTTTTGTTATTAAAAGACTTAATTAAGCTCATGCCATAATTAAGCTTTTATGAACTATTAATTTCAACTCACTGCAGTCAATGGTGATTTTATCGTGTATTTTTAACGATGAAAACTCACACAGCACTGCTTTTATAGCATAGAAAAATGTTAATTTTTCTAAACACTTTACGTTTAAAATAATCAATTATATTGTTATTTCCATATTAAGGGAAAGAGTCAACCTATAAGCCGGATTTTGTCTTGGACAGTCATTCATCTAGGCGTTCAGTCGCCTGAACGCTCAAGCAATCTACCCGAAAGCCGCAAGGGCGTGCGTTAGCTTTCCTATTTGATCTTGCTCCGAGTGGGGTTTTCCCTGCCACACCTGTTACCAGTTGCGCGGTGCGCTCTTACCGCACCATTTCACCCTTACTGACTTGTTAAAAACAAATTTAGCGGTATATTTTCTGCGGCACTTTCCGTAGGCTCACGCCTCCCAGTTATTATCTGGCACTCTGCCCAGTGGAGTCCGGACTTTCCTCCCTTCTATCATTACAATAAAACGGCGACCATCCAGTCAACTCTTTCTCACATTAGTTTAGCACATTAGTTGGTGTTTGCATTGTGAGCAGGCAATCAATTTACAATATATGAATTTTTTTAATGCGGGATAATATTAAAATCACATTAACATTATCCTTTTTACGCGCTACCTATTCGGCAGAAAAATATATCGTTAGCTATCAAGCACAAAATAGCGTTTTTAAGCTGCCTATTCGGCAGTGAGTGTAAAAATAAATGTTATCATATTTACCACACATTTTATAAACTGCCTGCACGGCAGAAAATATCATAAATATCAACATTTGAATTTGTTAACACCTCTAAACTACCTGCACGGCAGTGAACGTTCACATTGAGACGTTCTCATAAAATGTTATCTATAAACTGACTATTCGCCAGTCCATTTTAAAATTGTATTAGCTAATGTCGCGATCATTTTCTAAACTACCTCTGCGGCAGTGAATAAAACAATAAGGGGTAAATAAAAAGAAACAATTTATAAGCTGTCTATTCGGCAGTGGTACGACTCCAAATCAGAATTGACTCGATACTGCCTACACGGCAGAAAATTCGAATAATTGCATAATGAAAAAAAACAAAAATGTATAAACTATCTATTCGACAGTAATAAAATTAGGATGAGGCTTAAAAAATAGGTACCGTACTTTTATCACTTAACCCGTAAGTTGAAAACATAAATTCATCACTCGCAGATATTTTTTGCGAATACACGACAAACAAACGAAAACTTTCACCATTACTTGCGCTTTTTATACTCATAAACGGCAAATCTGTTCGCTGCTCTGAATGTGTGCGTAACTTAAATAAAGCGTCCTCAAAGGAAATCGATTCGCGTTTTGATTTGCGCCGCGCTAAACGGGCATTACTGCTTTTAAGTTGAACACGCTGGAAACAAGCAAAAATCGTTACATTTTCAGGCACGTCTCGAATATTTGTTACATGCACATAATCACTGAGTTTTCGAAAAGTATGTTTTGCATTAAACTGCTCAAGCAGGACCATATTCTCTGCAAATAGTCGAATCTTATCGCCTAATTTATTTGTCCGTGAATTATATTTAGGAAACGAAACACCTAAAGGTTGCAAACCGCCTTTTTGCACAGAAAGAACCGAATGCTCGCGCTGCATATCCACTAATTTCAGATGCAATTGTTGATACACTTTCTGTAACAAAAAATTAAGTGAAATATCCACGTCTGGCAACAATGTAATTTCTAAATAAACGTTCATGTTACTTACTCTTTTTCGCTTTCGCCAAATACACCACCGCGCACTAAAACCGCCATGACATAATGCTCGGCGTCTTTATTCTCTAATTGTCCACCACGGGCAAATTTGTCGAAGAGTGAAAAAAAATCCACTTTTTCTTTTGGCGGTCTAAATGCTCGCCCTAAATTTGTCACCGCCCCATAAGGCTCAATTGCTATGGGTTTGCCATGCTCTGAAAATTCGGGATACCACGTATCAATCGAGCGTAATGCATTACCAATTTTCTGCGAGTGTAACGCAGCCACATTTTTAACATGATAAAGAATTTTACTTTTTTTGGATTTGCTATTCCCTTTATCAAGCACCAACTCCTCACTAGGATAGACGTCTTGCGCATGCCCAATCTGCGCATAAGCACTCACGTCCAAAAGCAAAAACGTCACTTTACCCGACAGCGCCTCCGCAATATGGGTTGCTAAATCAAGAATATCGTCACCGATATCATCAAAATGTTGGGTACTAATTTGTGTGCCGTCAAAAATCCATTTCTTAGCGGTATTTGAAATATTGACATGAATTTCAAGTTGCTCGACGCCGACGCGATTGCGCCACAAAAAACGACCATTGGCGATATTAATCGCATAGCGTTTAGCAATGGTCATAAATCCTTCCTCTGCAATGTATGATTTTACGGCGTTTTGATACCTTTCATAAAAAACAGCGTTATTACATGCAGAAGGAAATTCAACGCCACTGAGAATTTTCAACGTAAAGCTCAACTTTAGCGTATCGTGTTCGGGCAAAAGTGAGCAACTATCGACCGTTTGCAAATTTGCTTTCTCAACCTCAGCATCCAATCGAATGGAATCATCTTGCAGGGCTTTTTTTAATCTATTTGAAATAGTACCACGCACAGATTTTTCGCGTAATTCAAGCGGAAACTGCAAAGTCGCCCGTTGCTGCCATGTTGTGCCATACAAATAGCCATCAGAGGGAACAAGTTTCTTCTCAAAAGCGAGAACAGAGGCTTTATCATCTTTTTTAATTGCCATTTAATATACCTTCCTTTGAATGTGTGGTTTGTTTATGAATGTTGCTTGCAAAGATACAAATTATTTTTTAAATCTGCGTGATAATGCCAAAGCATCTCGTCAATATTTTTTATTCGATATGGCCTAACAAATTCACCTAATGTCACCACGCTTTCAGCAAAGCGATGTGGCACTAATTGATCTCGTTGATTTTCTGCTCGTCCAAGTGGACTAACACCATGAAACCCGGTGGAAATAGGCACAATATTGCCGTATATCTTACGTTTTTTTATCCATTCAACTTCGCCATCCACTTCGCTAATTTCACAACGATGCTGGATTGTTAGGTAATCGAGTAACGAATCAAGGGCATTTTTCCCTTTTACCATCGAGGCAATCATTAAATCGCGTCTCTCAATCAAAATGTACGCAGGCATTAATCGACGCATCAATGAACAATGGACGTTTTCATCATGTAACTTAATTAATTCAGGTGGTTGAAAATGTAAAATGTCCCCCCCAGCTAACTTTAATTGATGTAAATGTAACGCTAGAATCTCTAAAAGTTCATTTTCATCAAAAGGTAAGCCCTCACACGCAATAATCAGTGAAACGGTAATATGACAACGTGCCTCCTCAATAAAAGCAGATCGAGAACCATCTTTCTCAAGGGGACTCCCTCGACCAACAATGGAGTACACAAAATCGCCACGACCTTTATAAACTTGCAAATCAAGTTCATGGCATGCAATGCCAATACTTTCAAAACACAATTCATCAAATCCATCTTGATTAAGCTTTCGCTGCAATGCGTGAACAGCACCAATCCAAGCAGTCATTGCCGGGAATCCTACTGTACAGGCACTTGATAAGGCATTCGCATTCAGGATACTAATATGAGGCAGAAACAAAATCGTTTTCACCGAAACCCATCCTTATTTTCTTCAATTAGCGCTCTAATTTCGCTCAAAATTGCCTCGCTCAACACCTTCGCCTCTTTTCCCATCATTTTTTTATATCCATCTACAAACCAAAGAACAAAACCCTGAATAATCAGCGGTAGCCAACTTTCATCTTTTACTCTCTCTTGCGTCCATAATGAATCCAACCAAATTTTTTGATACTGTGGAAGGTGTGTTCTCTCTGACCAACCCGCTTCAAACTGTCTTAGTTGCCAAATTCGCCCAACCATAGCTTCCATCATGCAATGAATCACATTATTCTGACGTCCACTTAACGAAAAACCCGTGCCCTCTTGCGTTATCGAAAGATGAAAAGCCTTAAAACCCTCTTTATACAAACTAGCATTAGCCATGCTTTTAAAAAATTCAGTCGTGGGCGGCACTATCGAACGTGTTTTTAATTGCGGTGGGATACACGTCAACAAATACGATTCCCCATGAAATTTATTATTTAACACACTAATATTTTGGGGTTTCGTTCCACCAAAACCGATAACCACTAAATCGTGTATCTCATCAAAGCCCTCTGAATGACATACATTATTTTTTTCTGCCTCTCGTGCTTGTTTGGTTTCATCTGAAAAGCGCATTTTTTGTACGTGATCTTTGAGTGCAAACATCAATCCCGAAGGCGTTAGAATGGAAAGTAAGTGATAGTTGTCATCTACTGAAAAATATACCTGCTTGACTTGGCTACTTGTTCGCACTTTAGGAAATTTATCGCGTTTTATCGCTAAAAAATTGAATCGTAATTTCTCAAATGGCGTTGATACAACACTAAATTGTGCTCGAATAATAGACGTATCATTTTCTAGGTGCTCTAAAACTGTTTGACCATCCATTAACCTAAGCGACAAAAACTTATAGACATCCAGTGCCGCCGCATTGCCAAATACATCAAGTTCTGCGTCCACATTCCCTGAACGTAAAAATCCATCCGCAATAAACTCACTTTTAAAAACAATTGAACTTGTTTTAGCGCTTGGATGTGTAAATTTGCTCGGATGACTCACCAGTGATAATTGCCCTGCTCTCTTTGCTGCTTCGGGAATCCAATTTTCAGGAAGAAAGCTCTCTTCTACTTGACTATCTGCAGCCTTATTACCCAAACTTTTCAATTTGGCCGCTTTACGCTCAAGCAAAAAAACCTGTATTGCGTTATCTAACATTATGTTGCCTTTTAAATTTTTTACTTTTCAGTCCATGAAAATTATTGCCATACTCAAGATACAGAAAAAAATTACCCACTACTGTGCGCAGCACTTTTCGCCATCATTCCAAATGCACTGCAATAAAGCAGTCCATTTTGTTCATCTTGGGGCAAACTAATTTCGCTGTATCGCATCGCAATTTCGCTTGCCGGCATGGATTTTTTATTCGCCATTTTCTCAATTACAGTCGCATAATCATTCTGAAGCCATAAACGCTTAAAATAGTGTTGACTCAATTCACGCATTTCAATTCGTCTAACTCCCTCGAGATTGACAAATTTTCCTTTTTCATTTTTTTCAACAAACTGCCAGGTATCGTCTTCAACTTGAATCAAATGGCATTTCGTGCTTTTTTCATGTGATTCAAAAGGTGTCAACGCTTGGGGTATCGCCGTCAAAAACCAACAGGCATTAATCCAACCGGCTAAATTCTCAGCCCCTTTCTTTTCATACGCCGTCAACGACTGTGTCATCACAGGTGGTTTTGTCAAAAAATTAGGCTCAATAATCGACCAATCAAACGTATAACGCTGCCCAAGTTGCATGGAGGAATTAGTCACTAAAATATAAATCAGGTGTTGAGCGTTACTTTTCTCAATTTGTTTACGAATAATCGCATTTTCAAAAGCGACATTGACAGTTTCAAAATGAAGTACCGCATCAAGATGTTGCTCTTGCTCATTTCGCATGAACATCACTTGCTGACTATGATGTAGCATAAGTTTAATATCCACGTCACTCGACCACTCATGCTTGATCAAAAACTCAGCTAACTCAATGCAAGAAGTTGTATTCGCCATATTGAGTAATCCAAATGACACTTTTTTACCCGTTGGCGTATGGAGCGTAGAATGGCGAATGTGCTGATAACGAATCATGTTAATGACCGTATCATCCTCAAAGTTATCTAAAAGAATTTCTTCCTTTTTATGTTTCACCGATTTTTGAACTATTTTTTTCGCGTACGTTGTCATAAATTCCGCATGAAACTGTCTAAATTCGAGTTGGCAATGTTCTTTAATCGCAATAGAATGAACTTGTGTAGATAATTCGTTGATCCATGCACACCCGATGTTTTGGTTGAAACCATGTGAACGCGCAAAAATTTGCCAACCAGATTGATACGCATTGAAATAGCCTTCTGCAACATCTTGGGTCAAATGGGATGAAGAAAGAATTACCTTTCGCCCTAGCATCGCCGCTAAATGAATTAAACGACCAAGCGCAACTAACGTATCACTATCAAAATGGTCAATTTCATTAAGCACTAAATCTGAAGACATTAATCGTAAACAAGGCAAAATATAGTGGTTACCCGTTGACGTTTGCGTAGCCGCAATTAAACTTTCAATGGTGCACGCTAATACAGGGGAATAAAGAAATTTTTTATCGCGGGTTTCTTTGAGTAGCGTTGATGTACTTTCATCAAAAATGGAGCCATCGAAATCCACTTCATCATTGAGTAATTCATCAACGGCATAATGATCAGACGCATTATCAAGCGAAAGCGTTGATTTTTTATAAAGACTAGTGGGTATTTTCGCACCTATCACCAGCGCCAACTCTGAACTATCAAGTCCTAGTCGAGTGCGATATTGCTCACCGAGTTGAAGTGTTAGATTTTTTGACCCCAATGCAAAAATGCCACGTAGACTGTCTGATTCTGGAGATAAAACACGCAATATTTTTGCATTAGCACCTATCGTCTCATCATTTGTTTGAGCCATATTTACCGCAAAAAAACCGTAATGTGAAGAATTGATATTTTCACTTTGACGCCAATTTTTTATAGCAGACACCATATTATCTTGCCAAGAAAAAAGAGACGGCGATTGCTCACTTTTAAGTTTAGCTATATCTTGAGCGCAAGGTAATTTTGATTCTATTCGAGAAAAGTGATGTACTGCTTTTAGCGCATGATCCAAAACACTGACGAGATGCTCATCAAGTAGCTTTGTTTTATTATCAATTTGGGCAAATGCTTTAAATTCACTTCGCCATGTTGGATTAGCATCTTGAGCGCAGGCAACATAATCCCCCAACATTAACGCTAAACGGGCGTGATGTAAAACCAAGCGCCACGTATCATCTTCAATCACTTTATCAGCCAATTGAGCACAATCTTGCATTTTTGTAGCCCATTTTTTTGCTTCTCTGCACCATGGTGCGGATTGACTAGGAAGTCCGTTTAAAAAAGATAGACTTTGCACACAATCATCACCCTGACGAAAGCCGAAATCAACCGTAATAGCCGAAAGTAATTGCTTAAAATCTTTTGGTGGCGCTTTACCGCGCCAATCATTTTGTGGCAAAGGCAAACGGTGATGTGAGAGGATGAGCCAGCTAATTAAACACGCAAGAGGTGGCAAATCTTTGAGTGGACGGTGAACTGTGTTTTTTGCCACTGTATCGCGTATTTGAGCCTCATTAATCTCTGCATACGCGAGTCTTTCAAGCCACGCTGAATCCGTTTGATCGCCATTGATAAATGCATGAAATAATAAACATGAAACCCATTCATGACGCAATGCTTCATGCGGAAGTTGACCCAGTTTACGTGTTTGTTGAAAGCAAGCAGGGGCATGCCCCCAATCATGAAATAATGCCGCAACCGCTGTAATACTTTTAATCAAGGGCAAATATTGCCATTGATTATCGCTAGGCAAATTAATAAAGTCACTGACGGGCATAACAGATTGTGTGGTAAATTTATGACGATTTCCAACAATCCAAACCACCTCAGACTCTAACTGATCTTGAAACGCATAGCACAAAACGGCGGTATTTTTAGTTGCAATTCGACGCAACTGTTTTTTAACCGTTTGCAGTCCTTCATCCGTCATAATGGTTTGCCAAGTCTTCTTTCCAATGCGATTCGCAAACTTATCAAGAATCTGTGCTGTTTTTGATAACGCATTTTTTTCACATTCTGAAACAAAATTGACAATCATAATCTCTCTCCCTCAAAACTCATTTGCTTTACCGCATCAAACATAAAATCTAACGCATTGTGCCTTGTAAATAGCTCTAAACATTGCTGGCGAAACGCTTGCTCATTCATTTTGGCTTTCGCACAAATAAAAGCTAACGGTAAAATTAACGTGTCTTTAATCAAATCAGCCACATCAAACACCAAGGCGCCACGCCTTGAATTTGAATGCATCAAAGCAAAGCCATACGGAATCCCAAGAACCCAAAGTGTGGTCGCCGCAAGCCCATAAGCCAAATATTCACCCTGATTTAAAAATACATTCACCTCATCACCCTTTTCTTCATTACGAATAAAATTCAACTGTTTCGTAGAATCTGACGCAATGTTATAGAGCTGCTTGGTGAAAGCGGTATCTAAAGACAATAATTTTGAAACGTCCTGGGATTGCGCCATTTTCTCAGCAAAACCCTTTATCGCTTTTTCTGTTAAAACGTCGTCTAAATAAAAGCCTTCTCTTTGAAAATCTTTATCTTTTGACCAAACTTGTTTCATATAAGTTAATCTCAGTTGCTGAAGTTGCTTTGCAATATGCAGGCGTTTCGCTTCATCAAACCAAAATGCCATCCAGCTCTGTAAATATTCCGTTGGTCGATATTGATTTTGCGCAGAGAACCACTCAACTTCCATTGCCGCCAAAAGTGGTGTGCCACCACTACCACTAAAACCAATTAAAACGCCCTCACTCGCAAGCATTTTGACAGCAGACTGCGTGATTGACGTACTTGAGCCCAGCAAAATCACTGTTGTATTCGCAATAGGAATGTTAAACGATTGCGTTACATCTTCTGTTTGCTGAATATAAACAACGCGTCCTGCTTTCACCATAACGCGGCATTTTTCTAAATAAAAAATGTTAGCGCGTTTAGAGTGAAATATTGCTTTCGAATCAGTGAATTGTTCCATTTTTCTCTTTCTCGCTACATTAAACGCACACAGTCGCCGTGGACGTCATTAATATGCTGTATTATTTCGTCAGTTATATTTGTGTATCCACAACATGAAATTCATCAATCAAAATCAAACAATTCGGATTAGCGAACTATTTTCAAAAAAGAAACAGGGATCGTTGAGTCATGGCTATACAAAGTGTCGTAAAAACTATAGCAATTAATGAAAGCCTCATCAGAACTTTAAGTCAAAAATGTGACGCAGTTCTCATTTTCAAAATTTTTAGCCTTGTAAATAAAGTATTACTGGAAGATTTACCGTGCGCTGCATACCTTGCTAGCCTTAAAAAATGACCATTTAAATGATTTTTCAGCACAAAATCTGATTTAAAGTTTTAAGGATGCAACGTGAACCTTTATAATGACGCTTTAATTTATTTATTCTTCTGAGGAAAACAATGGCTGTTTACAGTACAAACGAATTTAGATCTGGCTTAAAAATCATGCTTGATAACGATCCTTGCGCAATTATCGAAAATGAATTTGTCAAGCCAGGTAAAGGACAAGCGTTCAATCGAGTCAAAATCCGTAACTTAAAAACCGCTCGCGTCATTGAACGTACGTTTAAATCAGGTGACACCCTTGAAGGCGCGGATGTAGTGGATATGGAAATGCAATATCTTTACAACGACGGGGAATATCGTCATTTCATGAATCAAGAGTCGTTTGAGCAATACCAAGCAGATGCAAAAATTGTCGGTGATGCGGCACTTTGGCTTAAAGATCAAGATATGTGCACTGTGACGCTATGGAATGATGCCCCACTGGCTGTAACACCATCGAATTTTGTGGAACTCGAGATTGTGGAAACGGATCCGGGGGTTCGTGGTGATACGTCAGGTGGCGGTGGTAAACCCGCAAAATTATCAACCGGTGCGGTGGTTCGCGTTCCTTTGTTTGTTCAACAAGGCGAAATAATCAAAGTCGATACACGCACAGCCGAATATATTTCACGCGTCAAAGAATAAAAAAACGTGCAATCTACACTGCACTCACCCTGGCAACCTAGTTGCTTGATTGAATCATTGCAACGTAGAGCGTGGATGCTCAGTCGCATTCGCGCTTTTTTTGAGGCGCGACACGTTCTTGAAGTTGAAACGCCACTTCTCAGTCATGCCAGCGGCACCGATCCTCAACTGGATTTTTTTACCTCTAGCTACCACACACCGCCAAAAACGCAAACTCTTTTTCTACAAACGTCGCCAGAATTTGCCATGAAACGGTTGCTTGCTAGCGGCAGTGGTTCGATATACCAAATTTGTAAAGCCTTTCGCAATGGTGAAGCGGGACGATTCCATAATCCAGAATTTACTATTTTAGAATGGTATCGCGTGGGATTTGATTTAAATGCGTTAATGGCTGACGTTGAGGCATTGTTTAACGATTTGTTTGAGGGACAATTAGAAGCTCCTCAACGAATTGCTTATTCGACTATTTTCGCGCACTACACCGGCCTTAACGCCCTGACATTTTCACACCAAGCCTATTGCGAATTCGCCCAGCGTGAAAATTTGCCTGAGGCGATTACCTTATGCGGTGAAAATCATGCATTATGGCTGGATTTTTTATTTAGTTTTTGTGTTCAACCGCATTTAGGTAACAATGCCTTATGCTTAATCTATGGATATCCTGCCTGTCAATCTTCACTTGCAAGGTTAAATGCAGATAATCCCTTACTAACAGATCGCGTAGAAGTTTTTATTAACGGTGTAGAATTAGGTAATGGCTTTTATGAATTAACCCATTCACTTGAACAAAACGCCCGATTTGAAGCTGAGATTGCAACAAGGAAACATGAAAATTTACCCACTGCAACAAAAGATACCCGCTTACTTGACGCATTAGAGGCAGGACTTCCTGAATGCGCAGGAATTGCCATCGGTCTTGATCGAGTATTAATGATTCTTGAAAAAAGCACCTCTATTTCAGAGGTGTTAAGTTTTGATATAGCCCGCGCTTAATATTAAAAAGGCGTAGCAAATTACGCTTGCTACGCCTTATCTCATTAGTGAGTCGTTGATAAAGTTATCTTTTATTATTGATTTTCATCATCCACTTTTGATAAACCGTCTAATGACCAGTTACTATGCTCTGCAGCGCCACTGGTATCATCCCCATTTTTGTAACTAATACGACACACATATTTATGTTTTGTAGGTGGTGTCGCTTCTTTCAACACATCCGCTTCTGCACTAACAACATATTCATACCCCCCCAAACTCCATGCATTTAATGGTTTTTCAGGTAGATTCACCGTTGTTTTTTCGTCTAAACTGGCTTTAAGATGCATATTGCAATGCTGAAAAGCAAATTGCGTCATTTCTGAGGATTGCGAAATCATACTGCCTTGATCTTTGCTATCCACTAAAAATAAATCAGACGTCGCCGCATCTTTTGCTATAGGAATGAGAAGTTCACGCTGGAAAACAATAAGGGCAATAACCCCAATAATTATGATTAAAATTCTTTTTTTACTTGTTTTATTTGTATTTGTTTGATCTTCCATAGTTACCCTAATTAATAAAGTTAATGAAGCAAACATATTGTAACACAAGTCATTTACTGAATTTATGACGTTGCCTAGCTAAAACATACACTGCGAAGTCAAAATTTGTGTATTTGCCAATTACGTCTCGTCATTTAATTGCCTTTCATGACATTTTCCACTCAAAATATAATGATTTATAGATAAAAACAACCTGAAAATTAGCCGCGTTAATCGCGTTATAACCCTTTAAAAATTAGGATTTCTGCTTATAAAGTGCTAAAACCTGTTTCACATAATTTTGTGTTTCGGGATAAGGCGGAATTGAATTATTGTGGCGCAATACGGAGTTTTCTCCTGCATTATAAGCAGCGATAGCAAGATCTAAGTTATTTGGGAATAAGTTTAATAAATGCCTTAAATAACGGGTTCCACCGTCAATGTTTTGCTCAGGATTACTACTGTCTATCACCCCAAAGCGACTCGCTGTTGCAGGCATGAGCTGCATCAAACCGACCGCACCAGAAGTTGATACCGCATTTGCCTTGTATGCAGACTCCGTTTGAATCACGGCATGCACTAATTTTTCATCCACTTGGTGACGCGCAGCCACTTGTGACACTAAATTATTAAATCTATTTTTATCCGCAATATCAAACGATACATTAGAGGTAGTTGACACCGTCATTGGTGGAACATAAAAACCTCGTCCCACATAGGAGGGCATAGGCGTTGTTGCTGGAATAATCACTTTCGTTTTACTAATTAGTGCAACATCCGTTCGAATTTTATCCGTGTAAATAACACTTTTACTTGTATCTTGGTATTTATAAAAATATCCCGTGGTTGGCGTGGTTGCCACCGTAGGGGTTTTAATTATCGGTTTTATAGACGAAGCAGGTGCTTTATTGGTATATGTCACTATACCATTGGCATCTACCGATTTTTTATAAATATCTGCATTAACCTGCCCGCAGCTTCCTATGATCAATAAAATAACTAAACAATTACGCATAACCTCATTACCTTTAGCTCGTTGTCATCACCACTTTTCCAGCAGCTTGTACTGCATTATTGCGTGCTGTATCGGCACAATTGGCAATTGCTAAAGCGACACCCATTCGACGATTCACAAATGCTTGCGGTTTGCCAAATAATCGAATGTCCGTATTGGGTAGACTTAACGCCTCGTGTAACCCATTATAATTTAATCCTTGCCCATCCACTGGGCTCAAAATAACCGCGCTCGCACCGGCACTTTTTAGCGATGTATTCACCGGCAACCCTAAAATCGCTCGCGCGTGTAAATCAAACTCCGTTTGCATTTGAGTAAGCAACGTCACCATTCCTGTATCATGAGGACGTGGACTCACTTCACTAAACCACACATCATCTCCACAAATAAATAACTCCACGCCAAATAAACCCAAACCGCCAATGGCCGTCGTAATTTCTTGGGCAATATGCTGCGCTGTTTGCAACGCTTTTTCGCTCATAGCTTGGGGCTGCCAGCTTTCGCGATAATCGCCATTTTCTTGTGTATGACCAATAGGCTCACAAAACGTAGTTTCAACCTCACCTTGAGCGTTCATTGCGCGAACAGTTAATAATGTAATTTCGAAATCAAATGTAATTTTGCCTTCCACAATGACTTTTCCCTTATCAACGCGACCACCACTTGCGGCATATTCCCACGCAGCGTTGAGATCTTGAGCGCTTTTCACCATGGACTGTCCTTTCCCTGACGAGGACATCGTTGGCTTCACAAAACAGGGGTAGCCAATACCACAGGCAACCGCTGCCTTAAGTGCCTCAAAGGAATCCGCAAAGGCGTAATTTGACGTCGGCAAGCCTAACGTTTTTGCGGCAAGTGTGCGGATACCTTCCCGGTTCATCGTTAATTGAATAGCTCGGGCATTTGGCACCACGACGCAGTTGCCCTGCTGTTCAATGTCAAGCAACGCCTCTGTTGCAAGCGCTTCAATTTCAGGAACAATATAATGCGGTTTTTCTTCATCAATTAAGGCTTTTAATGCGTTGGCATCCGTCATATCAATGACGTGAAAGCGATGGGCGAGTGCATGTGCTGGGGCATTAGCGTAACGATCAACCGCAATGACTTCAACGCCTAAACGTTGCAATGAAATGACCAGCTCTTTTCCTAACTCACCACTCCCAAGTAACAACACTTTTGTTGCGCTAGACGTTAATGCCGTGCCTAATGTCATAAAAATTACACCTCAACATAAATAAAAAAGAAATTTCATTGCGCTATTATAAGCGTTAAATATTACACCAGTCGTTTTTAGGCTAAAATAGCCCATAAACAAAACTACAGTCAGTCCAAGCTCATTTCCTAGGTAAACAAAAACGTGAATTTAGAACTAATAACTACAATGCACACCCGATTGCCCACCGCGCATGGGGATTTTGTGTTGCATTACTACCGAACCAATCAAGATGAAAAAGAACATTTAGCGCTGGTCAAAGGCGTCGTTGCTCTGCAAGAAGATGTGCCAGTCCGTGTTCATTCAGAATGTATTACAGGCGACGTATTTGGTTCTCGACGATGTGACTGTGGTGAGCAACTCGCGCGGGCGATGCAATTTGTTGAAAACGCGCGCATTGGCGTTGTTCTTTATTTGCGCCAAGAAGGTCGCGGCATTGGTTTACTGCATAAGCTACAAGCTTATAATCTGCAAGATCAAGGCATGGATACCGTAGATGCTAATATAGCACTTGGGCATCTTGCTGATGAGCGTGAATACGACGTCGCTGCCGCTATTTTAAACGACCTAAAAATTCGCTCTGTCGCACTGCTCACCAATAATCCAGCTAAGATTTCAGCGCTCACTTCACTGGGCATAAACGTCACCTCACGCTTACCTTTAGAAATCGTGGCTAATTTTGATAATGCCGATTATTTAAGAACAAAAGCTACCAAAATGGCACATTTTTTAGGCGACAATGACGTAGTCATCCCTTAATTCAACTCTTCACTCAACAAGAGATATCATTATGCGTTATTTATTACTAGTTTTGTTATTGTGTACGTCTACATATACCAACGCAAAAGAAGAAGAGTTCCCCAATGCAGAAACTGAATCACTACCCGAAGTCCCCGAACTTCCAATGCCCGTTAAAAGTGGCGAAACTTTAGAGCCTGACATTACCATCGTTCGCAAAGGGAAAAATACCGTACAAGAATATCGCCGCAACGGGCAATTATTCATGGTAAAAGTCGTTCCTGATGTTGGACCCGCTTACTATTTACGCGATACAAATGGCGATGGGAAAATGGATGTCCGCTCAAACCAACTTGATCAAGGTGCTGAGGTCAATATGTGGAGCATTTTTGAGTGGTAACTATGCCACCTAAATAAGCCGCTAAAATCATTCTAGCGGCCTTTTTTTGAAAAACTAAGCTATTCGCTTTCCATACTTGCTAAATCCACTAAAGTGCGTGCATTGGGGAGTACCGCGTTATCAAAAATACTAAGTGACGCACACAGTTTATCTCGAACAACCTCATACATCGAATTGGCGAGCTTCACATGCTCTCGCGACACACGACTCACCCAAATCGGGGTTGGTTTGTCGCAAAGTTCACGACCATAATTAATACATTTTTGACTAAGATCATCTGCCAATTTTTGATATCGAGCTATCTCTTCTTTATCTGTGCTTTTTTTAATCATTTTTAAATACGCATCACGCTCCGCCACTTCTGCTCTCAATGACTCCAATTCCTTTAAAAAATCCATTGCCTCACGCAAAATTACATTCGAACTCATAATTTCTCCGTTTACTTAATTCTTACTCTATGACATTTGCAAAATTTGCTTATATTGACTAAAAATACGTTTAACGCTTTTTTTAGTCTTATTACATTCAATAATTTTACACAGCTAGAGTAAGATTTCAATTCCTAAGGAAGATAAATTGACCTAATTTAAGCTAAACGAATCGTGGTTTTGTCGATAATGATGTGTTTTTGTTTGTATAACGCGCCAATAGCTTGTTTAAATACTTTTTTACTCACGCCAAAAAGAGCATAAATTGTTTCCGGCTCGCTTTTATCGCCGACCGCTAATTCCCCACCATTCTCGCTGAGCATCTGCAAAATACGATCAGTAAGTGACGTAACTTTCCCATATCCGGTTTCATGCAGCGATAAATCAAGACGCAAATCGTCACGAATCGTTTTAATATACCCATCAATTCGCTGACCACGCTGAAGTGTTTGGAAAATTTCATTTTCATAAAGCAAGCCCCAATGTGAATTATTGACTATGGCTTTAATACCTAAATCGGTTTGATCGGTTATTAATAATTCAACTTTTTGCCCGACTGTAAATTCATTATTTTCCATCTCGTCGCTAACATACTGAGATAATTTGGTGGTCGCCACTAAGCGATCTTTATCATCTAGGCGAATTTTCACAAAATACGAATCGCCCACCTCCACTTCATGATGCTGTTCGCTGAAAGGAAGCAGTAAATTTTTCTTCAAGCCCAAATCTAAAAATGCCCCGTAATAATTCACTGAAACCACTTTTAAATAGGCAACATCCTCTGCTTGCGCCCATGGAATATGCGTCGTGGCGGCTAGATGCCCCTCACTGTCCACAAACACAAAAACGCGCACACGCTCTTCTAATTCATATTTTTTCGGCTTTTCATCCATGAGTAAAACCTGTTTGCCTGAACCTTCATCACTGAGATAGATGCCAGAACTATTTTGTTTGCTGATGTTGAGTGTATTAATTTTGCCAATGTTTATCATGATGTGAAAGTCGCTTGAAATAGATTGATTTTGATTGTAACACAGTTTTTTAGGTGAATTTGATTGCATGCTTATGTGAAAATAGTGTCTTTTTTCTGCAGACTTTTTTAAATCACTCTATGACAGATTATAAAATCGGTTGGGATATCGGCGGTGCACACGTTAAAATGGCCGTTATTTATCACCAAAAAATACTTGCCACTCATCAACACCCCTGCCCGCTTTGGCAAGGTCTTAGCGAATTAGAAAATGCCGTCCACGCGTTAATTCAACAATTACCTGTCGATAAACCGCATCGTCACGCTATCACGATGACAGGTGAATTAGTGGATTTATTTGAAAATCGACACGATGGAGTGGCGCAAATTATCAACACTATTCAGCATCTGCTGAGCGCATCCTCTTTACATATTTTTTGTGGTGCTGAAGGTTTATTGCCTATTTTTGATGTCACAATTAACCATTATGATGCGATTGCATCGGCAAATTGGTTAGCGAGTAGTACATTGGCAGCAAAGAAAGTACATAACGGACTATTTGTGGATATTGGCAGTACCACCACAGATATTTTACTTTTTGAAAAGGGCGTCGTTAAGGCTCAAGGCTACAGCGATTATGCACGATTAACCTCACAAGAACTCGTATACACTGGCATTGTCCGAACAGCAGTCATGGCGGTTGTGCATAACGTTTTAGATAATATGCACCCAGTTAGCGTCATGGCAGAATATTTTGCGACGATGGCGGACGTTTACCGTTTAACTGGTGAGCTTTGCGATAGTCACGATCAAACGCCAACAGCCGATGGCGCAGATAAATCCATCGAGGCCAGTGCTAGACGTTTATCGCGCATGATAGGTGCTGATTTTTCCAGCGCAGAGTTACCACGTTGGAAAGAAGTTGCCAAGCACATTCGCCATGCACAACAAGTCCGCATCCAAGAAAGCTGCGCCTTGCATTTAGCCAGGCATTCATCAAGACAAGCACTGCCATTCATTGGCGCCGGTATTGGGCGATTTCTCGTTAACGATATCGCCACCACCCTTAATTGCCCCTATATTGATTTTTCAACACTTTTTGAAAGTGATTTGAATCAATCTTTTCATCCAGCGGATTGTGCGCCAGCGGTTGCGGTTGCTATACTGCTCAATTAAGCAACACGATCAGGCAATGGATCTCCTGCAAAATATGCGGCTAAATTAGCCAGCACTTTTTCACCCATGGCAGTGCGTGTTTCCAGTGTCGCGCTGCCTAAATGCGGTAGAAGTTCAACATTTTCTAAGGCTAAAAAACCTTCGTAAATATGCGGCTCATTTTCATAAACATCGAGGCCCGCACCAGCAATTTGATTAGTTTTTAACGCCTCACAAAGTGCAACACTATCAACCACATCGCCACGCGCGGTATTGATTAAATGCGCTGATGATTTCATTAATTTTAAAGTTTGCGCATTGATTAAATGCTTAGTGTTAGCGCCTGCTGGGCAATGCAACGAGACAAAATCCGCTTGCGCCAACACGTCTTCTACCGTATTGCAACGCTTTGCCTGCAAATCCTGCGTGACATATTCATTTGCCGCACTGGGATTGTAGTAAATAATATTCATATCAAACCCATGATGCGCTTTACGCGCCATGGCTTGACCTATACGCCCAAATCCAATGAGCCCCAAAGTTGCACCTGTCACATTTGAGCTGAGCATATGCGTTGGACACCATCCCGTCCATTTTTTAGCACGCACTAAACGATCCCCTTCTGCCCCGCGTCTTGCTGTCATTAAAAGCAATGTCATCGCAATGTCCGCCGTACTTTGCGTGAGGACATCTGGCGTATTGGTCACAATCAACGCATTCGCTTTTGCCGCAGGAATATCAATGTGGTTATACCCCACTCCAAAATTCGCTAAAATTTTGCAACGTTTATTTTCAACATTCAACACTTCTGCAGGAAATGAATCACACACAGTCGGACAAACTGCATCATACTGTTGCAATGCCGCTTTAAATTCATCCGCAGTCAATGGGCGATCTGTTTCATTGAGTGTCACATCGTATAAATTGCGCAATTTGTCTTCTACAGACGCCGTCCAGCGTCGCGTAATAAATACTTTAGGTTTGTTCATTTTTTACTCTCCAAATTTTTGGTATTATCTTTTTTTAAAATAGCAGATGAAAATCGTAAAAATTCGTCTAAATATGGCGTAATGACATTTAACGTAATACATTTAACGTAATAGGTAATTGTAATTTTTTATCATCATGCAACGCAATATGACAAAACCCCACCCGGTGTTTTAATGACTGCGCTAAAGCATCATCAATCCAATTAGTTTGTGCTAACAATATCAATACATCACGCGAACTCTGCGGCAAACCCAATTTATCACGTCAAATAATATAAAGCCCTATAGCTAAAGCCACTTCACAGGCACGTTGGATATTTAAAATAGCCGCATCTTGTCGCGTAATAACCCAGCGCGTGATTCATCTAAACGTAATTTATCATCTCATCTGACTACCAAAAATATAGGCAACTAAAATACATGAAAATTCAACACGAATTTTTGTAATAACTTCAGTGATGTGTGAAATCATATTTGAATTGAGAATGTGATTATTGACAAAAGTGCTCATTTACGTGAATTTTACACTTAAACCTAGGGAATTAGGCGATATTTATCAAAAAAATACAGCGTAAAACGATCGAAAAAATAATGCGATTTAACTATAACCGATGTGTTATTTTTGGTCGTGATGCAACTCATATTTTTCAGCGAGTAAAACTTGCTCACTGACTTTTGGATTTTTTTCAAGTCGCGCGGCAACGCGATATAGCGGGAATGCGCTTAAACTGTTTTTGTACATAGAAAGAGGATCTATCTTTCTAAAACCTTGATATATTGTTTGCGGAACCTCATTGGATTTTTGTTCTTGATAAATAGATGCTATAAATTTTGATTCATTCATAATATCCCCTATTTAAAAAGTCATCAATTTTAGTTTGTGATTGTAAGAAAAAAACTTGCGCAAACGTAACCTAGCATTTTCTTTGTATTATTAACACAAATCCGATTCTGTCATTTGAAGTTAACTATTTCTTTCAAGCAAACTGTTCTTTATTGAATGTTATTATACCGTCAAATTCCCTTTTAAACGTTTTAATGCTCAATTTTAAACATAAACCCATGAAAAATACACGCACCATTCTCCCAAATTCAGCTCATCCAATATCGGTGAGTTTCTGGCAAGCATTTGGTTTTTGGCTCAAATTAGGCTTTGTCAGTTTTGGCGGCCCTGCTGGGCAGATTGCCATTATGCACCACGAATTAGTCGAAAAACGCCGATGGATTTCAGAGAATCGTTTTTTACACGCCCTCAATTATTGCATGCTACTTCCCGGCCCCGAAGCTCAACAATTAGCCACTTACTTAGGTTGGCTCATGCACCGAACTGGTGGTGGCATTGTTGCTGGGGTATTGTTTGTTTTGCCGTCACTTTTTCTGCTTATTTTTTTAAGCTGGATTTATTTACGCTTTGGCAATATTCCCGAAATTGCCGCTATACTTTATGGCATCAAACCAGCAGTGACAGCCATTGTAATATTTGCCGCTTATCGTATCGGATCACGCGCATTAAAAAACCGTGTATTATACCTTTTTGCCGTGTTGTCTTTTATGGCCATTTTTATTTGGCAAACGCCATTTCCAATTATCGTATTGGCTGCGGCTTCTCTAGGTGCTGTTGGTGGAAAATTGATGCCTCACTATTTTTCTGTGAGCGATGGACAAGGTAGCGCAAAAAAACATTATGGCCCCGCACTCATTGATGACGACACGCCCACTCCCCCGCATGCGCTTTTTCGATGGGGACGACTCCTAAAAATCATTATCGTTGGCGTTCCATTATGGGGTGGCGTAATGGCGTATCTTTACACGCAATATGGCTGGGAAGCTGCGTTAACACAGATGGCATGGTTCTTTAGTAAGGCCGCCTTACTTACATTTGGTGGTGCTTACGCTGTTTTACCGTATGTTTATCAGGGAGCGGTTGCCCATTACCACTGGCTGAGTGCGGCGCAGATGATGGATGGTTTAGCTTTAGGTGAAACAACGCCTGGGCCTTTGATTATGATTGTCACTTTTGTTGGATTTGTTGCTGGATGGACGCAAGAACTCTTTGGCTCAGAGCAACTTTTGTTGTCAGGCACAATCGCTGCACTCGTGGTGACCTACTTTACCTTTTTACCCAGCTTTCTTTTCATCCTTGCTGGTGGACCAATGGTAGAATCGACACATGGAAATGTATCATTCACAGCACCTCTATCAGCAATTACCGCTGCTGTTGTGGGTGTCATTTTACATTTAGCCGTCTTTTTTGCTCAGCACACATTTTTACCTAACGGTATTGATGGTGGATGTGATGTCATGAGTATGGTTATTTCAATTAGCGCACTTTTAGCCTTAGTCCGCTACAAAATTGGCGTTATACCCGTCATTGCAGTTTGCGGGTTACTGGGTGTCGGATGGAAATTATTCATATAATTCAAAATAAAACCAACTGACACCCTATAAAACCCTTCTTTGATACGTTGATACATTGAAATCAATGATTACCAGCAATGGAGAGTTGCTCAATTAAAATCGAACCAGCACGGACATTACCGCGATAATCGATATCACTGCCTACCGCGACAATATTTTTAAACATATCTTTTAAATTGCCTGCAATGGTAATTTCTTCAACGGGATAGGCAATCACGCCATTTTCAACCCAAAATCCAGCCGCACCACGAGAATAGTCCCCTGTGACCATTTTTACGCCCTGCCCCATCAGCTCGGTCACCAGCAATCCAGTGCCAAGCAACTGTAACATCGACTCAAAATCGCCAGCGCTTGGTGTCAGTGTCAAATTACGTACACCACCCGCATTACCAGTGCTTTTGAAGCCCAATTTTTTGGCTGAATATGTGCCAAGAACATAATCTTGCAAAATACCATCGCGCACCAAATCACGATGACGCGTTGCCACCCCTTCACTGTCAAAACTTGCACTCCCTAATGCACCAATTAAATGCGGTTGCTCGTGAATATGAATAAATTCAGGGAAAATTTGTTTACCCAGCGCATCGAGTAAAAAACTCGATTTACGATATAGCGCGCCACCGCTAATCGCTCCGACAAACGAATTGAGTAAACTACCCGAAATTTCAGCACAAAACAGAACAGGACACTGACGCGGGCTCAAACTTTGTCCACCCAAACGACTTAATGTGCGTTCAGCAGCTTTAATACCCACCTCACGCGCCATTTCCAGTCCCTCCGCTCGCCTTGCCACGGTATACCAATAATCACGTTGCATATCCTCACCACGTTGCGCAAGAACTGAACAACTCAGTGAATGACGCGTTGAAATCCGCGCTTGCAAAAACCCAAGACTATTTCCAAATACGCTAATCCCTTTATTGGTACTAACTGATGCCCCTTCAGAATTGCTGATGTCCTGGTGATAATTGCGCGCAGCATCTTCACATTCAATCGCAAGGGCAATCGCGTCATCGGGTGAGAGCGCCCAGGGATGATACAAATCTAAATCGGGGAATTCAGTTGCCAATAAATCGGCATCCGGCAAACCGGCATAAGCATCTTCACTGGTATAGCGAGCAATACTGCAAGCCGCGCTGACGGTTTCTTTTATTGATTCAGGCGATAAATCACTCGTGCTTGCCGCGCCTTTACGCTGCCCAAAGTAGACAGTGACGCCAAGACCTTGACTGCAATGATGCTCAATTGTCTCCACCACGCCAAGACGGGCATTGACTGATAAACCCTCGTCAATGCTCAAACCCGCTTCAGCCGCGCTGGCACCATGCAGCGCGGCTTCCTCTAAGAGTTGCGCTACCGTTTGTTTTAATTCTTCAATACGTTCAATCTGCACAGTCAATCCTTTTAAATGTTAGTGAGGTACATAATTTGTTTTCGATGTCGCACTATCAACAGCGCGAGATTTATGTGTAAAAATATTTTTCAAGCGATTAAATGCTGAGGATAGTGTCGTATCCATGACCATTTCATTTCCCATTGACACAATAATACGCGTCAATTCAGGCATTTTATTTTTAGTGGAGGCAATGTATATTGGCTGAACATAAACAATCGTATTGCCCATGGGTAAAATCACCATACGCCCCATTTCCACCGATGAGCCATTTTGATCCCACAACGTAAATTGTTGTGAAATTTCAGGGTGCTGCTGCGTGAGCGCTTCAATTTGCTCAGGACCGTTCACTTGAACGTCTTTACCAAATTTATATACCGTTATATTAGGACTGTAGCTGTTTTCACCACACTGCGTTTTATCGAGCGTACTGGCCATCCCAATCATGCTTAAATTATTGCGATTCACAGGAGTCATCGGATGGATTAAAACAAATTCTTCAGTATCATTGCAATGACCAAAATCCATCGTTTGATAATAAGGCATCACAGCACGACCTCGAACATTGGCATGCGCCCATGTTTCAGCTTGTTCGTAAAATAGTTCAGGACTTTGTTGATGATATTTTGCGTACACGTCCATTTGCAACTCGTACAAATCACGCGGATAACGCAAATGCTGTTTTAATTCTGCTGGCATATCCTCAAGTGGCTTAAATAAGCTCGGATATGCGCGGTCGTAAGTTTTGACAATGGGATCAGTAGGATCAGAAATGTAGTAATCGACATCGCCATCAAACGCATCGACGACAATTTTAACCGAGTTGCGAATGTAGTTAAATGGCTCACCATTATTCATCCCCTCTTTTCGAATAGGTTTTGAAACAGGATATTTATCAGACACCGTATAAGCATCTTGAACCCAATAAAAACGATCTTTTGTCATGACCAAATAGGGATCTTTATCTAAATTCAAAAAGGGCGTTAATTTTTGAATACGCTCGGTGACATTACGATAAATTTTAAGTTTGCTCTCTTGCGAAATATTGGTTGAAAAAAACAATTTTTCATCGTGCAATTTAAACGCAAATAACGCTTTCTTAAAGGTAGACGTGAACGGAATACCGCCTTCACCATGGTATGCTTCATTGGTTGCCACATCAGTGTCGGTTTTTGCAATCCCAACCACATTGAGTTTATTGGGAACAACCGCGTAATCGTATTGTTCAAGACCGTAGTAAAGATCAGGGTGTGTGACGGTGAAATTCACATCTGAGTGCATATTTAAATCACGAAGATACCAAGTTAAGGGCGCATCCGCGTCTTGCGCAGCAGGCGTTATTACCGCGCCATAGCCATGCGTGTAGCGCAAATGACGATTTTCCCAGTTTTGCGCTTCTTTAGGTAATTTAGAAATATTCACTTCACGCGCGGCAATATTGACTTGGCGCAAATGATTTAAGATGAAATAGCGATCTTCGTCTACAGATAAAAATTGATAGTAGGGTCGTATTTCTTGCAACTGTTTATAGCTGAAAATAATATCTTCACGATCCCATACCGGAATATTTTCAAAATGCTTTTGACTGCTCCATGTTTCAATGTCTTGCGCAGCATCCAGTTTCACGTTCATTTCAACGACATTGATATGGTTCAAATTGTATGCAGCTAATGTGGAATCAATATTGTGTTTCATAAACGACATTTCCGCTTTCACCGGATTGGGATTGACGACAAAACGTTGTAGCATATCGGGAATCCACTGAAATTGTTGCAACTGCCAAACAAAAACAAACAGGGCAAGCGAAATCCAAAGCGGTTTTTTATGCTCATGATGATCCGAATGCACAAAATGAATGGCAATTAAAGCCGCCACGAAAAAGGTTAGCATCGCTGCCCAAATGAGCGGCAGTTGATATCGAATTTCCAAAAATCCCGGGCCAAAGAAAATCGGTTCATGCGTATTTGTATAAAGCAGCGCAAAACGCTCGAGCATAAAGCCCCACATCACAAACGCCACCACAAACCCAATCAGTAGCGTTAAATGTATTTTTGCGCCTTTGGGATAATGTTTATTTTGATTGGGGATATAAGTATGTTCAAAAAAATACAATCCAGCAACCATACCAAACACTAATATCGCCGTAATGAGCAACTCTTTTTGAATGAGTTGATACGTTGGGTAGGAAAGCATATAAAAACTGACATCATTTCCATAAAACGTTTCATTCACGCCCGACGCGCCACCAAAAAAGTAAAGTAGCGTTGATTCCCACTGTGAATAGAACGGTGAGGCAATCACCATCGCTAACACTAAAGAAATTGGCGTGTAAATCTTGAACGATCCAGACACAAACGTATCGGCAAATTTTTGAAAATGACTGCTTTGCTGACGACTTAAATTTTCAATTGGATTAAGCCCTAAATGTCTGGACGCAATCCAAAAGTGACAAAAGAAAATACCGAAAAATATTAGCGTCACACCACCAGAAAGAAAAAATTTATACAGTAAGCGCAGCCAAAAATACGATTCGAGTTTCAGCGATTGATACCACCATAAATCAACAAAAAAATCGATAAAGATGAAATGAAAAGCAACGAATAAAACCACAGCGACGGCAATCAAACTGCCAAACAACGCGGGAAAAGATTTCAAATTCCGCATGATGTTCCTCTTGTCAATAAAAGAAAATAATATATAGACGCTATTCTAACATTCTAAAGTGCCTTATGTGCCACGATAACCCGAAGTAATTGGATAGCGTCGATCTCGCCCAAATGCACGCGCACTAATTCGAATCCCTGGCGCGGACTGTCTGCGTTTATATTCACTTCGATCAACAAGTGAAATCGCTCGCGCCACCGACTGCTGATCAAAACCCGCCTCAATAATTTGTTGAGCCGATTGATCTTCTTCAATGTAGCGTTGCAAAATAGGGTCGAGTATTTCATAGGGAGGCAGTGAATCAGCATCACATTGATTTGGCGCAAGTTCCGCCGAAGGGGGGCGCGTGATAACACGCTCAGGTATCACCGCTGAAAGTTGATTTCGATACCTTGCAAGCGCATAGACTAAAAGCTTAGGAACGTCTTTAATCGGCGCAAATCCCCCTGCCATATCCCCATAAAGCGTCGCATAACCCACACTCATTTCACTTTTATTCCCTGTAGTCAGTAGCAGTTTTCCTTGTTTGTTTGACATAGCCATGAGCACCACACCCCGGCAACGTGCTTGAATATTTTCTTCTGTGGTATCACTTTGCGTATTAGCAAATGTGTCTTCAAGCATGGCAGTAAATGCGTTTACAGCTGGCTCAATGGGAATACAGTGATACGTGACGCCTAAAATATGTGCTTGCTCCTTTGCATCGTCATTGCTCATCGCTTGTGTGTAGCGCGAAGGTAATGACACTACCTCCACATTTTCTGCCCCCAGCGCATCTACCGCAATAGCCAGCACTAAAGCCGAATCTATTCCGCCAGACAGCCCTAAAATAGCGCCTTTAAAGCCATTTTTAAACACATAATCGCGCGTGCCACAGACCAATGCCGCATAATCGCTCCTCAAGGGTAAATACGTTGGCGCACAGTAAGCTGAAATAGGCTCTGCTCCGTCAAATTCAATGAAGCGCACTTCTTCCACAAACTCTTGCGCACGCAGGACGACCTCACCGTTTTTATTCATCACAAATGAAGCGCCATCAAACACTAACTCATCCTGCCCACCGACCATATTAACGTAAACAATGGGCAACTGTGCAGCGCTTACATTCTTACTGATAATCGCCTCACGCTTTTGTGCTTTGCCCGAATGAAACGGCGATGCATTTAAAGTCACGAGTATTTCTGCCCCCGCTGCTTTAGTTGCCTCAACAATCTCGCTATGCCATGCATCTTCACAAATACCAATGCCAATATATTGACTTTTCAGCTCAAATACACATGAATCCATGCCCGCAGAAAAATAACGTTGTTCATCAAACACACCATAATTGGGTAGTTTTTGTTTACGGTAAATCGTTAAAACATCCCCTGACAGCAGGACAGCCGCACTGTTATATAATTTCCCTTTAAAAACTTCTGGAAAACCAATAATAATTGCAATTTCTGGCGCGAGTTTTGCTAATTCAAATAAAATACCATCGACTTGAGAAATGAAGTCGGTGCGAAGCAGTAAATCTTCTGGAGGATAACCCGTAAGGGCTAACTCAGGAAACACGATTAAATCAATGGGAGATTCACTACGCGTTTTCATCACGATTTCCGTGATTTGGTTAAAGTTAAAGTCAATATTGCCGACTAGACTATTTGTTTGGACAAGCGCGATTTTTAAGGTCATGACATTAAAAAGAGATGGAAAAGGTCGAGTATATATGAGGCGCTCTATGCACCGAATTTGTAATCATACCCCAAGTCGCAAAAAATGGATGCGTTTTATCCCGACAATAATTTGACATTTACTTTATTTCAAAAAAACGCAGGTGACAACAATGGATATACAGCATGAAAAACACAATGATTCCATTTGGTGGTTATTTCTTGAAACACTCAGTGATGAATTTATTAACCAAACTGGTTTTGGTATTTACGCACACATTACACCCCTTGACGCCCATCGTGTGTATAGAGAGTTTCAACAAAACAAATCGCCTCTCAATCATTTTGCCCGTGATTATGTGCGTTCTTATATTTGATTTTTACTTGGAAGACGCTGCTGCCACTTAGCAGCGTTTATTTTTTAACTCATTTTGTGATTGCCGTGAATAAATTACCGACTATTTCGACAAAAAACGATTTACCTTACTTCAAGCCGTTACTGCTGCCATTCACGATAGCTTTACTATCTGGGTGTGCTGGAACAGTCGACGTAAAACCGACACCTGTGGCGGTTGCGCGACCTGTTGAAAAAGACGTCATTCCGCCTGCTGTCGATTATGCCTTAAGTTTACAAGGCAAACCCTATCGATACGGCAAAGATTCCCCTGAAGAAGGCTTTGACTGTAGCGGTTTTGTAAAACACGTTTATGAACACAATGGCGTGCATCTCCCCCGCACCGTCAGCGAAATGAAGGACGTACTTGTGCCAGTGCCTAAAAATAATATTCACTCTGGTGATTTAGTTTTTTTCAACACAAGCGGCAAATCTGTTTCGCACGTAGGTATCTACGTGAACGAGAGCAATTTTGTTCACGCCCCAAGTTCGCGCACAGGAAAAGTAATGGTTTCAAGCTTGAAAACAAACTACTGGCGCGATAGGTTTGTTGACGCACGCCGCCCTTAATTAGCAATAATCATTATTAAAAATTAGGCACATTAATTTCATATACCCGATTTTCATAAAACTCAATGTTTCCGTTCACAATACCTGAACCAATCACTTCACCTTGATAGACATATTTTTGATGACCGTTCCCCAAATCATCTATACGCACAGGGCGACCTAATATCCCTTTAACTTTTTCCGTTGACATAGCGACTTTGATCAGTGCCCAAACACGTTTATCTCGCCAATTTGGTTCCAGTTTTGGCTCATTTTTAGTTTCATTGCTCGACACTGCCTCACCACCGCCTTTGGCTTTCCCTGTTTGCTCGCGCTCTAATTGCTTAATGCGCTCTTCCAACTCCACCACAAACGTTCTCAACGCGTTGATTTCATTTTCCATTCTTTGCTGCTGTTGCACATCATAACTTTCAGCGAAACTAGGTGATTGCGTAGCATAAAATAAAGCCGCTAAACCAAATAAAACGATTCTTTTAAACATAAAATCTCCCCTATTTCTAAAATTTGAATTCTACCATTTTTCACAAAATAGCGTGAATTTACAACAAAACAATACGCTTTAATTTCAAATTCTAAAAAAATAGACACTCGTGGTAAACTAAATTAAATAGGCGTGTTTTAGTCATCACACGCAATCAGTACACAACCAACTTAACATTATACTATGCTTCGAAATCTGACTATTCTTGACCTGGCTATTGTGAAAAACTTGCAACTCGATTTAACACAAGGCATGTCAGTTTTAACAGGAGAAACTGGGGCGGGTAAATCTATTTTACTCACCGCAGTAACACTCGCATTAGGTGAACGAGCCACGCCAGATTATGTAAGACCCCATTGTAGCCGCGCAGAAGTCAATTTAGAGTTTGATCTAAGCGCGCTCCCAAGCGCTTTAGCATGGCTACAAGAAAACGCCTTTGATGAAGAAAATCATAGCTGTTTAATCCGTCGCGTCATCAATAGTGACGGTCGCTCAAAAGCCTATATCAATAATCGCCCTGTTACCCTACAAACCCTGCAACGATTTACCAGTCAATTAGTTGAAATACAAGGTCAACACGCTCATTTAAAACTGCTCGAAAACGATGAACAGCGTCGGTTACTTGACAATTATGCCAAAAATACGTCCTTGCTTGCAGAAATCAATGCCTGTTATGTCAACTGGCAACAGGCACAACTAAAACTTGAGCAATTAAAAACAAAACGCCTCGAAGACACACAGCGAGAAGCCTTCTTACGCTATCAATTTGAGGAGTTAGAAACACTCAATTTAGACCAATTTGACTACAACGAACTCTCCGATACCCATCGAAAACTCGCCAATTTAGAACAGATTTTAACTACCGGACAAGCGCAAATTGAAGCGATTTATGATCAAGATAAATCCATTCACGCTCAACTAAAAAACAGCATCAAATCGATTGCGAGTTTACTGCAATTTGCACCCGAATTAACGTCTGTGACCACCCTTCTCACAGAGGCGCAAATTCAAATTGAAGAAGCAGTTTATGAACTACGCCATTTTTTAGAAAACCAAGAAGCTGATCCTATTGAATTCCAAGAAATTGAGGCGCAATTAGCAGTACTGCAAGCCTTAAGCCGTAAACATCAAGTCAAACCTGACGATCTTCGCGCTCGTAAACAAAATTTGGAACTTGAATTAACACACATTAGCGACAGTGCCGATCACATCAAAGAATTAGAAAAATTAGTAGCTCACTGGCAAGAACTATTCACTCCATTAGCTGAAAAACTTTCTGCTCAACGCAAATCAAGCGCACTCATACTACAAGAACATATTTCAAAAATGATGAAAGAGTTGGGTATGCCAAATGGTGAATTTATTATTGAAATTCATTCGCAAACGGGAAATACACCCCGTTTCAATGGTTATGACGACGTACTTTTTTTGATTAGCGCAAATGTGGGACTGCCACCTAAGCCTTTATCGAAAGTCGCCTCAGGAGGTGAATTATCGCGCATAAGTTTAGCTATACAAGTGACCACTGCGAGCGATAAAACAACGCCGACGCTCATTTTTGATGAAGTAGATTCAGGTATAGGAGGAGGCATTGCTGAAATTGTGGGACAAAAGATGCGTGAGCTGAGTAAAAATCGCCAAGTTTTGTGCGTGACACATTTACCCCAAGTCGCCGCACAGGCGCATCAGCATTTATTTGTTCAAAAAGAACATCACACTGATATGACAGCCTCACGCGTATTTTTACTGTCTGAAGAAGAGCGTATTACAGAAACCGCGCGAATGCTAGGTGGAGTGGATTTAACGGAAAAAACCGTTGCCCATGCAAAAGAAATGTTATTTAAAAACAAACCATAAAAATCGACATCAAACTGACACTAACGTACTATTTTGAAAGTCACTGACAACCGAGCCATCACGACTGTATCGCGTCACCACTTCGGACTTGCCTTTTAATATATGAATGGTACGTTTATTGTTTCGCGCTAAAATTTCGATGCTTGCGCCATTTTGTTCATTTAAATTTTTACAATCGTTGCACACAATCATCAAATCATCCCAATTCATTTTCATGATGGTGGGAGAGAGTCCGTTAATTAACGACAGTTGAAAATACGACTCTACCCCTTCAGGCGAAAGAGGTAAATTCTCTGCAGCTAAAATCTGCTCTAGTTGTTTATTGAACATATCCAATTGCATCACCAAATCTCGCTTATTACTAGCCACTGTGCTAATAAAAGCCGATTGTGGCTGACGTACTAATGCTTCCGCCTCTTGGGTAAGCTGTTGACAAAGCCTTTGCGCTAATTGTAGCGCATTGCTAATTAACTGCTCTGCAATTGGAAATGTATGCTCAATCATAAACTATGTGCCGTTGCTTTGACCCTGTGAAAATTCAAATTGAATCATTTTTTGCGCTATACGATCTGGGTTAATTTCATACGTCCCATTTTCAATCGCTTGCTTAATACGCTCTATACGCTGCATATCAACACTAGACTCAGGAAATGATTCAAAACTCTTTTTAATTTCTTGAACAGAATTAGTTAACACCACACTATCTGTTGCTAAAGTTGCTTTTACATCTGCAACTGGTGTTGTTTGAGCGCCACTATTTTCAATCAAACTTTTTTTAATCAGTGATTTGAAAGATAATGATGTCAAGTTCTCGCTTTTAGCGGGAGTTTTTACTGGAACAGGTGCTGCTCCTGTATTTTTAATTCTTACGATAGCCATGCCGAGCCCCTTGAAATAGAAGTTATCACAAAACTGCAACGATATATTTACACATACTCAGTTTTGCGTTTAAAGTTTATCTGTATGCTAGACTAACATATCGGCAAGACACAAAAAATCTTTAGCTAAAATTCCAGAAATTATTCCTTTTTGTTGCTAATGCATCACATCAACAACACCAATATCAATCACCGTCGCATTCACCACACGATCAGAGTTTTGATTTTTAACACGAATCACCTGACCAAGACTACCATCAGATTGCGCAATTCCAGTCATTCGAATTGCAATTCCTGAATTTTTCGACGTCATCATGACATGATCTCCGCGCTTAATTAATTTAGCCTCGAAAAAATCTTTTGTTGTCATAACTGTTCCCGCAGATAAATTATGCGAAATTTGCTTATTTATCACCTGAGTTAAATCAGTCATGTAATTGTTATGTAATTGCGTCACATTTTTACGTGCCAAAGCAACATGATTCTCCGTTATTTTGTCACCATGCTGCATATTCTGCGTTAAAACTATAATATTTTCAAATGGTGTGATGATGATGGGAACAAAAATTGCCCATTTTTTTGGCGAATTACAACGCACGCTAATAGCAGCGCGCCCTGCCTTCACCAAGTTAGGCGTAAATATTTCCATAGGCTGTTGGCATAAAGCTAAATTTAAGCGACTCGCTAACGGCACTATATTAATTTCATACTCTGCAGTTGTATTAATATTTTGAGCAACATAGGCTTTAACCGCCTCATAAATTGATTCGTGAGTTTGCCATTGTGGCTCGGCATGAGTTGCATTCACAAAAGCAAATGCACAGACAAAAATAAGTATCAATTTAAACATAATCGGTTGGGTTAACTCATTAACGTAATCGCTTAACATGACAAAAGCATTTTAAATGCCATAACAATAAATATACAAATATTTCAATTAGATAAAACATAAATCTCTAGATACATTACAAGTTAACCCTTATTTGACAAATTCTTGGCACCATAATACACCCTAAAGCACTGCAAAATTTATCCATGATTGCATAAAATAAATTTTAACTTTATATAATCTCTGACGATAACATTCTGTAGAGAAATGCCTAGAAAAAACAAATTACTGATTTTTAACATTTAACATTAAATGGCATAAAGTGTGCTTTAAATTTGAAAAGCAAAAAATTTTTTTCAGGAGACATTATTATGGCAATTAGTTTTAACGCAGCACTTGGTAGTAGCCCGATGATGCTTGCTTTACGTGAAAAGCGCGGTGAAATTTTAGCGGCAAATATGGCTAATGCAGATACACCTAATTTTAAAGCGCGCGATTTAGATTTTTCGACCGCGCTTAAACAAGCAACAACCGAGCAAACATTGTTAGCACACACACAAGCAGGACATTTTGCGCCAGAAATGCCTTTTTTGGGAGCAAGATTGAAATACCGCAACCCAAATCAAGTGTCACTTGACGGCAATACCGTTGAAGAACACATTGAGCAAGCTAAGTTTGCTGAGAACTCACTGCAATACCAAGCTAGCTTGCAATTTATAGGCGGTAAATTTAACGAATTACGATCAGCACTCACGGGACAAGTTTAATTATGTCATCTTTAAATATTTTTGATATTGCCGGTAGCGGCATGAATGCACAAACTGTGCGTTTAAACTTAGTAGCCAGTAATATTGCCAACGCAAACAGCGTCAGCAGTAGTGCAGGTGGTGTCTACAAGTCACGCCAACCTGTTTTTGGTGCTGAACTAAAAAACGTTATTGACGCACAAAATGCCGCCAGTAAAGTTGAAATTCGCGGTATTGTTGAAAGCAAAGCGCCAGCAGTGATGGAATACGCACCAAATCATCCTATGGCAGACAAAGATGGATACATTTTTAAACCTAATGTGAATTCCGTCGAAGAAATGGCGAATATGATGTCAGCGTCACGTTCATACCAAAATAACATCGAGGTTTTAAACACAGCAAAACAAATGATGCTACAAACCTTAAAAATGGGGCAATAGGAGAAATTTATGGTCGCCACCACAACAGCTAATGCAGATAAATATGCTGGACTTACTGCCAGCACAACGTATACAGCCGCCACACTAGCAGAGTCTCGCGCAAAAGCAAAAAAACAATCCACCTTAGGACAAGATCAGTTTTTGAAATTGATGACCACCCAAATGACGCATCAAAACCCTAATGAACCGATGAAAAATGGGGAATTTTTGAGTCAAATGGCGCAATTTGGTACCGTTTCAGGCATTCAAGATTTACAAGAATCTTTTGCAACCTTCGCATCGTCAATCAATTCAGATCAAGCGTTGCAAGCAACCGGTTTAATTGGTCGCTATGTGAGCGTTCAATCAACACAAGGTGTTCTGCCTGCTGGCGGCGATATCAGCGGCACTGTCAACTTAACAAGTAGCACACCTGATTTAAAAATTGCTATTTCTAACGCAGCAACTGGTGAGCTAGTGCAAACCGTTAATTTAGGCAATCAAGGCTCAGGTGCAATTCCTTTTGTTTGGGATGGCACAAATTCTGCTGGCACTTTAGCAAGTCCAGGTATTTATAAAATTCAAGCCACTGCGCAATTAGATGGCAAGAACACCGTTGTACCAACTGATATTAACTCGCGTGTTGAAAGTGTCAACATGGCAAGTAGCGCAAGTGGTTTAAAAGTGAATCTTGCGGGCGACAACAGTGTCGATTTTGCAAAAATTAAACAAGTTCTTTAAATATAAACTTTAGGTGAATGATCATGGGTTTTTCAACAGCATTAAGCGGCTTAAAATCAGCCTCAACAACATTATCAGTAACTGGTAACAATATTGCTAACTCGCAAACTGTGGGCTTTAAACAATCTCGCGCACAATTTGGTGAGGTAATGGCAGGTGCAGGTGCAGGCATTGGCTCACGCGTCACGAGTGTTGCGCAGCAATTTACACAAGGTAATATCGAAGGAACTGCAAACTCACTGGATTTAGCCATAGCGGGTAAAGGTTTTTTTGCTATGGGAGATTTAGTGGATCCTGTAATTCCAGATAAACCTTTGGAAGCCACTTCCTTTACTCGAAATGGTGCATTTCATATTAATAAAAGCGGCAATGTCGTAGACGATAATGGTCGTTATTTACTTGCGTATAAACCAGTAGGCATGACTGTCGCTGAAGGTTTTAACGTTGGGGTTAAACTACCCGTTCGCATTGGGACAGAACAAGGTCCACCATCAGCTACTACTAAAGTTAATATGTCGCTCAACTTAAACAGTGCATCACCTTCTGCTGTGACACCTTTTGCGTTTACTACTCCAGGTACACACCCCTACGTTCCAGATCCTAAAACTTATACCAGTACAACATCCGTTACCACTTATGATGTGATGGGTAATGCACACATTGTCTCAACTTACTTCTGCAGAACAAGTGTGCCTAACGAATGGAATATGTACACGTTTATTGATGGAAGAAGCATTCAACCTGGCACGCAAGCAGATAAATTTTCAGTGCCACCCACCGTGGCAACAGGCACTCAAGTCATGCCTGACGGTATCATTACAGATGCGCCAACTAAGGTCTATTTTGATGCAAATGGTAATTTAACTAAACTCACGGCAACACCCCAAATTACTGATTTACTCAAATCTTCAGCATGGTTAGCAACAACCGCATCAAATACCAAAAAAGATACGGTAGTAACACTGACAGCAAAAGTAGCTGACGCACAAAAAGCGTTTGATATGTACACAAAACAATTAGCTGAGGCACAAGCAAAAGTACCTGCTCTGGAAAATATTATCAATGACGCAACGAACACTTTAGCGCAGTCACAAGTGGCACTTCAAGCGGCGACTGATACACTCACCGCAGCTCAAGTTGACGCTGATACAGCAAAAGCTGCAGCTGATGCTGCAACACAAGCTTACAATGATGCAGTTGCACAAGATTTAGCCGCCCAAAAAGAGAATGCAGCCGCAACAACGCCAGGTCAAGCCCTTAAAGGTAACGCTGTTATAGTCGACTTTGGTGGCATTGATTTGACAGCTATTGATCCAAATTTGGTTGCAACCCCGATGACGATAACCATCGATTTAGGTGGCACAACACAACACTCATCGCCATTCATGGTCAATGATTTAAAACAAGATGGTTTACCCGTAGGTAGCTTATCTGCAGTTGATGTTGATAAAGATGGCGTTATCACCGCTAAGTTTAGTAATGGCTACTCAAAACCCATCGGTAAAGTGGCATTAGCTAACTTTGCAAACCCACTTGCTTTAGAAAAATTAAATGGTACCGCGTGGGGCAACTCATCTGATGCAGGCGCTCCAGTTTATGGCCAAGCTGGTGACAATAATTTCGGCGCAATTCGCTCTTCTTCACTTGAAAATTCAAATGTGGATTTATCTGAAGAGCTAGTGAAATTGATTGTGGCGCAACAAGCGTATCAAGCAAACTCACAAGCCATTAGCATCCAAAAAACATTAACTGAAAGCGTTCTACGTATTTAGTTTTTTTAACCTTTGAGTAGCAGCGTTTAATTAGGAGCATTTTATGGATCGCAGTCTTTATATTGCCATGAGTGGAGCCACGCAGACGCTGCTGGCTCAAACGGCAAACGCCAATAACTTGGCAAACACTCAAACCACAGGGTTTAAATCGGATTTGCAACAATTTCGCAGTATGCCTGTTTACGGTGACGGTTATCCGACACGTGTATTCGCGCAAACTGAAAAGCCAGCCACCGATTTCACCACAGGCCCTATTCAAGCAACCGGCAATGATCTCGACATCGCCATTAACGGCCAAGGTTTTTTTGCTGTGAAAGACAGTAAAGGCAAAGAAGCCTACACTCGCGCTGGCGACTTAAAAATGACACCTGATGGTCAACTGCAAACCAGTTCTGGACTTGTCGTCATGGGTCAAAATGGCGCAATTAAAATTCCACCTGCTGAGAAACTCAACATTAGCAGTAACGGAAGTATTAGTATTGTTCCCTTTGGTGCCGAAAACGCGACCACTATGCTCACGGTTGATAAAATTAAATTAGTGAAACCTGATTTGAAAAACATCGAAAAAGGCAATGACGGTTTAATTTATATCAAAGACGCAAGTGTGCCTGCAGATAATGCGTCAGTTCAAATTATACAAGGTTCGATCGAAGGAAGTAACGTAAGCGCCGTTGGTGCGATGGTGGATATGATTGAGTTAGCACGTAACTTTGAAATGCAAACCAATATCATGAAAAACGCCAAAGAAAATGCAGCTGCTAGTGCCAAATTATTGCAAATGTAATTGGCATAAAACCTGCTTTTATCTAAACACACAACAACGATTACTTTAGGAGAAAATCATGACAGAACGTGCATTATGGGTTGCAAAGACAGGCTTAGATGCCCAGCAAACTCGAATGGCAGTTATTTCAAACAACTTGGCAAACGTCAACACGACCGGCTTTAAGAAAGATCGTGCTGTTTTCCAAGATTTGATGTATCAAAATATGCGTCAAGTCGGTGCGCAAACGTCACAAACAAGTCAGTTGCCAACAGGTATGCAATTAGGTACAGGTGTCAAAACAATGGCAACTGAAAAATTGCACACACAAGGTAACGTGGAGCAAACAGGCAATCAAATGGATATCGCGATTAATGGTCGTGGTTTCTTGCAAGTCACCATGCCTGACGGATCGATTACCTATACTCGTGACGGTCAGTTAAAATTGGATTTGAATGGTCAAATTGTAAACGCAAACGGCTTACCATTGACACCGTCAATGACCATTCCGCAAGACGCACTGAGTATTACTATTGGTACTGATGGTACGGTTTCTGTTTTACAACCAAACAATCCGCAGCCGTCAAATGTGGGACAAATTCAAACAGCAAACTTTATCAATCTTGCAGGTCTTGAACCTATTGGTGAGAACTTATACCGTGAATCCGGTGCAAGTGGTCCGCCAGTGATTGGAACACCCGGACAGCAAGAGTTTGGGGCTATTGTGCAAAACTCACTTGAAACATCAAACGTTAATGTAGTGGAAGAATTGGTGGGTATGATTGAAACCCAACGCGCTTATGAAATGAACTCAAAAGCAATTTCAACGACAGATCAAATGCTGTCTTATGCCACACAAAATCTCTAATAAGTGATTAAAATGATGACACGTAAACTGCGTTTTATTGTCCTTATGCCGCTACTTTTAGCAGCGTGTAGCGCACCTTTACCAAAACGTGAGCCGTCATTCTCACCCGTCGCGCCTGCTGATTTACGCCCCCCTGCTCAAAGCTCTGGGAGCATTTATATGGCCGGCTACGACAATAGATTATTTGAAGATCATACTGCAAGGCGTGTAGGTGATATTTTGACGGTTAATTTACTTGAACGAACTAACTCCATTAAAAGAGCACAAAACAGAGACAGTAAAAGTGACACCATTTCAGCTAGTCTGCCGACACTGTTTGGATTAGGTGCGCTTTTGCTTGGTGGTGATATGAAAACCAGTATGTTATCTGAAAAGGAATTTGAAGGCCAAGGTGATGTTTTACAAAACAACCAATTGACCGGCTTAATTTCAGTCACGGTGGTGGAGTTGCTACCCAATGGAAATTTAAAAATCCGGGGTGAAAAACGGGTCACATTAAATCAAGGTGATGAATTTATTCGTTTATCCGGCATTGTTCGCCCGGTTGACATTAAACCATCCAATATTATTGACTCTGAGAAAATTGCTGATGCGACCTTTATGTACACTGGTGAAGGCTCACTAAATGACGCGAATACGCATGGCTGGCTGTCACGTGTATTTAATAGCCCTTGGTTCCCCCTTTAATAGATGAGCAATAACATGAATCTGCGAAAACACTCTTTGATTTTGATGCTAATGCTTACGGCTTTTTCAAATCCTGCACTAGCTGAACGTATTAAAGATATCGCTTCTATTGAAGGCATTCGTACCAACCAATTGATAGGTTACGGCTTGGTTGTCGGTCTTGATAAATCGGGTGATAGTAGTACAAGCTCACCCACATCAAGACAAAGTATTACCAACATGTTGAAACGATTTGGCATTACACTCTCTCAACAAGACATGCTGCAATTAAAAGCAAAAAACATTGCAACCGTCGCCGTGCAAGCAGAACTTCCTGCTTTTGCAAAACCCGGTATGGCTATCGATGTCACCGTAGCCTCGATTGGTGACGCGAAAAGTCTGCGCGGTGGGGCACTTCTGATGACACCTCTAAAAGGTGCTGATGGTGAAGTCTATGCGATTGCACAAGGAAATTTAGTCGTCGGCGGCTTGGCGGTAACAGGAAAAGATGGATCCAATATTACCATCAATAATCCAAGTGCTGGGCGTATTTCCAATGGGGCTTTAGTTGAACGTACCGTACCAACGCCTTTTTCTGATGGCGATTCGCTAGTTTTTAATTTAAATCGCTCTGATTTCACTACCGCCACTCGCATGGCGGAGTCTATCAATAAATTATTAGGTGCAAACACAGCAAGAGCCATTGATTCCACCTCTGTACGGGTAAATTCACCTAGTGACTTAGGGCAAAAGGTTTCTTTTGCATCGGTAGTTGAAAATCTGAATGTCGATATGGATGAAGCACCTGCTCGCGTCATTGTCAATTCACGAACAGGAACGGTGATTATTAGCAGTAAAGTGCGTGTATCGCCTGCGGCGGTGTCGCATGGTAGTCTCGTTGTTACCATTGATGAAAATATCAATGTAAGTCAGCCTAACGCGCTATCCAATGGACAAACTGCAGCCACACCCAATTCAAACGTCAGCGCAAAAGAAGAGAAAAACCGGATGTTTGCCTTCAAAGGCGGTGTATCACTTGATGACCTTGTGAATGCAGTTAATCAAGTCGGCGCAGCTCCAAGCGATTTAGTGGCTATTTTAGAAGCATTGAAAACCGCTGGCGCTCTACACGCAGAACTAATTATTATTTAAATCTTTATTTTAAAGTGATGAGATAAGGCTATGTTAAATAACACGTCAACGCTAAATGCAAGCGCACAATCCAATGCTTACGATTTTAGCGAATTTACCAAGCTAAAAAAAGAATCCAAAGATCACTCACCTGAAGCGTTAAAGCAAGTTGCCAAACAATTTGAGGCGTTATTTTTAAATAACATTTTAAAAAGTATGCGCTCCGCAAAACTCGCTGAAGGTGCTTTTGAGAGTGATCAAAGTGACACTTACAATCAAATGTACGATCAACAATTATCTGTACATTTAGCAGGTAAACCAGGCGTGGGCCTTGCAGACTTGATTGTAAAACAATTGACACCCAAACCAGCCAATCCCAATCCACAAAGCCTAGAAGCCTATTTAAACAATCGGGTGACGTCTGTGAAAATGCCCAATGGATTCATGTTTAATAACAATGAATTTGATGGCAATGACGAAATGGCATTTAAGAATAGACACGGTGTGCCGATAAGTTCTGCAGTTGACTTTGTTAAACAACTTCAACCCTTTGCGCAGCAAGCGGCGAAATCATTAGGAATTGATCCTAACGCCCTCCTCGCACAAGCTGCATTAGAAAGCGGCTGGGGTAACTCAGTAATTAAAAATGCTGATGGAACGAGTAGTTATAATTTGTTTAACATTAAGGCCGATCGCTCATGGCGAGGAAAACAATCTCAAGTATCTACACTTGAATTTGACCAAGGTATTGCAAGAAGAGTAAGTTCAGGCTTTAGAGCCTACAACTCTTTCCAAGAAAGTTTTAATGATTATGTCAACTTTATTCGAAATAATCCACGTTACGACACTGCATTAACAAAAGTGAACAATGCAGGCCAATATATGCGTGAATTACAACGTGCCGGTTATGCAACCGATCCAAGTTACGCGGATAAAGTGATGCATATATACCAAAGCAATGCTTTGAATTTATTTGCCGAAAACACAGCGCTGGCGGTGAAGTAAACATCGCTTAATTTATCAAACACTTTAAAAATAGGTTATTCCCATGCCCAGTGGAATTTTAGGTACCGCGTTAACAGGTTTGATGGCCTTTCAGCGGTCAATGCAGACAACAAGTAACAACGTTGCTAACGTCAATACAGATGGCTACAGCCGTCAAGATACGAACTTAATGTCGAATCCTTCATCTATTACTGGTGCAGGAAACTTTGTTGGTAATGGCGTTGACGTCAACAGCATTACGCGTAATTACGATCAGTTTATCAATAGTAATATTCGCTCTTCTGCTTCTTCGCTAGGTGATGCCAGTGCGTTTCAAGCAATGACAGCACAAGTAGATAACCTGTTAGCTGATCCAGAATCGGGCATGTCTAATGCGATTAAATCCTTTTTTAATTCTGTAAATGGTGTGTCGAGCGACCCAACTTCGATGCCTGCGCGTCAAGTGATGGTGAGTGAAGCAAAAACATTGTCTACACAGTTCAATATTGTGTCGTCGCGTTTGGACACCTTGCGTGCGCAAAACAACGCAAAAATGCAGGAATCTGTCGATAAAATCAATAGTTTCACGCAAAATATTGCTGATTTGAACGTCAAAATCGCTTCTTTAACCAGTGGTGGTGGCACACAAGCTCCAAACGAACTACTCGATCAACGCGATTTGCTCCTAGCACAATTAGCTGGGCACATTGACGTTGCAACCCTTGCGCGTCCAGATGGCTCTATTGATGTTTTTATCGGTCAAGGCCAAGCATTAATCTCAGGTGATGCACGATCTAAATTAGAATTGACGAATTCCACTACCGACATCATGCAAAAAACCGTTTTAATGAACGGCTATGACGTGAGCAGTCAATTTTCAAGTGGCGCACTGGCTGGTGCGATTAAATTCCGTGATCAAGTCTTAGATCCTGCGCAACAGCAACTCGGTCTTGTTGCGGCGGGTATTGGTCAAGCATTCAATAATATTCATACACAAGGGATTGATCTAAACGGCGCTTCGGGCAAAGCAATGTTTACTTTTGAACCAGAACAAATTCCAGTGTTTTCAAGTATTGGTAATGCAGGTGGCTACATTAAAGCCACTTTTGATTCTGCGACACTCAATCAAATGCAAGCCAGTGATTACCTTTTAGATTATGCTGCGGGTTCTTATACGCTCACAAGATTAAGCGACAATGTTAAAGTAATGCTACCCACAGGCGGTCTACCCACAACCGTTGACGGGATTAATATTACACAAGTTACCCCGCCTGCAGGTACATCGAGTTTTATTATTCGCCCTACTTACTTAGCGGCAAGAAATATCAATGCCGTCATAACGGATCCCAGAGCCATTGCTGCAGCAACCACAAGTGGCGATGTAGGCGATAACACCAACGCACTTGCACTGGCGGGTTTAGAAAACCAAGGGATATTGTTTGGTGGTAATACGCTCGCACAGACCTACCAAACCCTCGTAGCAAAAGTTGGCTCATCTGCCAATGCGGCTAATGTAAGTTTATCTGCCCAAAAAGCACTGAATAATCAAGCTATCGAAGCGCGAGCCAGTTTTGCAGGGGTTAACCTTGACGAAGAAGCAGCAAATTTAATTAAATTTCAAAATGCGTATCAAGCATCATCACAAGTGATCGCGATTTCGCGTTCACTTTTTGACAGCCTACTTGGCGCAATTAGATAAATTTAGGAGACTAACATGCGTATTTCAACCGCCTATCCGCAACAATTTAATATTAACTCAATGGCCAATCAGCAAGCGCAATTAACCAATACGCAAGCGAAAATTTCATCGGGTAAAAAATATTTAACCCCCTCTGAAAATCCTTCTGCGGCAGCGTATTCGCTTGGATTTAAAGAGTCGATTGCACTAACCACACAGTATCAAGAAAATATTGCCGCGGCAAATCAACGTCTGGGACTTGAAGAAACAGCTCTCACCAACGTCACAGATACCATCCAACGCTTGCAAGAGCTAGGTTTGCAAGGCGTCAGTGATTCTGGTAATTCAACGATTTCACGCAATGCGATAGCATCCGAGTTTGAGCAGTTAAGTGATCATCTTCTAAGCCTAGCCAACACCCGTAACGCGAATGGTGAATATATTTTCGCAGGCACAAAATCAACAACAATGCCCTATAGCAAAATTGTTGCTGATCCTAATGCACCTGTCTCTGACACACCTGCACCTTCTTTTGTTTATGAGGGTTCAACAATGCGACGTGCTATTCAAGTTGGCATATCTCGTACGATTACCGATGGTGATCCAGGCCATGCTGTTTTTGGCTCAACACAAGACGGGACGTCCGTGTTTGACGCTATTAAAAAATTCACGGCGGAATTAAAAGCAGATAAGCCCACATTAGAAACGCTCAAACAAATTGATGATGCCTTAGTTCGAGTGACCACCGTTCACGCAAGCATTGGTGCACGTCAAAATGCACTTGATCGTCAAAAAGCAACAAATGATGACTTCATCATCAATACTAAAACAGCTCTTTCCAATGTAGCCGATTTAGATATGGCCGATGCTATTACTAAACTCAATTCACAACAAACCTCTCTTCAAGCGGCTCAACAGTCGTTTGCTAAAGTGCAAGGAATGAGTTTATTTAAGTATTTATAACAATAAGTTGGTTAAACATACGCGGCTATTTAAGCTACATAAAGATAATCATATCGTCAATGCGCAATAAAATAGCAGTAATGCTTAACAAGGTAATCAAAGATACTGTAATATTTACACAGCATTTTTAATTACTCAGGAGAAAAAAATGGTAAGTATTCTTGCGGTTGATGATTCAGCTTCAATGAGAAAAATGGTATCTTTTACATTAAAAACAGCTGGTTACGAGGTTCAAGAAGCCGAAGATGGTGTAGAGGCTCTCGAAAAAGCCATGGCACATACGTTTGATTGCATTGTAACTGATGTCAATATGCCAAACAAAGATGGCATTACGTTAATACGTGATCTTCGGCAATTATCGCAGTATAAATATGTGCCAATGCTACTTTTAACAACAGAATCTAGTGTTGAAAAAAAGCAGGAAGGCAGAGCTGCTGGGGCGACAGGTTGGATGGTTAAACCATTTAATCCCGATCAACTTTTGAAAACGCTCTTAAAAGTGTTAGATTAGAAGACTCAACTACCCTACGCAGTTTAATTTACTTAACCATAAGGAAAAGACCATGTCCGTTGATATGACCCAGTTTCACGCTGAACTCTTTGAAGAATGTCTTGGCTATTTAGACGCAATGAAAACGGATTTAGAAAGTATTGATTTAAATGCTTTTGATGAAGAAAAGATGGCAACAATAAAACGCGGTGCCCATACAATTAAAGGGGATTGCGCGATGTTTGAATTTACGACGGTATCTGATTACGCAAAAATAATGGAAGTTTTATTAGGTCAAATGCTTGATAAACTGAAAGAAACAAATGCTGCAAATATTGAAGCGATGCTTGAATCAGTTGCCTACGTTCGCACCATGATTACGACATTACAAGAGAAAGGAACACTTGATGAGGCCGCCGCCGCCGCACATGGCGCAAGATTACAAGAAATCATCGTATAACCCTTCTTATTTGCTTGCTCAAATCACAAAAAAGGCAACAAAACAGGTTAAAACGCTTAAGATAAAAAAATCTTAAGCGTACAAGTTCTTAATTCAACACTGTCTTAAAGCGCAGTGTCAACTTTAGCCATGGTTGATTTTCAACCTTTACTAGTACAATTTAGGCACACACAACAGGTAAAATTATGTCTATCGATATGTCACAATTTCATCAAGTCTTCTTTGAAGAATGTTTCGAAGGCTTAGAAGCGATGGAATCGGGGTTATTGTCGCTAGATATTGGTGACATTGACCCTGAGGCTATCAATACTATTTTCAGAGCAGCCCATTCCATTAAGGGCGGAAGTGGTACGTTTGGTTTTACGGTCGTGGCAGAATATACGCACATCATGGAAACACTACTTGATGAAATGCGTGATGGTCGCCGGCAAGTCACAAAGCAAGCGGTTGATGTGCTTTTAGGTTCAGTTGATTGCTTGCGTGAAATGTTAACATCCATTCAAAATGAAGAAGATGTTAACGCAGAAAGTGTCGCTCAGCATCAGTCTGCTCTAGAAACAGAATTAAATGGCGAAAGCAGTGATAATGCTCCGCCAAATGTAGCTGCAACACCTGCAATAAGCGTAGCCGCATCACCTGTCCAAGCACAGGAAGAAGACGAGGAGCCTGAAGTAGAAGAAGAGCAAGGCTGGAAAATATCTTTCTGCCCTTATCTGAATTTACTTAGAACGGGCAATGATCCTGTTCGCCTATTTCGCGAACTTAGTGCGCTAGGACAATTAACCACCAATGTAAACATACAGGATGTTCCTCAGTTCAATGAACTTGATCCTGAAGAATGTAATATTTCGTGGGATTTGGTGTTGGTGAGCGACGCATCGGAAAGTGCGGTGCGTGAAATTTTTAGTTGGGTTGAAGAGGATTGCGAACTTGAACTTTCTCCCTTAGCCAAGCCCAAAAAGAAAAAGAAACCTAAAGCTGCAGCGCCTGTGTCTGCGCCGGCACCTGCCGCCATCGAAACAAAAGAAGTGGTTGCGCCTGTTATAGCTCCACCACCTACAACGGTTGTCAAAAAAGCCTCTTCTGAATCTGATTCGGCAAAAAATGCACCTAAAGCATCCAGCTCTATTCGCGTTGATACGGACAAAATCGACACACTGATCAATATGGTGGGTGAAGTGGTTATTACTCAGTCCATGCTAGGACTGATTGGTGAGAATTTCACTATGGATAAAGTCGGTCAACTCAAACGTGGCTTAGCCCAACTTGAGCGCCATACACGCGATTTGCAACAAAGCGTCATGAATATCCGCATGCTACCTATTAGCTTTGTATTTAGTCGTTTTCCGCGCCTAGTACACGATATCAGCACAAAATTAAATAAAAAAATCACCCTCAAACTGGTCGGTGAAAATACCGAAGTCGATAAAGCCGTCGTTGAATTAATTAATGATCCCCTCGTACATTTAATTCGCAATAGTTTAGATCATGGTATTGAAATGCCAGCAGAACGGATTGCTGCGGGCAAACCTGAAACAGGCACTATCGAGCTTAAAGCCTATCATCGTGGTGGCCATATTGTCATTGAAATTATCGATGATGGTCGCGGGATGGATAAATCAAAGTTGCTTGCAAAAGCTATTGAGAAAGGATTAGTTGAAGAATCTGCGATTTTGACCGATAAACAAATATTGGAATTGATTTTCATGCCTGGTTTTTCTACTGCTGAGCAATTAAGTGATATTTCAGGACGCGGTGTTGGAATGGACGTAGTGCGTCGAAATATCCAATCACTCGGTGGCAATATCGATATTATTTCAGAATTAGGAAAAGGCTCGACCATTGCCATTCATTTGCCATTAACACTGGCAATTTTAGATGGGCAATCCGTTGCAGTGGGAGATGAAACTTATATTGTGCCTTTAGTATCGATTATTGAATCAATCAATATTACTGAGAAAATGCTCAATAAAGTGGCGGGTAAAGGCGAAACCTTTAAATTACGAAATGAATATTTACCCATTATTCGAATGCGTGAAATATTCAACGTCAAAACTGGCGCCGCAACCAAGTCTAATGAAGGGGTGATTGTAGTTGTTGAAGGACAAGGCGCATTGTGTGGTTTCTTAGTTGATGAGTTACTCGGACAACAACAAGTAGTTATTAAATCACTCGAAGCCAATTATCGACGAGTGGAAGGCGTGTCTGGCGCCACTATTTTAGGAGATGGGTCCGTGGCGTTAATTCTTGACGTACCAGGTTTAGTCCGGTTATCGGTTTGCTAATTTTCCTAAAACTCAATTTATAAGAACAATCGTTATGTCAGAAAAAAACGAAAACGAAATAGACGCGCTTGAAGAAGATAATAGCGCGAAAAAAAATTCAGATACGTCAACTATTATTCAGTATTTGAGTTTTGTTTTAGGTAAAGAAGAATATGGTGTGGATATTTTGCGTGTACAGGAAATCCGCAGTTGGGAGCCTGTTTCTCGCGTCCCAAACGTTCCTTTTTATGAAAAAGGCGTGGTCAATTTACGCGGAGCGATTGTTCCAATTATTGATTTACGCGAACGCTTTAGTTTAAGCAAACCCGAATATACCCCTCTCACGGTGGTGGTTGTGTTGCAGACAGGTAGCGGAAGTCATACCCGTATTATGGGCGTTGTGGTCGATTCTGTTTCTGATGTGATTAGCATTGAGCGAACTGATATTCAAAGTGCCCCTGATTTTGGAACAAAAGTCAGCAACGAATTCATTAACGGTTTAGTGTCGGTGAATGAGCGCATGGTAATGCTACTTGATGTAGATAAATTATTACTCTTGGAAACATTAGAACAAAACGACTACTAACTTTTTAATATACGCATTTTTACTGGACGATGTCACAATGAAAATTAACATGCCAATCACGAATAATGAAATCGTGATGAAACCCAATACTATTCTTGTGACACGCACAGATTTAAAAGGGATGATTACGTTTGCTAATGATGCCTTTGTTGAAATCAGTGGTTTTACCCGGGAAGAATTAGTAGGGTCAAGCCACAATATTGTTCGTCATCCTGAAATGCCTGCCGCTGCCTTTGAAGATATGTGGCGTGCCTTAAAACAAAATCGCCCTTGGCAAGGCTTGGTAAAAAACCGGACAAAAACGGGTGATTACTATTGGGTGAACGCAAATGCCATGCCCCTATTTGAAAATAATGCCGTTAAAGGTTATTTATCCGTTCGACTCACACCCAGTCGCGCTGAAATTGACGCGGCCAATCAGCTATATCGAAAAATCAATGCAAAAGAAGCCACACTGCATCCAACAGGATTGGCGGCTGTTCATAAATATTTGTCTGAAGTCTCACTCGGAAAGAAAATTGCTTTTTCAGCTGCATTGTTAGTCATTCCAAATGCAATATTGTTTCATGAGCTAATCACAACGGAAAATTACCCCTTAATTGGAACATTTGCACTGACAACACTTCTCGCGTTTTGGATAATGTATAGTGCGATACACTCGACACGCAATTTCTTCACCTCAGCTGTTCATGAACTGTATCGTTTAAGTGTAAATGAATTTAGCCCGCCTCTGAATCTTAAGCGAAATGATCAATTTGGTGATTTATTTCGTGGAATTTACGTTGCAGGTGTCAAACTCGGTGATGATATTGCGCAAGCAAAACAAGCGAATTCAAATTCACTTCGCATTATTCAAGGCTTAAAATACGCTGAATGTAGCATTTTGATTACTAACGCAAATTCAGAAATTATTTTTGTCAATCAAGCGGCAGAGCAATTGTTTTTAAGAGCCGAACAAAATATTCAAACCATTATTCCTGGTTTTAGTGTTAAAAAATTATTAGGTTCACCCATCAGTATTTTTCATAACATACCTGCGTTGCAAAAAACAGAGCTTGATAATCTTCAACATTCGAAAACCAGTCAATTTGATTTGGCTGGACATACGATGCAATTAACCGTCAAACCCGTTTTTGAAACAAATGGTGAACGTATTGGCTATGTAGCAGAATGGCTAGATCGCACCGTTGAAGTCAAAGTAGAACGCGAAATTGAACATTTAGTTAGCGCGATTAAAGAAGGTGATTTATCAAAACGTATTGATTTAAGTGATAAAAATGGATTTATGAAATCACTTTCCGTCAACATAAATGATTTAACTGATGTGATTGATCATGTGTTTAATGATATTAATCATATTATTGGCAGATTAGCCGAAGGTGATTTAACAAATAGTATTCATTCTGAATATCAGGGTGTTTATGCACAATGTAAAGATAATATGAATGATGCTATTTTAAAAATTAGCGACTTTATTCTACAAATTCGTGAAGCGGCTGATTTTGTCAATACGTCATCACAAGAAATGGCAAGTGGTAATAACAATTTATCCAATCGCGTTGAACAGCAAGCCGCAAGTCTTGAAGAAACGGCGGCAAGTATGCAAGAGCTTTCGAGTACGGTGGTAAGCAATGCAGAAAACACCAAAAATGCGACAATTGTTGTAAAATCAGCTGCGCAGCTTGCAGAAAAAGGGGGCGAAGTAGTGAAATCGGCGATTTCCGCTATGCAAGCAATTAATGAAAGTAGCAATCGAATTGCTGAAATTATTGGCGTTATTGATGAAATTGCGTTCCAAACGAATTTACTTGCGCTCAATGCGTCCGTTGAGGCGGCTCGCGCAGGTGAACAAGGTCGTGGGTTCTCAGTAGTGGCAACAGAAGTGCGTAATTTAGCTCAGCGCAGTGCAACTGCCGCAAAACAAAGTAATGAATTAATCCAAAATAGCGTACAAGAAGTCCGTTCAGGTACGGCGTTTGTTAATGAAACGGGTGCTGCATTGATGGAGATTGTGGATAGTATTATTCATGTAGGTACCATTGTTGGACATATTACCGCTGCAAGCAATGAGCAATCTGCCGGAATAAATCAGGTGAATCAAGCCGTTTCTCAAATGGACGATATTACGCAGCAAAATGCCGCGTTAGCTGAACAAGCAGCCGCGGGTAGTATGGCGATGAGTGAACAATCCGCTAAAATGACGCATTTACTCAATTTCTTTAAAGTAGACGGTAAATCGCCCGCTGTTTATTCAGCAAAGGCAACATTGGCAACATCAAAACCAGCGGCGAATAAGCAATCTATCGCCAAATCAAAAGTCGCTGCAAACAGCAATTTTGAAGATTGGGAAGAATTTTAAGTTTATCCGTGATAAAGCCAAAATAGACAACCCGTAGGAAAAAAACACATGAAAGTCGATGCAGTAAATAGTAAACAAGTTGAGCAATTTTTGACTTTTGAACTTGCAAATGAAGTTTACGGTGTAGAAATTTTAAAAGTCCAAGAAATTAGAGGATGGGAACCTGTGCGCGTCATTCCCAACACACCCTCTTTTATTAAAGGCGTTTTAAATTTGCGCGGCTCCGTCATTCCTATTGTGGATCTGCGCGAACGTTTTTCCCTTGAGCACAGCGAATACACCCAAAAAACCGTTGTTATTGTACTGTGTATTAAACATCGTCGTAATGAATCATTTGTGATGGGCATTGTTGCTGATGCGGTATCAGATGTACTGGATATTAAAGTCGATGACATTAAAAAAGCCCCTAATTTTGGGACGCAACTCGACACACGCTATATGCGCGGAATGCACGTTTATAAACAAAACATGATTATGCTACTTGATGTTGACAAACTCCTTAACCCTGACGAGGTGGACGATATTGAAGCCATTTCTGATATTGGAAGTTTTGATTAATGCCACGCATCATTGCCATAATTAATCAAAAAGGTGGTGTGGGTAAAACAACCACGTCAACTAATTTGTGCCATGCGCTTGCTGAAATGGGCAAGAAAGTCACGATTATTGATTTTGATCCACAAGGACATTTAGGCATTTCTTTTGGCGTGACGTCACGCGATGTAACAGGCGTTGATTTAGCGCTAATTAAAGAAAAAAATATTGACGAACAACTGATTCCTGTGCGCGACCATTTACAACTGATTCCGGCGGGATCAAAACTCAAAGATATTGAGCAAATGGCTGGTGCCGGTGCTCCGCGTGGTGTGCTACTTCGCGATGCACTGAGAGGTCAACTCGCTGATCAAGATTTTGTCTTTATTGACTGCCCTCCTTCATCGGGTTTACTGGTTGCCAATGCGTTAATTGCCACGTCAGAGATTTTAATTCCGATGACCAGTGATTTTCTGGCACTGCAAGGGCTTTCGCATTTGATGAATACGGTCAAACGCTTTGAAGGTGCGTTAAAAAAACAGTATAAAATTTCGGTTGTCATTTCGCGTTATGTGTCTACACGACGAATATCAGATCAAGTGCTCCATATTTTGTTAAGCCATTTTCCAAATCAAATACTGGCTACGAAGATTCGTGAAACTGCCCTCCTAGCAGAATGCCCAAGTTTTGGACAAACCATTTTTGAATATAGCCCAAAAAGCCGCTCGGCAAGAGATTTTCGAAGCCTTGCACAGGATTTTCTTGAAAATAGAGTGATGAGAGATGACAACAGATAATTTAATTGGTTACGATCCCCTCGCTTGGATGGATGGTGAGCAAATTGGTGAACCACCCGTAGTTGCGCCCGCTGAAAAAGAAAGCGTAGCGCATGAACTTGCTAATGCCCCTATTATTGACGCGGAAGAATTAATTGATTTTAATGAAACCCAAGCTATTAAAACAGAGGACGAATTAGAAGAAGAAACCGTTCTCGACGCATCTGATGAAGAAATGGCGGATGACGCACTGCTTGAGGTTATTGACGAAGAAACTACACTTGAAATGAAGGGCGATAATAACGACGTTGAGGCAGACGTTGAAGTTGACATCATTATTGAAAGTGAAGCTGACTGTCACATTGATATCGACATTCATACTAATGATGACAACACCATTGATATTTCAATCGAGTCACAAGATTCGTCTACCGACGTTGATGTCAACATTATTGATATGATTATTCAAGAAGAAACACAACTCGAAATTAATAATATTGATCCAATCGTTAGACTGAATTCAGATGCTACCATTAAAAGTATTGAAGCGCTTTACCAGCAATTCAAACGCGTATTAGATTTTCACGATATCATTGAAGTGAATGCTGTCGAAGTCACGACAATTGATACGGCCACATTGCAACTTTTGGTATCACTCAAAAAAGAAGAAAAACGTTTGAATAAAACCATTCATATTCTCTCGCCTTCATCGCGGTTTCTTGAATCAGCACGATTAGTAGGACTGAGTCATGTGCTTGATCTTGAAGAGGTTTAGCGGCGGTATATTGACAGGAGATCCACAATAAATGGCGATTGTCGAAAAAGAGCGTGAATTTACATTTACGGTTGATGATTTTAATATTTTAAGAAAAATATCAAACGAACATTCCGGCATTCAAGCCCCCGATGAGCGTTTTGATATGTTTTATTCTCGACTGTCAAAGCGCGTTCGTAAATTGGGATTGGCCGATTTCAAGGAATATTGTGCGTATTTACAATCTGGTCATGATGATGAATTCACGCAGTTTATCAATGCAATTACCACCAATCTGACGTCTTTTTTTCGTGAACAACATCATTTTGACTATTTACGCGATACGGTTGTTCCTGAGTTACTGGTACGAAATAAAAACACCAAACAAATTCGCGTTTGGTCTGCGGGTTGCTCTACAGGGGAAGAACCTTATTCGATAGCCATCACGCTACTCGATGCAATTCCAAGCGACTGGGACATTAAAATATTGGCAACAGATTTAGACACCAACGTATTGCAAACCGCGTCTGATGGCATTTATACCCATGACCGTGTAGCTGAATTACCTAATGAAATTTTAAAGCGTTGGTTTATGCGAAATAAAGCGTCACCCAATCATGTTAAGGTCAAAGCGTCATTGCAAGACATAATTCAATTTAGGCAACTGAACTTAATGAGCGAATGGGCCATGAAAATCCCTTTTGATGTGATTTTTTGTCGAAATGTGCTTATTTATTTTGATCGTGAAACTAAAACAGCCTTAGCTAAGCGTTATGCTAAAATGCTTGCCAGTAAGTCTTGGTTGTTTATCGGTCACTCTGAATCGCTCAACCAAATTTGCGGCGAATTCAAATTAGTGTCGACCACCTGTTATCAAAAAAATACATAAATAAAATGGATCAAAGTCAAATTACTAAACCCTCAATTCGAGGGTTTGAACACGTTGCTCGCTACATGGATCACGATCATGGTATCGTGGCAGCAAAAATTCTACCCGGCGAGTACTATGTCACCGCTGAAAATGAAATGATCACAACAGTCCTTGGCTCCTGCATTTCAGCATGTGTGCGCGATAAAGAAATTGGCCTTGGCGGGATGAATCATTTTATGCTTCCTGATACCAATAAAATGAAGATGCAGCAAGGAAGCAATGCCTTAATTGGCAACGCAAATCGTTACGGTAACTTTGCGATGGAACATTTGATTAACTCAATTTTATCCAATGGCGGTAAACGTAAAAATTTAGAAGTAAAAGTCTTTGGTGGTGGAAAAATCATTCCCACATTAAGTGATGTGGGTGAGCGCAATATCCAATTTGTCATGGAATATATTGACCAAGAAGGCCTGTTGCTCTTATCAAAGGATTTGGGCGATATTTACCCACGAAAAGTCATTTATTTCCCCCAGACAGGAAAAGTGGGAATGAAAAAGATTCAAGACCTCCATCATGATGCGATTGCACAGCGTGAACGTCAATATTTAACCAATATTAAAGATTTACCTATTGAAGGTGATGTTGAGTTATTTTAACCTTACATAACCGAATCTTAGAGCCAAAAATGAAAAAAATACGTGTTTTGATTATTGACGATTCCCTATTAATTAGAAAAGTACTCACGTCCATACTCAGCACAGCGCCCGATATTGAAGTCGTTGGTGCTGCAGAAGATCCGTTTATTGCACGAGACATGATTAAGCAATTGGATCCCGATGTCTTAACGCTTGATATTGAAATGCCTCGGATGAATGGTATTACGTTTTTGCGAAATTTAATGCGTTTGCGACCTACGCCCGTCATTATGATCTCCATGTTAACGGAATGCGGCGCCGAGGCAACACTCGAAGCATTAGCTTTAGGTGCAGTTGATTTTGTGGCAAAACCGCGTATGGATACGGAAAATACGCTCAACGATTACGCAAAAGAGATTATTTCAAAAGTGCGTATTGCGGCAAAAACAAATGTGAAAAGCCTAGACCATAGTCCGACGCCAGAAACCGCAACTATTGTTAAGCAGTCATCGCCAGTCAAAAAAACACCGATTACAGATTTTAAAAAAATTATTACACTTGGCTCCTCAACAGGCGGCACCGAAGCAATTAAAGTTGTCATGAAAAGTATGCCTGCGGATAGTCCGCCGATATTAATTACGCAACATCTTCCCGCTGCGTTTAGTGAATCATTTGTAAAGCATATTGATTTAATTACTGAGATGTCCGCCAGTATTCCTGTTAATGGGCAAATAGTTGAATGGGGAAATATTTACCTAGCCCCAGGTGATCGTCACATGGCGGTTGTGCGACATAAAAATAACTACCTGATTGAATTGTCCGATACAGATCCAATCAATCACCATAAACCTGCGGTAGATGTGCTTTTTCAATCTGCTGCAAAAGCAGCAGGAAGTAATGCGGTATGCGTCTTGCTTACAGGAATGGGAGCTGACGGTGCAGCAGGTATGCAAGCCATGCACGCATTGGGCGCAAAAACGATTGTACAAAATGAAGCGACATGCGTGGTCTGGGGAATGCCCGGCGCAGCGTTTAAATTAGGCTGCGTGGATCATGTACTACCACTAGAAGATATTGCCGCTAAAATTTTGACGTTAATTAAAAGTTTGCGCTAATCAACGCAAAAATTATTACTTGTTATAACCGATTTTTTGCTATTACTTTTCAGGCAGGGCCACTCAACACATTATGAACAGTCAAACCAAATCACAATTTATTGCTGTCGCCTCCATAACCTCGGAATTAAGTGCCGTCATGGTTGTCGCCAAAGAAATTTCACTTGCTGCGGCAAATGCCAAGGCCATTGCGTTTCGTGCGGGTGATAAAGCGAAAGGATTTCAGCCCATTACCGATTTCATCAATGAACTCGCCAAAGAAACCATTGAGCTCGTCACCAAAATAAACGTCTATGCACTCCTACTTTATCGTTTAACCGTTGACGAATTCAGACGCACTGCAGCCTATAACCGTTTTGAGCAAGCCTCAAAATTAGCGAATGCCTCCGGAGCGCGTTACGCTGACTCTATGGGAGAGCCTACCGCACACGCAAAAAACGTCATGCAAGATTGCCAGCGTCAATTTAAACGCGATGTGACGCAATTACTCGGACAACTTGAAGCGGTTATGCACCACGCGCGAGCAGCTCGAGTAATTGCGGCTAACTCGCGAATTGAAGCCTCTCAAGCAGGTGAATATTTGCAAAGTCTGCAAGCCGTTGCTGAAAGTGTGGATAAAGCGGCGCACACAATTCACGACAATGTTCAACGTTGTCGAATTGCATTATCGATATACCGTAACAGTTAATTGGCTATAAAGGAGCCTTAGCGCATGAAAATGACCAAAATTTACGAAGGCGCGCACCAATGGGTAATGTTTGGGCGTGACGAAAATAAACCAGATAATATTATTGATAGTAATCAATATATTGTCCGCACAGCCAATAAATGTTTATTGCTCGAACCCGGTGGAACAGAATTATTTGCCCCCATGATGGCTGCGGTACTTCACCACGCGCCTGTTGAGCAAATCACGGATTTATTTGCCTCACATCAAGATCCTGATGTCATTTCGTCACTGGGTTTATGGGATCAAGCGCTGTCGAATGCGAAATTACACGCCCCTGCCCTATGGGAAGGCTATATTCGGCATTTTGGCTGTGAATCGATTGAATATGTCCCCATTCCCGATAATGGTGAAACTATTAAATTAGAATCCGTTGAATTGCAGATAATTCCAGCTCATTACCTGCATTCACCTTGTAACTTCCATGTTTATGATCCGCAAGCGAAAATCTTAATGACAGGGAGCGTAGGCTCTGCTTGGGAAACTGCTGGGGCGCCAGTTTTCGTTGAGCGTTTTGATACACATGTTGAAAAAATGCGTTATTACCATCAACGCTGGATGCCATCAAATCAAGCTAAGCGTGCGTGGATTGATCGCGTCAGAAATTTGGATATTGATATTATTGCACCTCAGCATGGACGTATGTTCAAAGGTGATGATGTTAAACGCTTTTTAGATTGGTTTGATGCGCTTCAAGTGGGCACAGGAATTTAAAGATCGTTAAAAAATTACTTTGAAAATACAGAACTGCTTGGTTACTAAAATCATCAAGCGGTTTTTTTTGCCGCCTAAAAAAATTTAATACTATCGTCAATTCGATTTTATCGATTACGTCTTTTTTCTGCTTTCAACTGGCAAGCGATAACTATTTTGAATATGCCTTCGATAAAACGATACAGCAAAAATGGGTTCAATTGTTGAACCCATTGTCGTTTCTAAAATTAGGTATTTTTATGCGTAAATACTTAACAAACCATTAGTTCCATTCGTACTGATCACTTGACCATTTTCAAATTCATCAACGGTTTCATTTGTTGTGCTTGATGCGATGATATTACCTTCAGCATCGACTTCAGGGGTATTTTGACGATTACCTTGACCATTTGACATATCTGCTGACGCTTGGGCAAAGGATCGCCCAGAATCACTATTGGTTGATGATTGCTGAGACACACTTACATCCGCCAAATTAACCTGTTGTGCGCTCAACATTTCACGCAATTTCGGTAAAGAAGCTTCAAGTGCATCACGTACGATACTATTTTGTGCAGTAAACGCAATGGTCGCTTGATCTTGATTCATATCAATACGAACTGTAATAGGTCCCATATTCTCAGGATTCATCTTAATTTCAGCACTTGAAATGCCACGACTATTCATCCAAACAATACGTTCACCTAAATCTTCATTCCATTGTGGATGTGAAAGCGGTCTAGTCAAGGGTGCAACATCTGCTGATTTGACGTCCTGTGCTAATTTATTGACAACACTATTCACTGATTGCGGTGTTGCTTTATCAGCACTTGACACGCTAATCACATCTGTTTTTTCAGCGCTCAATAGGCTAGCGAAAGATTTTGCATCCATATTTTGTTTGCTATCAATTGATGTATTTAATGACTTTTCATTATTCAAACTTGAATTTTGCGGTGTATTTGAACTATTACTACCATTACCCGCATCACCACTGTTATTGCGATTAGCAACAGCATCCATCAATAATGTTTTAGCGGATGTTAACGTTGTCAGTTTTTCACTCGTACTTGAGTTTTCACTGCCTTTATCAAAAGTTTGATCAGATTCAATGAAATCAACTGGCACATCTTGTGCAACAACTTGTTGCGTGACTGTTTGCATTGCTACCAATGTATCAGGTACTAGCGTAGGATCTGTAGCGGGTATTTGCTGGCTAACTTCCTCGTTAATAACAAGTGACGACTCTGTTGTTTGCGCATCAACAATGGTAGGTGTTTCCACCGTCGATTCTGATAAAATCACTAAATTCTCGTTACTGTTCATCACAGAAGACGCAATGACATCTGGCGCTTTAGTGACTTTTGACGAGGTGTCTATTGGCTGATTTTGAGCAGCATTATTTGACACATTTTGCACGGTTTGTTGTGTAACTAATACCGCATCTGCTAAAACAGCCTGTGTGGATTGCGCCACAGCCGACTGATTTAAGATACCTTGTTGCGTTGAAACTGGCAATGTTGACTCTTGCGTGATTACAACTGATTGTTGATTTTGCGTTGGTCGATTCGTTGCGTTTGCTAACGTAATTGCTGGTGAAGTTGTAGCTTGCGCGAGGTTTGCTGTAAGAGTCTTATCTTGAGTTATTCCGACTACTTGCTCTGTAACTTGCTGTGCAGATGTTTGCAGAGAAACAGATGATAAAGTTTCTGGATTTACGTTACTTTGTTCAGCGGCACTAAAGTTATTTTGCTTCGCTATAAGCGTTGCCGCTTCTACTTTTGCATCTACATTTTGCTGAGTGACGGATTGATTTTGTAAGGCAACCGTCGCTGCACTATTCTCACGCTGTAATGCGCTAGCCAATTGAAGAGCGTTTTGAGTTGATGCTGTATTCGAACTGACGTTTTCTTCGCTGGTTATAATTATCGACTCTAACACAGGCGATGCCGTACTCGCAGTTTCTTGCGTTTGAGCAGGTGATACTGTGGCAATTTGTACAGGCGTAATTTGTTTAGCCAAAATATCGGCTGGCGTGGTAACTTGTGTTTGTGTAACTGCTTGATTAACGGCCGATTGAACAGTTTGCTGGGTTAAAGTGCCCGATAAGTTCACATTAGGCAACTGAATTGATTGTCCAGCAGGCAAAGTATCCCCTAATTTCATCCCAGACGAAATGAATTTTAGTGTATCGGTTACTGTCGCCAATATCGCTGTGTCTTTTTCACTCATGACCGTTGGATTAACTAACGCATTTGTATCTAAGACCGGCGTTTCAGTGGATGTTGCAAGTGTATTCGCAATAGTGGCGGTCATGTCAGCAGTTGTCAATAGTGCCACATTTACTGCCTCTACTGAGGGTGCAGCTAGATTAATCTGACCATTGAGTGCACTAGAAAAGTCTTCAGCGGCGACAGTGCCTTGGCCTTGCGCAGTAGTTAGCGTTGCTTGCGTATTATCTACTCCTGGCGAAGCTAAGGCTGTAGCTGGAGTTACATTTGTTTGCGCAGTAGTCGTTACAGTAATCATAAGAGTTACCTGTTTAAGTAAGTTTTGTCTTTTACCTAGACTGTTTCTAGGTTACGGTATATTTTTTTCGTCCTAAACGCGAAGAATGCTCATCTTGCTCATGTTGTTCACGTTTATTTTCGTGATGTTGCTCTACTTTTAACGCTGATTCGCGGACTTTTTGGATCGTTTGTGTATGTTGGTACATCGTTTCCCATGTTTTACGTTTAAGTAAAACATCTTGCTCCATATTTTTGAGAATCTTTTCTTGACCTGTAATTGCAATATCAAGTTTATCAATAAAGGATCTAAATTCGATTAATCTCGATACTTTTACGCCACCTTTTGCAAATGCATTACACTGATCTACATAATCGCTACGATATGAACTCAAGCCTTCAACCTGCCCTTTCATTTGGGTGTGTTGTCTTTGTGCTTGACCTAAAACTTCCAAGGATTTCTGCTCTTGAATAGCTTTAATATCCACAATAACTTGCAATCGCTTTGATCTTTTCATGAAACACTCGCTTTAACGTAAATTTAATAACAATTCCAATTGATGTAACCCTTTTTCAATGTCTACTGATTCATCCATATCCTGCTGTAAAAACTCCAATATTACTGGATGTTTTTCTATGGCTTTGTCAATTCGTGGATCAGAACCGGGTTGATACGCACCAACACTAATTAAATCTTTATTTTGCTGATAAATTGAATATAGACGACGCAAATCTCGAGCCAACTTCAAATGATTTGCATTTGAAATATCTGGCATGACACGACTCACTGATGCTTCAATATCAATAGCTGGAAAATGTCCAGCCTCAGCTAATGAACGTGATAAAACAATATGTCCATCAAGTACCCCTCGCGCAGCGTCAGCGATTGGATCATTAATATCATCACCCTCTGTTAATACCGTATAAAACGCGGTAATAGAACCACCACCTTCATCCGCATTTCCAGCTCGCTCCACTAAATGCGGCAATTTTGCAAATACCGACGGTGGATAGCCTTTTGTGGCAGGCGGCTCATCAATTGCAAGCGCAATTTCACGATGCGCTTGTGCAAAACGAGTCAGTGAATCCATTAACAGTAAAACGTCTTTACCTTGATCTCTAAAATACTCTGCAACACTCGTTGCCAGTAATGCACCATGAACACGCATTAGGGGCGGACAATCTGCTGGACTTGCAATAATCACGGCACGTTTTAAGCCTTCTTCCCCTAATGTTTTCAATACAAATTCATTAACTTCTCGACCACGCTCACCCACTAACCCAACAACAACAATATCAGCGTTAGTAAATTTCGTCATCATGCCAAGCAAAATACTCTTGCCCACGCCCGTACCCGCAAATAACCCCATCCGCTGACCACGGCCAACCGCAAGAATGGAATTAATTGCACGAATCCCTACATCTAAAGGCTCTCGAATGGGCTTGCGCGAAAGCGGGTTAATCGTCTTTCCATTTAACGAAATTTGCGCTGTTGTTCTCAGTGGCCCTTTATCATCCAAAGGATTTCCTGCGCCATCAAGTACGCGTCCGAGCAATCCAAAGCCCACTTTTGCTAAGCTATTTTTCCCCATGGGGATCACGCGACAATCGGGCTCTAAACCATGTACCTCAGAAGTGGGCATCAGAAATACTTTCGATCCAGAAAAACCAACCACTTCCGCTTCAATCATGCGACCATTTTTTGTTTCAATCTCACAACGCGAACCAATTGCAGCACGACAGCCGACCGCTTCAAGGGTTAACCCCACCATACGCGATAGTTTACCTTCCACAACTAAGTCGTGTGGCTTATCGGCACGTTCTTCATAAACCTTTAATCTTTCTAACCAGTTTTCACAACGATTACCTTTCGGGATCATGATCTTCCTCGGGTATAAATTCTTCACCAAATAAGGATTCGAGTACCGTTCCTAGTCGATTTTCAATGGTTGCATTTACATGTGAAACATCGCTATCTACTTTGCATCCACCGCGTGTTATGGAGGCATCTTCTAAAATTTTCCAAGCAGACGGCGAATCATTTAAACCTAAATTAAATCGCACTAATTCAGCGTCTTCAGGATGAAGATGAATCGTAATATTTTGTGACGCTATGGGCAATGCGTTGACCGCCGCTTTCACTGCAGCAATGACCTGCCCTGAATCAAGTTCAATTTCGCGATGCAGAATTTGTTTTGCAATTTTAACCGCTAAATTAGCTAAAGCATGTTCAACGCGATCATCTAAGTTTTTAAATGGCTCAGTGAGTGATTCGAGCAATGTCACGAGTTGATTAGTCCGCACCTCAATGAGATGCACATTTTCATCGTATCCTTTTTTTGAACCTTCAACAAACCCTTGCTTGTAACCTTCTTCTTTGCCAACAGCAAAGCCTTCAGATTGAGCTTGCTTTTGGATAGCTTCAATTTCTTCAACGGTCAACTGGGGAACTAGAGGCTCTTCTTCAACAATAATGAGTTCTTCCTCTTCAATTTCTTCCTCGTAGCTACCATCTGCACCAAAATTAGGCGTCGCCCACAAACGCAGCGACTCTAATTCGCTATCCGTAAAACGTGGACGATTAGACGAGCTGCTCATCACCCGCTCCTAAGCTAATCTCACCTGCTTCAGCCAGACGTTTCGCAATAACCAAAATATCTTTTTGTGATTGTTCAACATCTGCCAATTTAGCAGGTGGTGATGCGGCCAAATCGTCTCGTAACATTTCTGCCGCACGTTTTGACATATTCGAGAAGATTTTTTCTTTAAGTGTGTTATCAACACCACGAAGCGCGAGAAGCAAGTTACCCGTAGCAACCTCACGAAGAAGTGTTTGCATACCCCGATCATCAACGTTAATAAGATCTTCAAAGGTAAACATTTTTTCTTGGATTTCAGCCGCCAATTCAGCACGAACCTCAATAATTTCTGTCATCAACAATTCAGTTGCTGTGTGATCCATGAAGTTCAAGATACTCGCAGCAGTATCAATACCCCCAAGTGCAGTCGATTTCACGTTATCCGATCCTGTCAATTGTTTTTCCATGACCAAATCAAGCTCACGAAGCGCTTGAGGCTGAATACCTTGCATTGTTGCAACACGCATTAATAAATCTGGGCGAATGGCTGCAGGGAATTGCATCATAACTTCACCGGCTTGCTCAGGCTCCATGAGTGACAATAATGTGGCGATAATCTGTGGATGTTCGTCACGAATGATATCCGCAATTGAGCGTGTATCAAGCCATTTGAGCTGATCGATCCCTTTCGATGGGCCCGTACTTTGGAAAATACGATCCAAAATACCACTCGCTCTCTCTACGCCCAGCGCATTGACTAAAACTGTACGGATGTAATCATCGGAGTTCATACCCAAAGGCGTTGCCGATTTTGAGTCAGTAATAAAATCCTCTAACACTTCCTCAATGAGCGACACGGAAATATCATTCACCTGTGACATGGCAGTCACAATCGTTTGTACTTCACGCGAATTCATTTGTTTAAGTACGTTTGAGGCTTTGTCCATCCCGACCGCGAGAAGCAAAATTGCTGCTCGATCGGTTTGCCGCATTAAAATTTGGGGTTCTTCACTATTCATCTTTCTTAATCCATAGTTTTAACACTTGAGCAACAATCTTCGGATCATCATCAACTAAGCGTTTCAAGTAATCCAAGCGACTTTGGTATGTTTTAGGCTCATCAAGTGACGCAAGTAATTCAGCCATTTTATCTTGATCATCTTCAGTTAATGCCAGTGGTTTTCCATTGTCATCGAGAACAAATCCTGCTGCAAGTAATGCTGCAATACGAGATTGCTCTTCCGCTTCAACAATGGCACGTTTTTCATCATCATCTTTAGCAATTAAGCTACGAATAGTTGGGCGTAATATACCAAAGATGAGGAATAAGATCGCAAGTACTGCAACAGCTTGTTTCATTAAATCAACAAACCAAACTTCTTTCCATAAAGGCAACTCTGGTGGTCCATCGACATCAACACCTCTAAAGCTGACATTAGTCACCGTTACCTGATCACCGCGACCACTATCAAAACCCACTGCTTGTTTAACTAAATCATTGAACCGATTTAAATCTTCTTGTGCATATGGTTGTGTTTTAGTGGCAACACCATCAGCTTGAACAATATGGCGATCATCAACCACTACGGCAACCGATAAGCGTCTAAGCATTCCTGAAGCCAAGCGAGTGTGCGTGATAGTTTTATCCAGCTCAAAATTACGTGTTGCTGTTTTAGATGCATAGCCTTGCTTTCCTGTTGTATCCGCAGCAGCCGAATTCGGTTGAGCAGGTGGAATAGCTTCGATAGCAGCACCAGCAGGTGTAGGTTGGTTAGTTAATGCACCAGGAACACCTTGCGGATTTTCTTTATTTTGTTCTTCTGTTGTTTGCTCACTGCGTAATGCAGGCAAATCTGGATTGAACATTTCTTGCGTTTTGTCGGTTTCAGTAAAATCAACATCAGCGGATATTTGAACTCGCATCGCCTCTGAACCAACAAGAGGTGACATGATATTTTCAATGCGATGCATCAAATGTTCTTCGATATTTGTTTTATACTCGAATTGACTCGTCGTCAAATTTCCAGCGTTATCCGCATGAGAATTGAGTAGCTGACCTTTATAATCAACAACGGTAACATGATCCGCATCAAGTTGCGGAACACTTGACGAGACTAAGTGAACAATCGCATCGACCTGCCCTTTGTCAAGTGCACGACCTTGATAGAGATGCACAATAACAGAGGCGCTGGGTTTTTTACGTTCACGAACAAATACCGACTGCACTGGCAATGCCAATAATACCCGCGCTGATTTCACATTTTGAATGGACATGATAGTCCGAGCAATCTCACCTTCTAGCGCGCGCTGGAATCTTGACATCTCCGCATTCTTACTAGTGCCAAAACTTTGTTCTTTATCCAGTAATTCATAGCCTAAGCTATTGCTTTTAGGAAGACCTTGCGCAGCTAGTTTAAGCTTGATGTCATTCACTTTATCGGACATGACCATAATGCCGCCGCCTTCTTCGATTTTATATTTCACGCCTTGGGCGTTTAATGAATCGAGAATTTCTGCGGTATCTTTGTCATTTAACTCAACATAAAGTCGTGCGTAATTTGCGTCTTGCGACCAAAGAACGACAGCAATACCAATTGCAACACTCAGTGCCAAGCCCACCATAAGGGCAATTTGACGTGCCATGGTGAGTTTGGCGAGTCCGCGTATAGCTGGATGGCCTTCGAGGTTAAGTCCGGCGATAAAGCCTTCAGCGCCCCCCGCGTTACCTGTTGTTATATCCGTTCCACTATCAGCAGTAGTGAGCGGATTGATGCTATTTTGTTCACTCATTGTCTAATCACAGTTGGTTGGATTACATGGGCATATTCATGACATCTTTGTAGGCTTCAACTAACTTGTTTCTAACCTGCAACATGGCTTGAAAAGAGACGCTCGCTTTTTGTGATGCCACCATCACTTCAGCAAGATTCATGGTTTTATCACCGCCTTCAAAAGCGGATTTAAATTTAGCAGCGACCTGCTGTTTTTCATTTACATCGTCAATGGCTTGCTTTAATACTGAGCCAAAATCAATACCTTCAGAAGGTGCCTCAGGCACTTTATTTCCGACTACAGCAGATAAGTTGCGAATTTGATCTAAAGCGGATGTGATGCGAATATCATTCATTTTTTTCTCTCTTAATCAGGGCGTTTGTGTAAATATTATGCACAATTTATGCCACATAATAAGTAAAGGAGGGCGCATTTGATTTATTGACCCTGACATAAGATTTGCACTGTGTTAAACGCCATGTTTATGACGCTTAACACAGCGTAGCCGTTTTATTCAGTCAAGAATACGACAAAGTGACGGGGATTTATCTTGATAAATCAAATTTACGTAATTTTTCTACCAACGTAGTTCGACGCATGCCTAAACGTTTCGCGGCATGGGCAACAACGCCTTTACATTCATCTAAAGCTTGACGAATTAAATTTAATTCTAATGTATTGAGGTATTCTTTTAAATCGATCCCTTCTTCGGGTAATTGAGTAATATTATCAAATTCATCAATGTCCCTAGGAGCCATCAACTCTTGCATTTCTTCATACGTTGTCTGTGTTGCGTTTTCGACCATCATTGCCGTTACTTTAATTGTTTCAGCGAAGCTTTGATTGTCAAGCACCGATTCTTCAATTTGTGTTGGGTCTGCATTATCAACTCGATTTACCTTGAATTTTTCTGGCAAATCATCCACATCAACTTGAGCACCCGGATAAATAATGGCTAAACGCTCAATTAAATTCGCCAATTCACGCACATTTCCAGGCCATTCATACCCCATCAATGTAGCGAGCGCATTAGGCGTTAATTTAATAAAACCGCGATTACTACTTTGCATTCTCGCAACTAAATCTTCAATTAAGACTGGAATATCGTCTGTGCGCTCTTTTAAGGGTGGCATTTCAATGGGGAAGACATTGAGACGATAAAATAAATCTTCTCTGAAGCGATTATTGACAATTTCTTCCTCAAGATTGCGATGCGTCGCTGCAATAACGCGAACGTCACATTGCATCACTTTATTGCCCCCTACGCGCTCAAACGTTCGCTCTTGCAAGACACGCAGCAGTTTTACTTGCATGGAAAGTGGCATATCGCCAATTTCATCTAAAAATAATGTCCCCCCTTCCGCCATTTCAAAGCGCCCTTGACGAGAAGTTAACGCGCCGGTAAAGGCACCTTTCTCATGGCCAAATAATTCACTTTCAAGAAGTTCAGAGGGAATGGCACCGCAATTGATCGGCACAAAGGGTTTTGCATTGCGTGTAGAGGCATCATGAAGCGCATTAGCAACAACTTCTTTACCCGTTCCCGACTCACCTAAGATAAGGACAGTTGCATCAGACTGCGCCACTTGTGCAATCAATTTTCGAATACGCACCATGGCATCACTTATACCTTTTAAGCGAGTGGCAACAGTAGATAGGATGGCAGGATTTTCAATTGCCTGTAGCACTAAGGTAGATTGTGTATTAGTCGATTTATTTGCTAGTGAGGTGTTGTGAATGGGGAGTTTTGCTAACAGGGGAATTAATTGGGTATGTTTTACTGGCCACGTCAAAACATGAAAGAGTTTTTCATGTATTTCCGATACATTCTCAACCGCAAGTTCTGCAATAAAAATAACAGGAATTTTATTTGCCATCCCAATAACTTCATTGAGAATCGTATCCTGCTTACGTATGCCTTCTCCGATAAAAACACCACAAACAAAATTAATTTCTTGTACGTAATTGGCGTAATTCTCTGATCCAATGGTTTTTACCTGATGCCCCATAAACTGAAAAATAATTTCAATTTCTTGGATGCGCGACAAATTATCGTCGATTAACAAAATAGGAGGTAATGCCATATTTTCACTCATTTAAACTATTTATATACGATTATTTTTAAGTGTAGGGTGCTTTTTTCAACTCATAAAGCACGGCTTTGAATCAAAATACTTTTCATTTTTCAGTTCATTATTGCATTTTATTTAAGTAATTTGAATCGATATACAAAAAAAGCCTGCTTTTTAGCACTTGACAAAAATTTACCAGCGTAGACACTAGTCATGTCTAAACAACCCAGTGAGCGTTTTCATTGAACGATATGCCCCTTAGTATGCTAATTGGCCTACTTATATTTATGCTTGTTTTATCTGCTTTTTTTTCTGGTTCCGAAACGTCACTTATGACAATTAACCGGTATCGATTAAGGCACTTAGTTAAACTTAAGCATTCTGGCGCCATAAAAGCACAACAATTATTGCAACGACCTGATCGCGTGTTAGGGTTGATTTTATTATGTAATAATTTTGTTAACAATTTTGCGTCATCTATTGCTACTGTCATTGCAATAAAACTCTATGCAGATCAAGAATCGAGCGTAGCCATTGCTGCCGCAATTTTGACGCTAGTTATGCTTATTTTCTCCGAAGTCACGCCTAAAACACTTGCGACAATCAAACCTGAATTATTAGCACTCCCCTCCGCTTGGGTTTATACCATACTTCTAAAAATATTTTACCCTATAGTCTGGCTGATAAATTCATTAGCGCATTTACTTTTACGAACAATTGGCATGGATGCAAGCAAGGTAAATAACACCGAACTTAATAAAGACGAATTGAAAAGTATTATTTCCGAAGCAGAAAGCGTCATGCCTATTCGTTATCAAAAAATGCTACTGGGTATTCTTGATTTAGAATCGGCCACGGTAGAAGACATTATGACGCCGCGCAACGAAATTGTGGGGATTGATTTAGAAGCACCAATTGACGAAATTATTTACCACATTAAACATAGTGCCCACACACGCTTACCGGTTTACAAACAAAATATTGATCGTGTCATTGGATTTTTGCATTTGCGCAAAGTACTCATTGAGCTCAGCCAAGAAAATTTTGATAAGCAAACCATTATAAGCTTGCTTAGCAAGCCCACTTTTGTCCCTGAAAGCACGCCCGTTCACACGCAGATGCTTCGTTTTAAAAGTGAAAAGATTCGAATGGGTCTTGTAGTTGATGAATATGGCGATGTACAAGGACTGGTTACGCTCGATGATTTACTGCAAGAGATTGTAGGTGAGCTTATTACTGAGGAAGCGAATTATATAAAACGTCAAAGTGATGGAAGTTATTTAGTGGATGCATCGTTAACCGTTCGTGAACTTAACCGATTAACTCAGTTTTCGCTACCAACGGAAGGGCCTAAGACTGTTAATGGATTGATTTTAGATTTCATGGAAATGATACCTGATGTAGGCACGAGTATTCGTTTACATGGTTACGCGCTTGAAATTATTAAGCGTGATAAAAACTCGGTTAAAATAGTCAAATTTTTGGCTCATCAAAAAATCTAATTTATTTCATGTGTCGTTTATACCTGCGCATTAAATATTTAAAAGACCTTTTATTTTTTCAAAATCCGACTTCAATAACACTTTACCACCATTTTCTTCGACAATTTCCTTAATGTGATCAAATGTCGTAAGGCCTGCAATTTTTTGTAATTGCTGATAACGCTTAGCCGCTATGATTACCATCCCTTCTGGAATTTTCTGTTCCATGGTATTTGGCTTTATCGCGATAATTTCTTGTTTTTGTGTCAGTATTTTTGATTTATTGTCAGCGTTTTTTTGTTGACAAGCTTTGAATACGGGATAAAGCATATTTTCAATTTGCTTTTCACACCAAATGGCAAAATCAGCCGCAAGCCAACGTGCAAAATCTACCGCTACGTAAGGGTGAAACCAAATACCTTGCTCTGGCGATAATCCTCTTTTTTGCGTGATTACCAGCTGGTTTTGGTCTTGTTGAGCATAATACTTAAGATTTTCTAAATAATTGACGGTGTGTTCATTATTTAAATAATCACGAGCGTGTTTATTGAATTGTTTTGCTGTTTTTGATGCATTCAAAAAAGCGTTTTCTTTGAAAAACACAGGAAAATCGCCATACTGCAAGGTAATGATAGTTTGTGGCATATTCAATACTCTAAAAAAGAATTCATTAAATCGTGTAAACCAACTATGCCATTTCCTATAGTTAAGCTAAGTGGCATCGCCTTTAATTGACGTGTTTACATAATGTTATTCAGTGTATCGACATTTTTTTTAGGATTCAAAACTTTAATCGATAATTGTGACGAAGTTCACATTTTTAAAGAAGTTACAATGGAAGGAATTTATTTTATTTATGTTTTTAATACAATAGAATCGGTGAGTTAGTAAACTTATGATATAAATGTTTGATGAGCTACGAGAGATTTAGGCGCCGCACTGAACGCTAATTTTTATTGAGGGATTTTTTGACTAAAAAATCGTTATTTTTTACGATATTTTAGCTGCCTATACGGCAGTGCACTAGACTAAATTCAACTAATAAAGTCATACTTCTTTAAACTACCTGTCCGGTAGTGAAAACCTAGTGAGTAGAGCACTTTGTTTTTATTGCGATTCTAAGCTACCTTCATTTCGGCAGTTCATGCATATTAACATACTTTAGCAATTCAGAATTTATGCGATTATCGAAAAAACTGTTGAATTAAAAATAGGAAGGGGAAATAAATTGGGGTGAACGATGGGGCTCGAACCCACGACAACCGGAATCACAATCCGGGACTCTACCAACTGAGCTACGCTCACCATAGCGTATAAATAATGAATAAAAACTTTTGGTACGCTTGGCAGGACTCGAACCTGCGACCCCCAGCTTAGAAGGCTGGTGCTCTATCCAGTTGAGCTACAAGCGCAAAATTGGTCGGGGTAGAGGGATTCGAACCCCCGACATCCTGCTCCCAAAGCAGGCGCGCTACCAGACTGCGCTATACCCCGATAATTTTTTGAACACTTAGTAAAACTAAGAACGCCCATAATAACCATGGAATATTGAATCGTCAATTTTTATTTTCACATAAATTAAATTTTGCTTTATATTCAACAAAACTTATATTTTAAAAACAAAGAATTAAATAATTTTCCATGTTAGTTCTTCACCCGCTTTGAGTGGTGTTATTTCGTCATATTGCGCAGGGATTGTCCATGTTTGCTTTTGCAAAGTGATGGTGCCAGTGTTGCGAGGTAATCGGTAAAAATCAGCCCCATAAAAGCTGGCAAACCCTTCAAGTTTATCAAGCGCATTCGCTTGCTCAAATATTTCCGCATACAGCTCCATTGCGCCAAATGCACTATAACATCCTGCACACCCACATGCGCTCTCTTTAGAATGTGTGAGATGCGGGGCGCTATCTGTACCTAAAAAAAACTTCGCATTACCACTGATGGCGGCTTGAACAAGCGATTGGCGATGCGTTTCACGCTTCAAAATTGGTAAACAGTAATAATGTGGCTTGATGCCCCCTGACAGCATGGCATTGCGATTAAAAAGTAAATGTTGGGGCGTAATTGTCGCGGCAACTCGGCTATTTGCCGATTCCACAAATTGCACAGCTTCTTTTGTGGTTACATGTTCTAACACAATACGTAAGGCTGGAAAGTGTTTCACAATATCGATTAAATACTGATCAATAAATTGCTTTTCACGATCGAAAATATCACATTCTGTGTCGGTTACTTCACCGTGTATTAATAAGGGGATGTCGTGTTTTTCAAGTGCTGCCAGTAATGGATAAATACGGGTGACATCTGCAACGCCCGCATCAGAATTGGTTGTTGCGCCAGCAGGATAGAGTTTAAACGCGTAAATATGGTCGCTCTGCGCTGCGCGTTCAATTTCTTCAAGCGAAGTTGCCGTAGTTAAATATAGCGTCATTAAGGGCTCAAAAGATAAGTCCGCAGGAATGGCCTGCAAAATTTCATCTCGATATACTAACGCCTGTGCAACCGTTGTCACTGGAGGTTTCAGATTAGGCATAATAATTGCTCGGGCAAATTGGCGGGCAGTGTGCGGTAAAACCGTTTTCAGCAGGGCGCCGCTACGAACGTGTAAATGACAATCATCAGGGCGTGTTAAGGTGAATGTTTTCATAATTAGCTCATAAATCTGTAAAATAGGCTCATTCTATAGGCAAGCGCCTTGAAAAACGAATAATTAACGCCATATTTTACATTTTTGGAGTGACGAAAATGCCAATTTACGAATATCAATGTCAATCATGCAATCACGAACATGAAGCTTTGCAAAAATTAAATGCGGATCCCCTAAAGGATTGCCCTGTTTGCGAACAACCCGAATTAGTTAAAAAAATTTCTGCATCCGGCTTTCGTCTTAAAGGCAACGGTTGGTATGAAACCGACTTTAAAAGTGGCACTAAAAAGAATGTGGCTGGTGACGCAACGTCTTAATCTTCACGTACCACGAGCTCTATTTATGTTGATATGTAGTCAATTAATAAAAAAGTAAGAATACAATCCCATTCAGATTATGTTTCTGCGCAACGCGTAGATGCAAGAGAAAAAATATTTTAATTTTAAAACAGGAAAAACCTATGCGTACCCACAAATGTGGTGAAATTAACCTTCAACAACTTGATCAAACCGTAACCATTTGTGGCTGGGTACATCGTCGCCGCGATCACGGTGGCGTTATCTTTATCGATTTACGCGACCGCGCAGGCCTTGTGCAAGTCGTTTTTGATCCTGATTTACCTGAAATGTTCAATATTGCCGAGCACGTTCGTAGTGAATATGTATTGCAAATTAGCGGATTAGTCCGCGCTCGCCCAGAAGGTACCACGAACAAAAATATGCACTCAGGTGACATCGAAATTTTGGCAAAAAGCATTGTTGTTTTAAACGAATCTGAAACACCGCCATTCCCCATTGAAAGTGACATTGAAGTTAATGAAGAGCTACGTTTGCGTTATCGCTACTTAGATTTGCGTAAAGTGGCGATGCAGGAAAAAATGCGCGTTCGTCGCGATGTGACACGTATTTTGCGTAATTATCTTGACGATAATGATTTTTTCGAAATTGAAACGCCCTATTTAACAAAAGCTACGCCTGAAGGTGCTCGTGATTATATTGTACCGAGCCGGACACATGAAAATTCGTTTTTCGCGTTGCCACAATCCCCTCAGCTTTATAAACAAATGCTGATGATTGCGGGTTTTGATCGTTACTATCAAGTGGTTCGCTGTTTCCGTGATGAAGATTTACGCGCTGATCGCCAACCTGAATTCACTCAGCTTGATATTGAAACATCCTTCATGAATGAAAATGAAATCATGAACGTGATGGAAGAGATGATTCGTCAATTATTTGATAAAGTCATCAATGTTCAACTTGATAGCGTTTTCCCGCGCATGACTTATGCTGAATCAATGTCGCGTTTTGGTGTGGATCGGCCTGATTTACGCATCCCGCTTGAATTAGTTGATATTGGCGAGGAGATGAAAGCCGTTGATTTCAAAGTTTTCTCTGCACCTGCAAATGACCCTAAAGGTCGCGTCGTTGCTATGCGCGTCCCTAATGGGGGAGATTTAAGTCGTAAAGATATCGATGATTTAACTAAATTCGTTAGTATTTATGGCGCAAAAGGCTTGGCATATATCAAAGTCAACGATTTAAGTTCGGGCATTGAGGGCTTACAATCACCGATTGTGAAATTTGCTCCGGCAGAAGTGTGGGCAAGTGTATTAGCAAAAACTAATGCACAAAATGGTGATTTAATTTTCTTTGGTGCGGATAAAACCAGCATTGTCAATGAAGCTATGGGGGCATTGCGCGTGAAACTCGGTCACGACTTGAATTTGATTCAAGGGGAGTGGAAACCCGTTTGGGTCATTGATTTCCCCATGTTTGATTGGGATGAAAAAGCGGGGCGATTTAATGCAATTCATCACCCCTTTACCGCGCCTAGTTGCTCGGTTGAGGAGTTGAAATCAACTCCAGGCACAGCGCTTTCTCGTGCTTATGATTTAGTGTTAAACGGAACTGAGGTAGGGGGGGGATCAATTCGTATAAACCGTCCTTCGATGCAACAAACTGTATTTGAAATTTTAGGCATTGGTGAAGATGAAGCACGTGAAAAATTTGGTTTCTTACTCGATGCGCTAAAATATGGTGCTCCTCCACATGGCGGCTTGGCATTTGGGCTTGATCGTTTAGTGATGTTAATGACGGGCTCCAGCTCAATTCGTGACGTGATTGCCTTCCCCAAAACACAATCCGCTGCATGTCCTTTGGTAAGTGCTCCTGCAGTTGTAACGGATGAGCAACTAAAAGAGTTGGGCATTCGTTTAATTAAACCTGCTGGAAAAGAAAAGGCTTAACCTTCTCGTTATCTCTTGCCTGCTAAGTATCGCAAAATATCGGGCGATACTTAGCGTTAACTTCTCGATATTATTGAAAATTGTGACGTGGTTCTCATTTCTCACAATTTTAGTTTTGCGCTCAACTCACGATAAAGTAATATCCCCTATAAGTTTATTTTTGCGCTTAGGAATTTTACATGGATATTCAAACATCGTCGTTTAACAATCAAATGCTCCAAGCCATGAAGTCATTGGTAGAAAGTAATTTAAATTTAACTGTTGGACAAAAACTTTCTGTTAACGTCTCCGCTATTAATGATAGCGTGATTACCTTAAAGTGGGGTGGGCAATTTATTGCCGTTGAAAATCATAATTCCTGGGCATCTCTTACGCCGCATTTAGGACAAAATATTACCTTACAAGTCTCGAAAACTCATCCTGAGCTGGAATTTAAAGTTATTGCGCTCAATGCTTCAGCTTCCAATGCCACGTTTCCAAGCGCAGAAAAGATGAATGCGATGCGTTTAACGTTAGCAAATGCCCCGCTCATGAATCGCATTGATGAATCGTTAAAAAATTTTGCTAATAATGTTCAAGGTCAACATCGTATGCAAGCAGAGGTTGTTGGGTTAGTTGGTCAAAAAATTCAATTGCAAATGTATATTGAAGATGCACAAAAATCCATCAATGGCGCTAAAAAAATGCTTATCAGCATTGATCCTAGTCAATTGCAACGACTGCCTAATGAAAAAGGCGAAGCACTTCGTGTGGGGCAATCATTAACATTAGCCATTACAAAAATTGGCTCAATGCCCGAATTCAAACAATTGCCCACCACGCCACAAGCTATTCATCAAGCGCAAGTGAATGAGTACATGAAACAATTATTGCCACGTCATGAATCATCCAGCGTATTATTTAATCAATTACGCACTAATTTGCCACACATGGATATTAAAAATGAATCCCTGGCGCAAACATTAAAACAAAATGCCTCTGCCCTATTTGAGCATTTACAACCTAAAGAACAATTATTTGATCCCCAAAAATTAAAGCATTTAGTTTATTCTTCTGGGATTTTCTTTGAGGCGAACGCGGCTGCAACGCCTACTTTTCTAAAAGCACCTCCTCGCACCGCCACGCCTACTGTTACGCCCTCAGCGCCGCCTATTGATTTGAAATTGCCCTTGCTGCGTTTAATGCAATATGAAGGGGTGAGTTCGCAGTTAAAACAGTTAACGTCTAATTTTTTGCAAAGCTTATTAAAACAAGATGCGACTGCAAATTCATTGACGCAAGATAATAAAGAAACGCAATCTGCATTAACACAAACAAAGGCGCTACTTCATGCGGAATTAGTGCAACTCGCACGCGCTGAAAACATTCCACAATCCTTAAAGCAACTCGCTAATGATATTCTGCCGCATTTAAAAGCGCCCCAGATAGAAGAAGAATCCTCAGCTCATTTAGTCCATGCAAGCCATGATGCGTCCGCAAATGCAGTACTGAGTAACGATTTTAAAAATGATTTGTTTAAATTAATGAGTACCATAAAGCAAGGACTTGCGCAACAACGCGAATTTGAGCTGAGCAAAAATCAAGTGGAAGGTTTGAAGAGTTTGCACAATAAAACAGAAAATGCACTGGCAAAAGTGGTGCTCGATCAACTCCATTCGCTACCTAAAGAGGATGGAAACAAACAATTATGGGCGCTTGAATTGCCATTCTTAATTGATAACAAAATTGAAACATTAGCGATGGAAATTCAGCATGATAAAACACCTAACGCACAAAACCAGCTGGATCAACATTGGTCTGTAAGTTTAACGCTTGCGCCTCCTGCGCTAGGTAATGTGCAATGCGTCATTTCATATCAAAATGGCGTTATCAATACCCACTTTAAAAATCAATTACCTGAAACTACCAATTTAATCAGTAAAAATTTAGATACACTAAAGCAGCAGCTACAAAATGCCGGATTAATTAGTGGCCTCATGACCTCAAATAACAGTTTTAAGCCACTTAAATCCGTATATGCATCAATGAGTCAATCATTATTGAATGAAACCGTGTAATTTTTTTGCTAGAATGTAACTCGAGATCAAAAATACGAAACCAAATCATAAAAATTGTTTAGTTTTTTGCTGTTTTGCATAATGACACGTTAAAGGAAATTTACGATGGCTGATAAAAAGCTGAAGATTTTAATTGTTGATGATAATGTCCAATTACGGACACTTTTACGGATTACGTTTACTCGTCAAACGGATTATCAGTTATTTGAGGCAGAAAATGGTGTTGATGGTTTAAAATTAGCGCTTGATGAGCGCCCTGACGTTGTCATCGCAGACGTAATGATGCCTGGCGAACTGAATGGGCTTGACTTGTGTCGCAAAATTAAGGCCTCCGAACATCAGTCTTGTTTCGTTGTTTTGCTTTCTGGTAAAGGTCAACAGTCTGATATTGACAGTGGTATGCAAGCGGGTGCTGATGTGTATCGAGTCAAGCCATTTAGTCCCATTGAACTTGTTGATATAGTAAAAGAGTTTCAAATCAAATAATTTTTTTATATTGCTTTATGACGCCGAGAGATGAAAAAGTCTTTCAGTATTTGCGCGCAGTGTGTTTCTAAAATTCCACCGCGCCAGTTGACATGATGATTTAAAAATTCTGCATTCGCAAGGTGCAGAGCATTGCATACAGCGCCTCTTTTTTCGTCAAAAGCACCAAAAACCAGCCGTTTGATTCGCGCTTGACCAATTGCTCCCATACACATAACGCAAGGCTCTAACGTCACATAGAGCGTAGTATCAATTAATCTGTAATTTTCAATCTTTTTACCTGCTTGCCGCAAAGCGACAATTTCTGCGTGCGCGGATGCGTCATGCAATGCAATGACGGCATTAGCACCTTCAGCAATCATTTTTTCATTTTTAACCAATACAGCCCCCACAGGCACTTCACCTTGATCTTGTGCGCGTTGAGCAAGTCGAATAGCATAGCGCATCCAACTTTCATCTATTTCACGTTGTTTGTCAGCTAAATCGGTTAAAATGTCAGTCATTTTTTACTCTTAGTATTCATACTCAAAATTCATGTCAAAATCACATTTTATTCATACACTCTTTCGTCCCGAAGTTTTAGCACTCTCTGCGTATCATGTCGCCAATGCGAAAGGCTTTATTAAACTCGATGCAATGGAAAATCCGTATACTTGGCCGCAGTCATTAAAAAATCAATGGCTAGAGTGTCTAAACGAGTGTGAAATTAATCGATATCCTGATCCACAAGCACACACATTATCGAGCACGCTTAAATTGCGCAATCAACTTCCTGAGTCAGTAGATATTTTACTGGGTAACGGATCAGATGAAATTATTCAGTTATTGCTCATGGCTCTGCCACCTGATTCACATGTATTAAGCACGACGCCTAGCTTTGTGATGTATAAACAAATTAGTGATTCTTTAGGGTTGCATTATCATGGCGTTTCACTGCGAGAAGATAATTTTGATCTCGATTTACCTGCGATGCTTCATGCCATTGAGCTACATAGTCCCGCCGTTATTTTCCTAGCATACCCTAATAATCCAACAGGAAATCTTTTTGATGAAAAGGCTATAGAGTGCATCATAAAGGCAGCGAAGGGACTGGTGATTATCGACGAAGCTTATGAGCCTTTCGCCAATAAATCAAGTTTTATGCACAAGGTTATGCACAATGTACTTGTTATGCGCACTGTTTCAAAATTGGGTTTAGCTGGTTTGCGCCTTGGATATATTGTTGGCGAAAATGAAATTATTGCGCAACTTCATAAAATCCGTCTTCCATACAATATTAACGTACTCACCCAAGCCAGCGTCCAATTCGCACTAGAGAATCACTTGATTTTTGAAGAGCAAACCAAGGCAATTTGCATTGAACGCACCGTTATGTTTAACGCCATTAATGCGCTAGATGAAATTTGTGCTTATGAAAGCGCTGCCAATTTTATTTTATTTAAAGTGCCGCAAGAGAATGCCAGTCGGATTTTTGAATCACTGAAATCACAAGGGGTTTTAATTAAAAATATGTCACCACAAGGCGGGCTACTGCGTGATTGTTTGCGTGTTACTGTTGGAGCACCTGAGGAAAATCAAGCTTTTTTAAACGCATTAAAAACTGCCTTGAATCCCTAGTTAGGCAGGCAACATCTCCAAGACAAGTTTTGCCATGATTTGAATGCCGCCACCCTGCCCTAATTTTTCGCGAACAATATTTAGATTATCGCGTTGAATTTGGGCAGCTGCTGGATGACTTAATAAATGTGACACTTCATTCGCTAAATTTTCAGATGTTGCATCGTGCTGAATTAATTCACGTACAATACTTTCACCAAAAATAATATTAGGTAATCCAATAAAACGTGTTTTAACCAAATACCGCCCAAGCCAATACGTCAGCGCATTTAATTTGTAGCAAATCACCATAGGGATATTCATCAAAGCGATTTCAAGAGTCGCTGTTCCCGAGCATGTCATTATCACCTCACAACATTGCATCACATCATACTGCTGATGTTTAATGACCCTAACATCAATATCCGCCATGTTTAAATAAAACTCAATGAGCTCATCAGAAATTGAATCGGCTTGCGGTAAAATAAACTGGCACGTTGGGAAACGCAGTTTTAATTGCTGTGCAGCAGACAACATAATGGGCAATAAGCGCTTAATTTCATTCACACGACTCCCAGCAACCAATCCGACAACTGGCGCATTGGAATTTAAATTAAACGCTGCCAGAGCACCTTGCTTGCTTAATTTAGGGATGACTTTATCTATGGATGGATGCCCTACATAACGCACAGGAACGTTTTCAGCTTCATAATATGCACTTTCAAATGGGAAAATGACCGCCATCATATCAATCACGGCACCATATTTCTTCACGCGATCACGCCGCCAAGCCCATACTTGGGGACTCACGTAGAATAAAACTTTTATGCCATGCTTTTTTGCGAATTTTGCTAATTGATAATTGAATTCTTTGTAATCAACGCAAATAAGTAAATCTGGATTTTCATGAAGCAAGGCATTTTGCATTGCTTTAAGTACCCGACGTATTTCGCTATAGCGTGCTACTACTTCAGCTACCCCAATGACAGAAATTTTACTTGAGTCATAGCAAAGATCAATCCCCACCTCAGCCATTTTAACACTACCCATTCCAACGCCAATAAGTGTTGGACGCTGTGTTCTTAATTCGGCAAATAAATTGGCAGCGTGCTGATCACCTGAACTTTCACCCGCACTAAAAAAAATCTTAATGGTGCACCAATGTTCTATCAACTTCAGAAGGCTCATCTTGATAACGCGTATGAATATCTAATACATCATCCCACACGTTAAAAAAAGCATTCACACATTGTGGATCAAAATGTGAACCACTGTTATCTCTTAAAAATTGACACGCTTCCTCAAGCGTCCAAGCGCGTTTATAGGGGCGTGGGGACGTCAGTGCATCAAAGACATCGGCAACAGCAACAATTCGACCATAAAGCGGTATATTCTCGCCTTTTAAACTATTAGGATAACCACTGCCATCAAATTTTTCATGATGTGTTAGTGCCAGTATTGCCGCTGTCGAAATGAGAACACATTCACTTCCATCTAAAATTGCATGACCAATAGAGGCGTGTTGTTTCATAATGAAAAATTCTTCCTCCGTCAATTTTCCCGGTTTAAGTAAAATGGCATCAGGTGTCGCCACTTTGCCTATATCATGCATGGGCGCCGCTTCAAGGATTAAATCTTGTTCCTCAATAGAAAGCCCTAACTCTCCAGCAATTAACCGTGCATAATTAGCCATTCGAATCAAATGTTGACCTGTTTCAGGATCACGATGCTCGGCAGCTTTTGACAAGCGAATAATCATTTCACGCTCTCGTGCGCGAATTTCCTCGGTAGATTTTTTAACTTCAGTTGCTAACCATGCGGCGCGATCAGAAAGTGCTCGTTGGCTCTCACGCAGAGCCAATAAGTTACGCACGCGTGCTAATAATTCCAGTTTATCAACGGGTTTATTGAGAAAATCATACGCACCTAAATCGAGCGCATTGGTTCTCACATCACTTTCAGTATCGGCAGTCACCATAATGATGGGAATCGTCTGATGCTCAAAAATGGCTTTGAAATGCATAATAAATTCTAGGCCGTCCATTTCTGGCATCATGTAATCCAGTAAAACTAAATCCGGTTCATGGCTACCACACCAATCAATGGCTTGTTTTGGCTCACTAAAACAAATAGATTCCAAATCGTCTATTTTTTTTAGCAAATGACGAAACAAAGTGAGATTAGTTGCATTATCATCAACAATTAAGACTTGGTACATAGCAATACCTATTTATTATTTTGAATAAAATGTTGAGCACGATCCATTTCAATTTGAATTTGTGCAGTTAATTCCTCAATTTCAGGCCAATTTTTGTCTACTGAAATTTTTTCAAGTTGTTCTGCTAATGTAGCTAATTTCAACGCACCGACATTATATGACGAGCCTTTTATTTCATGAGCAATGGCTTTGATTGTCTCAGAGCGATTAGCCAAAGCACTGTTTATTTTAATTTTCAACGAAGCGAGGGAGTCACAGAAAACATCAAGTAATTCATTTATAATTTCAATATCATCATCAAATAAAGCACTTAGACGCTGCCTATCGATAGGCGTTTCATCAACTATTTCTTCGTTTTTAGAGCCGTCATCTAAACCAATTGAAAACAATTCGATTTCTTCGGTGTTTTCTTCTTCTGGCAGCCATTTATCAAGCATTTTCGATAAAACAGCACTGCTAATTGGCTTGGTCATATAATCATCCATGCCCGCATCTAAACATAATTTTTTATCACCTTCAATGGCATTCGCTGTCATAGCGATAATGGGAAGTCGTCTTTTATTGACGCGTGATTCAGACTCTCGAATAATTCGTGTCGTTTCAAATCCATCCATTACCGGCATTTGACAATCCATTAAAACCAATGCGTAATTTGTTGCATCAAGCTTTTCTAATGCTTCTTTACCATGATTAGCTATGTGAATACTGTAACCTAATTTGCCTAGCAAATGTTGCGCAACTTGCTGGTTGACCAAATTATCTTCAACAAGGAGAATTAAAAATTGCTTTTGGGGTAATATGGCGTTTTTTTGCATGACTGAGCGAGGAAGCACTGAGCGCATAACTGTCTGCCCATTATTTTCAATTTCAGCAAAATCTTCAGGATGAAACACTTTAACAATAGAATCAAATAACACCGATTGCTTAACGGGTTTAACCAATACGCTCGTCACACCATTATTGAGTAATTGCTGTTTCAAATTGGCATCAAGCGCATCTTGGCACGCAATAATTGGTAAATAGTGGAAATGTCCCTCTGAATGAACAGCATCAATCATGCTCAACAGATTATCAATTTTCAATTCTGCTAATAAAAGCAAATCATAATCATGCCCAATAGATTTCGCATCATTAAGTAAAAACAACATTTCACCAACATTATCTGCTGTATTAATCAAACATCCCCAAGCGCTTAAATACGCTAAATAAATATCGTGATTTCCGCTGTTTTCACCAACAACTAAAACGCGTTTACCACGCGATTTTTCAATCGAAAATTCTTTTTGTGTGAGCGCGATTTTTAATGGAATTTCAATCCAAAAAGTAGAGCCGCTGTCTTCGATACTCGTCAGGCCAATACGTCCGCCCATGAGTTCAACTAAACGTTTTGAAATTGAAAGCCCAAGACCTGTGCCACCATATTTTCTGGTGGTTGAACTATCCGCTTGAGAAAACGGTTTAAATAAATTTTCCTGCGCTTGTGCGGAGATACCTATTCCACTATCACTCACTTCTGCGTGAACCCAAACAATCCCGTCATCGGGTTGTTGCTCAAGGATTGTTGCACGCAAAATGACCGCGCCATACGCGGTAAATTTAATGGCATTACTAAAGAAATTCAGCAGAATTTGACGAATGCGAATAGGATCGCCAATAAGCAATTTTGGAAGATCGGGATCAATAAATGTCATCAGTGACAACGATTTTTCATAGGCTCGAGTTGCCATCATATCAGCACTACTTTCTAACAAGTGCTGTAAAGAAAACTCAATGGATTCTATTTGAAGCTGCCCCGCTTCAATTTTTGAAAAATCTAAAATATCGTTGATAATTGTCAGCAGTAAGTGTGAGGAGGTCTTAATAATATTGGCAAATTCCACTTGCTCTTCATTAAGGGGGGTATCGAGTAAAAGATCTGTCATACCGATTACACCATTCATCGGTGTCCGAATTTCGTGACTCATTGTAGAGAGGAAATCAGATTTAATGCGCACGGCATTTTCAGCGTGTTGTTTGGCGAGTTTGAGTTCTTCTTGAATCGCTTTAATACGGCTAATATCGCGAAAACAAGCCACTGAGCCAACTACCTTATCACCATCAATGAGCGGTGAGGCGACCACACTGACTTCAACACGTTGACCCTGCTTATGAAAGAAAATTTCATCATCTGAGCGATGGCGTTTTTTAGACTTCATACACAGCGAAATTGAACTTTCTTCAAACGGGAGGATTGTGCCATCTAAGCGTTGAGGATGAATAATTGCATGAATAAACTGCCCTTTAACTTCCTCAAGTTTCCAACCTAATATGCGCTCCGCTTCAGAGTTTAAATAGGTTAAAAAACCATTCTCATCAAGCGTATAAACCCCATCACCTAAATTATCTAATATCGTTTTTTGCCATGTTTCAGTTTGCGCGGTAACATTATCGAGTTCTTTTTGAGCCGTAATATCCGTTCGAACCGAGATATAACGCTCAATTTTGCCATTTTCATCCTTACATGGAAGAATGGTAGATTTTACCCAGTAAAAGTGACCATTTTTTGAACGATTACAAATAGTACCTTCCCAAATACGGCCACTTGTGATGGTTGCCCACATATCCATAAAAAAGTCATTTGAATGATATCCGGACTTTAAAATACGATGATTTTCCCCAATTAACTCATGTTCACTGTAACCACTAATTTCACAAAAGCGTTGATTGACATAAATAATTTTTCCGTGACTGTCACTGATGCTAACAGTGGCGTGTTGATCTAACGCGCTTTTTTGGAGCCGTAGATCATCTAAAATATTTGTGACAATTTTTTCGTATTGACGAGTGTGGCGTATGATAAGAAGGTAACTGATAAAAACGCCAACCATAAGCATTTTGCTAACCGGTGAGAAGTCAGTAGACACTAAAACAGCGGCAGAAAAAACAAAAGCACTGACTAAAGCGAGAAAACGCAATCTAATTTGTTTTTTTCGCAACTGATTTTTGATATCAAACAACATATAGAGAGCGTCCTATTTGAATATGATAAAAGCAGGCCGTGTTTCACTCAAATGCCCGTCGCTTTTTATAGACAATCCAAAAATTATTTTTTAGCGATAGTATTCCAAGCAGCAATCCATGCTTGTGACTGATATAATTCACTTTTTTTATCTAATGTTCCATTTAAAATTAATTCTAACGTAGTATAGATAATACCAAAAAAGCAACTGTAAATTAACATAGGCTCAAGCGAGCGAATTTCACCATTATTGATGCCCAACTGAAAAATTTTCAGCATTTTATTAACCGCTGGCGTTTTCAAAAACGGTTTTTCATCACGCAAAAATTCTGCATGATTAACGGTTAATAAAAAACGTAACGCATCTGGCGCTTGATCAACTAATTTAAATAATAAATCGACCAAACTATGCAACTGATCCGTCGATTTTTTATTTCGACGGCGAATATCGTCAATAGACACACTCAAACTATCCACAATATTACTATATAAAACGCACGCCAGATGCTGTTTATTATCAAAATACGCATAAATTTCTTGCGTATTAGTTAGTTTTGCGGCCAACGCAATATCACTTAATGAGGTATTTAAATAACTTTTTTGAACAAATAAACTCAGTGCACAGCGCAAAATCTCGTCTTGCACTTGCGTGTTTTTTTGGGTAGAAATTTTTTCTTGTTCCATTTTATTCTCAGGGAGCCAATCAATCAATGATCGGTTTTTTGTGTAGAATTAATAGCGGTAAAAGCCGCCTGTAAATATTGAATCATCGACCATAATGTGAGAATAGCCGCGACATAAAGTAAGCCATATCCTAGTGATAAAACGGGCAATCCAAACAGATCATCGCGATAGAGAAAAAAGCCAATGGCGAGCATTTGCGCACTGGTTTTCCATTTACCCAGCACTGACACCTGAACCTGCGAGCGTTTACCAATTTCCGCCATCCATTCGCGCAAAGAGGCAATGGTAATTTCTCGCCCAATAATAATGGCCGCTGGAATAGCAAGGTAAGGACTGTGAATTCGCTCAACCAGCATCACTAGAATAACAGTGACCATCAATTTGTCCGCCACAGGGTCTAAAAAAGCCCCAAACTGCGTTTCGAGTTGCATTCGCCGGGCTAAATAACCATCTAACCAATCTGTAAATCCAGCTAATAAAAAAATTAACGTACACGCAAGATTACTATATTGCCAAGGCATGTAAAAAACGACCGCAAGCAAGGGTATCAACGCAATGCGAAGAAAAGTTAAATAGATTGGGAGATTAAATGCCAGTGCCATGTTAATGCGCTAAGTCGCTCGTGAGTGAGTAGCCAAAGAACTCGGCTTTGTATATTAAGAAAGAAGGTTAGGCAACGCGTTACCATAAATATGACAGTATTGTAAACGATGCTTTAGTATCATCAAACTATTTTTGTTACATCTCCTCACAATTATTATCGCAATGTTTCTTAATTTTTTTGAAATCATCAAAACTCAACGCAGCCTAAATCACAATTAAACGTTATCCGTCTGATTTTTATGATTCATCCTCACTGAAGATCCAAAATAGTGCATAACAAAATAATCCTTGATTTTTTTGGTGCAAAGGCACCTCCCAAAGAAAATTATTTATAATTTTTTTTGAAACCAAAATCATAAATAATATTTTTAATTAATAAAATCAATAAGATAAAAACATAAATTATTTCTCATGAATCATGGTATATCGATTGCATTAACTTAAACAAAGTTAATTTTTTAGGTAAAGCATGAACATGAAAGCAAAAAATTATTTCGATGAAATGCGTATTGATAATCAGACCATTCGTGATATTTACCAGCGTTATCAACATTGGCAAAACCAATTACCTAGTGGTGCTCTTGAGCGTAAAAGTGCAGAGGCCGAATTACTTTTTAGACGTTTAGGTATTACATTTGCCGTTTATGGCGAATCCACGGGATCTGAGCGACTTATCCCTTTTGATGTGGTCCCCCGTATTTTTAGCGCCACTGAGTGGAATCGACTTGAGCGCGGTATTAAACAGCGCGTCAAAGCATTAAATGCGTTTTTACATGATATTTATCATGATCAAGATATCATCAAAGCTGGCATTATTGGCAAAGAACAAGTTTTAGGAAATGTGCTTTATTGCGAAAAAATGCAAGGCGTTAATTTACCTAATCAAGTTTATGCGCATATTGCTGGCATTGATTTAGTGCGTGTGGCGGAAAATGATTTTTATGTTCTCGAAGATAATTTGCGAACACCTTCAGGTGTTTCTTATATGCTTGAAAATCGCAAAACCATGATGCGCTTATTTCCTGAACTATTTGCAAGCCATGCCATTGAGCCCGTTGAGCATTACCCGCAAATGCTTTTTGATACCCTGCGTGAGTCAGCGCCTTATGGCATTAGTGATCCTGTTATCGTGGTGATGACACCGGGTTCTTATAACAGCGCTTATTTTGAACATGCTTTTTTGGCTAGCCAAATGGGCGTTGAGCTCGTAGAAGGGCAAGATTTATTTGTTCACGATAAAAAAGTGTACATGCACACCACCGAAGGGGCTCAGCAGGTGCATGTTATTTATCGTCGTGTAGATGATGATTTTCTTGATCCGCGTGTATTCAGACCTGATTCAACATTAGGCGTTCCCGGTTTAATTGATGCCTATTGTCACGGGAATGTGTCACTTGCAAACGGCGTAGGTACTGGAGTTGCCGATGATAAATCGACCTATTTATTTGTTCCTGACATGATTAAGTTTTATTTAGGCGAGGAACCCCTGCTATCCAATGTGCCAACATGGCGTTTAAGTATTAAAGACGATCTTAACTATGTACTTGAACATCTGCCTGAATTAGTTGTTAAGGAAGTTCAGGGATCTGGTGGGTATGGAATGTTAGTTGGGCCAACCAGCTCAAAAGCGGAAATTGAAGCTTATAAGCAACGTATTTTAAGTGATCCAGCCAATTTTATTGCTCAACCAACACTTGCACTATCAACATGCCCAACGCTTGTGGAATCAGGCGTTGCCCCTCGTCATGTCGATTTACGTCCCTTTGTATTGTCGGGAAAAGAAATTCGTCTGGTACCGGGTGGATTAACACGAGTTGCCCTCAGTGAAGGCTCATTAATTGTCAATTCGTCACAAGGTGGTGGAACAAAAGACACTTGGGTATTGGAGAATTAATATGTTATCGCGCACAGCAGAAAATTTATTTTGGATGGCACGTCATATTGAGCGTGCTGAAAACACCGCTCGCGTTCTTGATGTTGCTCATCGTACGTCATTACTGCCTCTAGATATTGAAGGGACAGAGGCTTATTTATGGTACGCGCCGCTCAATATTACCGGTTGCGCGGCAGGTTATGAGCGTAAATACGGATTGGCTAAAGCGGAGACCGTGACTTATTACTTAGCGCTAGATCCAGATAATCCATCGAGTATTTACACCTGTTTAAAAATGGCGCGTGAAAATGCACGGGCAGTTCGCAGTGCAATTACGTCAGAAATGTGGGAGGTTATTAATGCGACATGGCTCGAGCTTAATCGTGTTTCTGAGCAAATGGAGCATGAGCAATTTCCCGATTTTTTTGATTGGGTAAAAGATCGCTCTCATCTATTTCGTGGGGTCACACTTGGAACCATACTCAAAGATATCTCACTTAGTTTTATCAAACTGGGAACGTTTTTAGAGCGTGCGGACAATACCGCGAGAATTTTGGATGTGAAATATCATATTTTACTCACTGAAACTGATAGTGTCGGCAGTGCGGCAGACTATTATCAATGGGGCTCTTTGCTTAAATCGGTGAGTGCATTTGAAGCGTATCGAAAAATTTATCGTGATGTTATTTCACCATTACGCGTTGCTGAATTGCTCATTTTAAGGGACGATATGCCTCGTTCGTTGCATGCCTGCATGAATGAAGTGGAATCTGCTTTGATTGATATTAACGGTTTAGCAGGCAGAGAAGCACGCAGGTGCGCAGGCGAACAACATGCCGCACTGCACTTTGGGCGCATTGAAGATGTTTTTGCACAAGGCCTACATGAATATCTAACGGATTTTCTTGGTCACATGGATTCACTTGGCAAAAATATTCGAGATGCCTATTTATCTCGCAGAGATAATTTTGATAATTTACCTACTCGCAGAGCGGTGCAATCACAACAACAAATCACAACTTAAAAATAATAATTATGACTTATTGTGTTGCATTGAAGCTGAACGAGGGCATGGTGTTCGCTTCAGACTCCAGAACTAACGCGGGACTTGATCAAGTATCAAGCTTTAAGAAAATGCGTAATTTTTTTAATCGGGGTGATCGAGCAATCATCATTTTGAGTTCGGGTAATCTATCGGTTACGCAAAACGCAATTAATTTACTTGAGCAGCGGAGTTCACAGCAAGAAATTCGCAATATTTGGAATGTGAAGTCTATGTTTGACGTCGCCACGTTACTTGGTGAGTGTCTTCGCGAGGTACGTGATCGAGAAGGTGTTTTTCTTTCACAAAGCAATATTGATTCAAGTGTCAATTTTATTGTTGGCGGTCAAATTAAAAATGAACCTATGCGCTTATTTTTAGTCTACGCCGAGGGAAATTTTATTGAAGTCAGTGAAGAAAATCCATTTTTTCAAATTGGCGAAACAAAATATGGAAAACCAATTATTGATCGAGTAATAAGCCCTAAAACGCCTGTTAATGACGCCGTAAAGTGTATTTTAGTGTCATTTGATTCGACGATGCGTAGCAACTTATCCGTTGGATTTCCCATTGATTTAGTGTGTTACCAAAATAACAGTTTGGATTTGAATTTTCAGCATATTACTCAAAATGATGAATATTTTGCACAAATTAGTCGTTGTTGGGGTGAGGGGCTACGCAGTGTTTTTACGTCGCTCCCAAACCCACATTGGTTAAGCAATAATCCGCCCCCTTTTTAATCTGTAAAGCCTACATAGAGAGTTGACCATTATGACAATCCAAGTTGCCCTGCATCATAAATCGCACTATGTGTTTGATCGTCAAGTGGTCATTTCTCCACATGAAATTCGCTTGCGCCCCGCCGCACACAGTCGAACGCCTATATCAAGCTATTCTCTGCATATTAAACCAGCCAATCATTTTGTGCATTGGCAGCAAGATGCGTATGGCAATTTTGTCGCACGTATTACTTTTCCAAAGCCTACGCAAGAAATTGAAATTAATGTCGATTTAATTGCGGATATGACGATTATCAATCCATTTGATTTTTTTGTGGAAGATTGGGCAGAACAATTTCCTTTTACTTATCCGGCGAATTTAAAAACAGAATTAGCGCCCTTTTTAGAAATCGTAACCGATAGTCCTCGACTTGATGGCTGGTTAAAAAAGTTTTCCACCCATATTCCAGAGGGTATCACTACCACCAATTTTCTGGTTTATGTGAATCAACAGCTTCATCATGAAATCAATTACCTGATTCGCATGGAAGCGGGTGTGCAAAGCTGCGAAGAAACATTAGAAAAAAAATCAGGATCGTGTCGGGATAGTGCGTGGTTACTTGTTCAAATTTTACGGCATTTAGGCATAGCAGCACGTTTTGTATCTGGCTATCTCATTCAATTGGTCGCTGACGAAAAGCCGCTTGATGGCCCTTCAGGAACGGATGTCGATTTCACCGACTTACATGCGTGGTGTGAAGCTTATATTCCGGGTGCTGGCTGGGTGGGCTTAGATGCCACGTCAGGCCTCCTTGCAGGTGAAGGGCACATACCTCTAGCAGCAACAGCTATTCCATCGTCAGCGGCGCCTGTAAGCGGAATGACGGGCATTTGTGAATCCACTTTAGATGTTGAAATGATTGTGACACGCATTCATGAAGATCCCCGTGTCACTAAACCCTTCGATGAAAAGCAATGGCAAACAATTCTAGCCTTAGGTGAGCATGTTGACATGCAGCTCCAAGACTTAGATGTTCGCTTAACCCAAGGTGGTGAACCTACCTTTGTATCAGTTGATAACATGGAAGGTGCTGAATGGAATATTGCTGCGTTAGGTGAAGAAAAATGGACGCTTGCGAATACGCTTTTATCCCGATTACAAAAAAGTTTTGCGCCTCATAGTGCGTTGCATTTTGGTCAGGGTAAATGGTATCCCGGCGAACCTTTGCCACGCTGGGCATTAAATATGTACTGGCGTAGTGATCGCGTTCCCGTTTGGCATAATGAATCTTTAATCGCAAAGCAGTCTCAACACATTGAAACTGCAACACTGCGCAAGTTCGCGGAAAAATTAACAGCAAGGTTAGCCTTAAACTCAGGTTATTTAATTCCGGCCTACGAAGATCCATGGATTGCCTTAGATAAAGAAAGTCGCCAACCAATCAATATTGATACCCATAAAATTGATTTACAAGCCAATTTAGGTGAAATAGTCGGTTATGTTTTACCGCTGAAAGCGTTAAATAAAACGCATAAATGGCAATCGAGCCTTTGGCCCCTTAGACATGACCGATTATATCTTGTCCCAGGTGACTCTCCTATGGGGCTACGTTTACCGCTAAACAGTTTGCCATGGGTGGCGCCAGAAGATTTTGAAATCGAGCTACCCTCTGATCCTTTTGCAGAGCAACATCCGCTATCTGCTTATCCCTGCGATCAAGAAATTGAAAAACCTGAGGAGATTCACACAACGCCTAGCCCAAAAGAAGTTATTCATACGGCATTGGTTTTTGAAGTGAGAGTAGGCTTTTTATATGTCTTTATGCCTCCGCTAACGCTTCTAGAAACATGGCTTGAATTACTTGCAGCAATTGAAGATACGGCTGAAAAATGTGCATTACCCATTCGTTTAGAGGGCTACGCTCCACCGCGTGATTCACGATTACTGTCGCTTTCAATTACACCCGATCCCGGTGTGATTGAAGTTAATATTCATCCAGCGGCTACGTGGCAAGAGTTGGTCAAGAATACCAAAATTCTTTATGAAGAAGCACGTTTAACGCGACTTTGTGCAGAAAAATTTATGCTTGATGGGCGCCATACGGGGACTGGTGGAGGACATCATATTACGTTAGGTGGTATCACGGCTGCCGATAGCCCTTTTTTGCGTCGACCCGATTTACTGCGGAGTTTAATTACCTATTGGCAGCAGCATCCGTGTTTATCTTATCTTTTTTCTGGGCAATTTATTGGCCCAACCAGCCAAGCGCCACGCGTTGATGAAGCGCGTGATGATAATTTGTATGAGCTCGATATTGCTTTTGCGCAAATAGACAAAAAAATAACATTAGGCGAAGAAAATTTGCAGCCTTGGCTTGTGGATCGGCTATTGCGTAATTTGTTAATTGATTTGACAGGTAATACGCATCGCGCTGAATTTTGTATTGATAAATTGTATTCGCCTGATTCAGCCACTGGTCGACTTGGATTGCTTGAGTTACGTGCTTTTGAGATGCCACCGCATTATCAACTCAGTTTACTGCAATCCCTTTTACTGCGTGCATTAGTTGCGCGTTTTTGGAAAACGCCACATCAAGGAAAATTAGTTTATTGGAATACAGCACTGCATGATCGTTTTATGCTACCGCATTTTATTGAACAAGATATCCATGCTATTTGCGCTGATTTACGTTATGCCGGTTATGCGTTTGAGAATGAATGGTTTGCCGCCTTTTTAGAATTCCGTTTTCCACGTTATGGCAAGGTGATTTATGAAGGCGTGCAAATTGAATTGCGTCAAGCCATTGAACCTTGGCATGTACTGGGTGAAGAAATCAGTGGCTCTGGAACATCTCGTTACGTTGATTCTTCCGTTGAGCGACTACAAGTCAAAATCAGTGGTATGACAGAAAATCGTCATTTGGTACTTTGTAATAAACGTGTTTTGCCGTTGCATCCTACCGGGGTACCAGGTGAATACATCGCTGCTGTTCGATTTAAAGCATGGGCACCACCGTCCGCACTGCATCCAACTATCCCCACTGATTCGCCTTTGGTATTTGATTTATTTGATAGCTGGAGTGGACGTTCCATTGGGGGGTGTACTTATCATGTGAGCCATCCAGGTGGACGCAATTATGATGTCTTTCCTGTCAATGCAAATGAAGCTGAGGCGCGTCGTCGTTCACGCTTTTGGGATCATGGTCACAGTGCGGGAAGTATCGATATTTCTCATGAACCCATTAATCCCCGTTTTCCTTTAACTTTGGATTTGCGCTGGAAAAAATAATCTTTTTTTCTGCTTACTGCTAGTGACAAACGTGATTGTCCACATTTGTCACTAAAGTGCCTGTTTTTTTTATTCTAAAAGCGAATCAGAGATTAAGCTAGCATATAATTTTGCGCCTTGATGCGTCAAATGAATGCCATCACTACCAAATACATTTTTGGCATTCATGCTATTTGAGCGCCAATCAATTAAATGAATATTGGGCTTTTTTGCGCCTGCTTCATGAAGTAATTGATTATTTGAGCTTTCGTAATTTCTCGGTAATTTCAAATTCACAAATATAATGCGTTTTGTATCACTTAAAAGATTTAATAATGCTTCTATCTGATTTGAGTTAATAGGGCTATTATTTCCCAAGTGAATAATCACCGTGTCACTGAGTAAACCTTTGCTTTTACGCTCACTTAAAATTTGAATCCCTTTGCCAAGTTGTCGCCCAACTTGTGAATCCAAACTCACGCAAGGTAAGCGCTTTAACAATTCTGTCGTTGCTCCCACCATAACAGAATCACCTAATAAAAATACAGGGGTTTTCGCATTTGGCTGATCGACTGTTCGAACACGATTAATGTAGCCAGTTCCATTTTTCGCATGTTCAAACTCCAAATTATGTTGATTATTACGTTGCTCGGTATGCCCACAAATCGTATTTGATAATATCGAATTATCCATATTTTGTTTTTTATGGCTGGTGTTTGTTAATGGCGTGTCATCATATTGCATAGATGTGCTGACAATTTCAGGTGTCTGTGTTGCGACGACTGCAACTTCATTTTTTTCGGCTGATAGCTGTTCAAGTACCTCGCTATTAATTAGGGGACGTTGAATCATTTCCAAATGATTTTCGGTTGCAATCACAAGACTTGAACATCCTGCTAAACACAAGCACCCCGTTAATGACCATACTGTAATTAATTTTTTCTTTTCTGTACCTGTTGAGGTCATTATGGATTTGAATGTTCGATCTATACATCCACTTCGTATTGGATTTTCGATATATTGATACGTAATTTCAGAGAAAAAAGCAGTTAAGACTAATCTAAAAATAAAGAGTGTAGCACCTTCAAATGGCACATCTACCCAAGGCTGCGTTAAACCAAAAATCGGCCAGTGCCATAAATAAATGCCATAAGCACGAATGCCAATTATTCTGAGTATGTCACTACTTAAAATAGTTAATAGAATACTTGCGTGATTTTGTTTTGACATTAAAAGACATGAACCAATAACACCGGCTGTCAATAAGGATACACCAAGAAAACCGCCTTGAAATAATACTGAATCTGTTGACTTCGCATACACACAAAACAATATGAGTCCAACTATACTTAAAGTGCCCAGTATATGGGTGAGTTGACATTGCGCATAGCTAAGTGGCTCCTTAACGTTTTGAAGTAACAAAGCAAGTAATGCCCCAACAAGTAAAGCACTCGCTCGTGTATCGGTTCCAAAATAGACGCGTGAGGGGTCTTCATTAGGTGTATAAAGCGCTAGCATCTGGCAAGTGGAATAAAGTGCCATATAAATAATTGCCATGGCCGCAAACCAACGAGGCTGTTTAAATAATAAGCAGCAAATCAACGCCCACGCCACGTAAAACTGAAATTCAATACCAAGTGACCATAAATGCTCAAATAACCGTGGTCGCCCAATAAGCTCAAAATAAGAGCGTTCATTAATAATGTAATTCCAATTATTTAAAAAACTAAACCCATAGGGCAAATCTTCATATATTTGATTGATTTCATCGGGAAATAAAAGCAACACACAAATCCATGTACTGACCATCATTGTAAATGCGGCCGGCAGAAGTCGCCTTAAACGCCGAATCCAAAAACGCCCCAAATTAACACGACCTGTCTTATTCAATTCGTCAAAAAGTAGTTTCGATATAATAAAACCACTAATCACAAAGAAAATCTCAACCCCTAAAAATCCACCATGCAACCAATTATTGTCGCCATGAAAAAGTAAAACGGCAATAATTGCAAACGCTCGCAATCCATCTAAATAGGCGAGATATGAGCTGCTATGCTTGGGCGTTAGCATTGTTTTATCTTGTAATGTGTCAATTTTTTTTATATTCACGTTCATGGCTAAATGATTTCAAAAGTATTGGTTTCATATCATGAGAAAAAACCTTCTCTGCCCAGTGTAAAGCAATTACCGTACCTTCTTTTCCGCCATAATGTAAACCATCCCCCCCCATACTTGGATAGAGCGTATATTTTCGACTATCGATTAATTGGCAATGATGGGGTTTAGCCAATTTTTTAAGTAGACTATAAACTGAATTTATCTCTTGCACACTAAATTTTCTTGAATCGGGAGGGCCAATCCAGATACAACGACTGGATTTTTTTTCAATCATTTCCATCAGTTTAGCCGTATAAGAGATACGCTCATCTTCATTCATTAAAACAATATTAGACCCTAGAGCAACTATGGTTAATTTAGGCTTATTGTGCATCAATTTTTCTAATTTTGGTGTATTGGCTTTGTGTTCCTCTATTTGAGAACCATCTGGGCGCCTTTGCCAAAAACCACAACTGGTTGGCTTGCTTTCAATCCACCATTTGGGATCACTTCCACAACTTGCCACAGTTGTGATATCTACCCCCGGCAATGACTGAGTAAGTAACTTGGTTAATTCGTGCCCGAATACACCAACAGAATGCGAATCCCCAATAAATAACAACTGCGGTTTTGCGCGTATTTTTGGATGAATCGCACTCTCTTTAGCAATCACAGAAAATGAAAGTAAATTTAACGCGAACGAGATAACAAACAATCGTCCGCAAAAAATAAATCGCTGTTCGGCTTTTGAAAAATAGGTCATTTAGCTCAGCTGGTCTTTAGTGTTCAATCCCACTATGGCGCAATAAAGCATCGCAAGAAGGTTCGCGTCCACGGAAATTTTTGAATAATTCCATAGCATCGTCACTTCCTCCTTTTTCTAAAATATTTGTTAAAAATGACTGACCCGTTTTTTCATCAAAGATACCATTTTCTTCAAATAATGAGAACGCATCACTGGACAACACTTCGGCCCATTTGTAGCTGTAATACCCTGCAGAATAACCGCCTGCAAAAATATGTGAAAAACCATGTGCAAAACGATTAAACTCTGGAACAGGTAAAACACTCACACGCTCTCTAACCTGATTAAGTGTTTCATAAATACGACCGCCTTTAATTGGATCAAAATCTCGGTGTATATAAAAATCAAATAAACTAAATTCTAATTGGCGCACCATACTCATACCGGTTTGAAAATTTTTCGCCGCTAACATTTTTTCAAGTAAACTTTCAGGCAGTGTTTCACCCGTTTCATAATGTGCAGAAATTAACGCGAGCGCTTCTTTTTCCCAGCACCAGTTTTCCATGAATTGACTTGGCAACTCCACCGCATCCCATGCAACGCCATTAATGCCAGCTACACCTGAATAATTCACTTGTGTTAATATATGGTGAAGTCCATGACCACATTCATGAAATAAGGTTGTGACATCATCGTGTGTTAACAATGAGGGGTGTGTTGCTGTGGGTGGCGTGAAATTACATACTAAATAGGCAACCGGATACTGCATGGTGTCAGCATTTATTTTTCTACGCCCAATACAATCACCCATCCACGCGCCACCACGTTTTTTTTCACGCGCATACAAGTCCAAATAAAACCGTCCACGCTTATTGCCGTTTTTATCGTGCACTTCAAATAATTGCACATTGTCATGCCAGCGATTGAAATGCGCTAATTCAGTAATTGTTAAACCATACAACCGATTTAAAATTGCAAATAAACCGCTTAATACTTTGGGCACTGGAAAATAACTTTTCACTTCCTCTTGGGATAACTGATAATTCGCCAGACGCATCTTTTCAGATAAATAAGTAATATCCCACGCCTCTACTTTTTCGATGCCATAACTCTCTAAGGCAAATTTTCGTAAAGCATGCATATCTTCTTTCGCTTGAGGCCGAGATTTTTGTGCTAAATCTTCAAGGAAATTGACTACTTCATCTGTTGTACTTGCCATCTTTGCTGCAATGGACAATTGCGCATAATTCTCAAACTCCAATAATTGTGCTTCTTCATGGCGAAGCGCCAAAATATCCTCCATGATTTGTGTATTATCAAATTCACCTTCTGCCGCCCGTGTCGCAAAAGCAGTGTAGTGTTCACGACGTAATTCTCTATTTTCCGCATAGGTCATGACTGCAATATAGGAGGGATATTGCAATGTAATTAACCACCCTACAGAGTCATTAGATTGTTCCACGTGAAACATAGCGTTGTCATTTGCATGATTAATTGATTGTTTCACGTGAAACATTTCAGCACTTTGCTTTGCTTGATCCAGAGCACTCTGAGGCAGACCTGCTAAATCGTCAATATTGATAATTAATTTAGTCCATGCATTAGTAGAATCTAAAACATTTTCCTCGTAGCGACTAGCAAGTTGACTGAGTTGCTGTGAAATTTCTTTATAGCGTTTTTTATCTGTAGCGTTTAGAGCAACACCAGAAAGTTTAAAGTCTCTTAGCGCATTGCTAATAATTTTTTGCTGCGCTTTTTCAAGGGATGCGAAATTATCGCTTTGTGCAATAAATTGATAGGCTTTAAACAGATTTTCGTTCTGACCCATTTCAGTCGAATAGTCACTTAGCAACGGTAAGCACGCATTATATTCTTCACGCAACTGTTCGTTATTCATAACAGCATTTAAATGACTCACCGGAGACCACGCTTTATTTAAATCATCTTCAGCATGCTCAATAGGCGCTACTAAATTTTCCCAAGTAAAATTTGATGTTGCCAGGAGGCAGTCTTGAACCGTCTTTTTAGCGCGAACTAATAAGTCTGATATTGCAGGCTGAACGTGCTCTGGTAATATTTGATCAAAATGCGGTAAATCAGTTTGTGTTAAGAGAGGATTTGACATGGTTTAGGTCTCGCTTAAAGAGTGAATGAATGAAAGAATTGACTTTGAATCAAAAGGCCAATGGATATATTGCTGTGATATAGAATGGTATAACACAGGAATTAAAACAGCAAACTCTGTTTGCCATTGAGTTTCATGAGCAATATCGATGTTTTCGACAGGAATTGCTAGTTGCGATAAGAGCACTTGTGCTTGCTCACACAAATGACAGCCCTGAGTACCAAGTAGGAGAAGTGACATGAATTATGACTGGATACATGATTTCAACGATACTGAAAGCATGTAAAAGAAAAGAAGGGAATATCAAAGGTGCGAAAGGACATTTTCACACCTTTGCATGCTATTTTAGTGTGATGCGTGTTTTTCTTTGTGCTTGAGAATTTGACGATCTAATTTAGACACTAATTCGTCAATTGCAACATACATATCTTCTTGGTGATCTTCAGCAAAAAATTTTGTACCTGAAAAATGTAAATTTGCCTCAGCTTTTTGTACTAACTTTTCAACACTTAAAATAACATGAACATCTGTCACTTTATCGAAATGACGCGCTAATTTGGCGAATTTTTCTTCTGTATGCGCTTTTAAAGCATCAGTAATTTCTAAATGGTGACCACTAATAATAACTTGCATGGAATAATTCCTTATAAAAAATGAAACATAAAAAGTCAGCGAACGCACTTACAATAAACGCTTGCGCTGACTAGAGGAGGAAATAAACATCGCTTCGCGATATTTAGCTACTGTTCTGCGGGCAACATTAATACCCTTTATTTTTAAAAATTCAGCTATTTTACTATCACTGAGCGGTTTAGCGATATTTTCATTACTAATAAGTTCTTTAATTAACGCACGAATAGCAGTTGAGGAGCATTCACCACCGCCATCTGTTGAAACATGGCTTGAGAAAAAATATTTAAATTCAACAATACCATTAGGGGTGTGCATATATTTTTGCGTCGTCACGCGTGAAATCGTAGACTCATGAAGTTCTAATTCTTCAGCAACATCACGCAATACCATGGATTTCATCGCAATAGATCCGTGCTCAAAAAAAGCAGTTTGTTTTTCAACAATACAACTTGCCACACGCAAAAGCGTATCATTTCGACTATGTAAACTTTTAATAAACCATTTTGCTTCCTGCAAATGCTCTTTCATACAGGTATTGTCTTTGCCTGTATCTGATTTTTTAATCAGATTTGCATAAGTTTCATTAATGCATAGTTTAGGGGCAATATCGGGATTAAGCTCAACTCGCCAGCGATCATTGATTTTTCTAACATAAACGTCCGGCACAACATATTCCGACAAAGTACTTTGTATTTTTTCACCCGGCTTAGGATCTAAAGTACGAATTAAAACAACAATATTATCCAACTCTACTTCTGAAATACCTAACTTACGCACTAATTTGGCTTGATCATGTGTCGCAAGCAAATCTAAATAACGCGTTACCAAAAGTAAGGCATTGGCTTTATGCGGAGTTGAATCCGGTAACTGTTGAAGCTGAAGTCGCAAACAATCACTCAAATCAATGGCGCCAATCCCAACAGGATCAAAATGCTGAATGCGATGCAGTACCGCAGACACCTCTTCAATTTCAATATCAATAATTTGCTCACGCAAACTAGAGAAGATTTCTTCTACTGAGGCAAGGAGATAGCCTTCCGTATCGATATAATCAATGATGGAAATTGCGATCGCATGATCGCGCTCAGAGAAAGACACTAATTCAAGTTGATCAAGTAAATGCGTGTGTAAACTTAAACTATCGCTTCGCTGTGTTTCGAATTCACCTTCAAAGTTCGAGGTTTCCCGAATTGTGCCAAAATCATACTCAGGAAAAGATTCTTGTTCTGGTTCATAAATATCATCCCATGATGAATCAATAGGTAATTCATCTGGAATATCAGTTTGGGAACCTTCACTACCGTGTAGCAAATCTAAATTATCACTTTTTTTATCTTGAAGGGGAGCATCCAATGAAAACGAACCTAATTCGTCTGATTCAAGCTCTAGCATAATATTGGATTCTAGCGCTTGTTGAATTTCTTGCTGCAAATCCAGTGTCGACATTTGCAATAATTTAATGGCTTGCTGTAATTGGGGGGTCATCGATAATTGATGACCTAGCCGTAAATGTAGAGTTTGTTTCATAAGCAATGAACCTGTTGTGAAAAGCGCAGCAATGATTTAAAGACTAAAATTATTGCCTAAATAAACGTCTCGAACTTCCTTGTTTGCAACAATAGCCTGCGCATCACCTTCGGCAATAACGCGTCCGTCACTTAAAATATAAGCACGATGACAAATGTCGAGCGTTTCTCGAACATTATGTTCTGTAATGAGAACGCCAATACCACGCTGACTTAAATGTTGAATAATTTTTTTAATGTCATCCACCGAAATGGGATCAACACCGGCAAAGGGCTCATCAAGTAAAATAAATTTTGGATTTGATGCAAGTGCGCGAGCAATCTCAACGCGTCGACGCTCTCCGCCCGATAAACTTAGTGCTAATTGATCCCGCAAATGGGTGATATGAAACTCGTCTAACAGATTGATAATAATAGAATCTATTTGTTTTTTATTCAAATCGGAACGCAATTGCAATACAGCACGCAAATTATCTGCTACCGTCAATTTACGAAAAACAGAAGGCTCCTGAGGCAAATAGCCAATTCCGTGCAATGCGCGCATATGCATTGGCGTATGCGTAATGGATTGACCATCTAATATAATTTCACCTTGGTCGACTGTTACAAGACCCACTAGCATATAAAAGCTAGTTGTTTTGCCCGCTCCATTAGGCCCAAGTAACCCTACAACTTCCCCAGTTTTAACCTGCAAGGATACGCCATTTACAACATCACGTTTATTGTATGATTTATGTAATTGTTTAGCAGCAAGAATCATAAATTAGGGTTTGGGTTGAATAACAACATGCACGCGTTGTTTGCTGTTATTAGCGTTATCATCTCTATCACCCGCTTTAACTAACGACGTTTTAATATCATATTCAATAAAATCACTTGAATAAGTCCCACTTCCTTGCCAAACCGTAGCATTATTTATTAATAACAGTAAATTACGCTTAGGGTAGAACTCGCCAGTTTCTGCTTGCCCCGTAATATCAGCTGAACCCGGACTTGGCGTTTGTTTAAATTTGGCCATTTTTCCAGTGAATACTAATTTTTCAGGTTCACCATCTTTTAAATGCACCACTAATTTATCTGAATTTACACGTATACTGCCTTGGGTGGCAATAACATTACCGGTATAAATACTCAATTGTGATTTTTCATCATAGGATGCGCCATTTGAATCAATCATAATAGCTTGTTTTGAATCACTTTCTAACGCAAATGCTTGTGAACTACTCATAAATAACGTTATTAAAGCAGCAACACATACACTATTAAAATGGTGCTGACTTTGTCTATTTTGTCTCATATTTACCATGTACTTTTGATAATAATTCTAAATGTATGGGGGCATTAAAGGTGGCTTTCATGCCAAGACCTGTTGTGATATTTTTTCCACTGCGCAACGCTGTCCATTCTTTTGTCTGGGCAAAATGCGTTTGAGGCGAAACCGTTAAATTAGACGTTTCAATAGCTAACGCACGCTCTTTTACATTGCCCGGACGCTCAATAAATACGGCGCCGTTCAACGAAATAACATCCGAATTTGTTGGTATTTCACCAGTTTGAGCACGAATTTTCCAAGGCGATGTCGTATTATTCTCAAAAATCATCACCGGATTTTCTAAAATAATCGTTTTGTTGTCACTATAATGCGTCATTTTATTGGCAGTCAATTGACTATCTAAAAGGCCTTTTTCATCCATTTGCCACTTTTGATAGCCCACACTAAAATAATCTGCACTATGCTCTACTGCGCTACGAGATGTCGTATTTGTATTTTGCTTAAGCAATTCTGCCCATATAAAACTCACCACCGCTAACGCAATAATAGAACCATAAAAAACCTTATGATTCATTATCATGCCAAGTAATGACTTAATAACGATTCAAAATTATCTTGCGCCTGCAAAATTAAATCACATACCTCACGCACAGCACCTTCCCCACCATTAAACGTTGTACACCAATCTGAACAAGCCTTAACGGCTTCATTTGCATCCGCTACGGAAATAGCTAAACCGACATGCATCATCACGGGCAAATCAATAACGTCATCACCTACATAAGCGACTTCATCGCTAGTAAGATTTAATTTTTCAAGTAATTCGTTAAATACAACGCGTTTATCCCCTTGATTTTGATAAACGTGTGTAATGCCCAAACTTTGCATTCGCAATGAAACAATAGGGGATTCGCGCCCTGATATGACAGCAATTTCCACCCCTGTTTGTTGCAGCATTTTCATTCCATGACCATCGCGTGCATGAAAAGACTTGTATTCATTACCTTGATAATCAAAAAACAACTTACCATCTGTTAATACGCCATCTACGTCTAAAATCAATAGCCGAATGCGGCGCGCTTGTTCCATTACCCGTACCGGTATCATCTACACTATCCCTGCACGAATTAGATCGTGCATATTTAAAGCACCACACACTTGCTGCTGATTGTTTACAACACACAAGGCACTAATTTTCTTTTCTTGCATTACCTGCATTGCCTGCGCGGCTAAACACATATCGTTAATGACCACGCAATCACGCGTCATCACATCACTTATTGCGCAATTTGGCAATGCTAAGTTTTGTCCTAACAGGCGACGCAAGTCTCCATCAGTAAAGATACCTTGTAATTGACCTTTTGCATCAACAATAATTGTCATTCCAAGTTTTTTGGCTGTCATTTCAAGTACAGCGCCACTCACTAATGTGTCAACTAAAACAGAAGGAATAGCGCATCCGGTATGCATAATATCATTGACACGCAAAAGTAAACGACGTCCTAATCGCCCACCTGGATGAGAAAAAGCAAAATCCGCTCGCGTGAATCCCCGTGCTTCTAGAAGTGAAACCGCGAGAGCATCGCCCATGACAAGCGCTGCGGTGGTGCTTGACGTGGGCGCTAAGCCTAATGGACATGCTTCCTGCACAACAGATACATTCAAATGTACCGTTGCAAAATTAGCTAAAGTTGACGTCGTGTTGCCTGTTAACGCGATGAGCGGAATGCCTAAACGCTTAATTAAAGGTAAAATAGCCACAATTTCTTGTGTTTCACCAGAATTAGATAACGCCAACACTACGTCGTGCATGGTGATCATGCCTAAGTCACCATGACTTGCTTCGCCAGAATGGACAAAAAAAGCGGGAGTCCCTGTGCTGGCAAGTGTCGCGGCAATTTTCCCTCCAATATGTCCAGATTTACCTACGCCAGTGACAACAATTCGACCTTTACACGCAAACAAAAGCTTGCATGCCGCCACAAAATTGGCGTCAATTTGTTTTGCCAAATCGGCAATCGCTTGCGCTTCAACTTGGATAACAGCAAGTCCAAGCTCACGCAAGGCATCATCATGGAGTTTCATGGATTGTTGGGTTATTTTTACATAAATGTTAATTTAGCTTTATTATGCCATAGATTGATGGAATTAATATTGCGTGCAAATAAATTGAGACAAAAAAGCGAATCCAATATCGTTATTATTCAAGAAATAATAAAATATTTGGCATAAATCCTGCATTGTATAAAGGCAGCAGCAATAATTTCGTCCGCTGCATTTTTCAGCCATCAAAACAACATGGTAGAAAAACGAGTTAACGAAATAGGTTATTGATACAAATATAGTTTGCCAGTATATTTCTGGCAATTAATAGTGAATAAAACGTATAGGTTGTCAAAATGGCAGAAGAAATCGAAAACGAAGAAGTTGAATACGAAGTTAAAAAATCAAAAAAGCCCCTTATTATCTTAGTAGCTGCCATTATTCTTTCTTTGGCAGTCGGTGGTGGAGGTACCTTTTTTGCTGTGAAACAAGGTTTAATTGGCGCTGCTGCACATGAAGAAGAAATTGCCGTTTGTGAAGAACCGCCACCACCACCCGATCACACGCTCTATTTTGAACTAACCAAGCCTTTAGTGGTGAACTTTTCACCGAGTTCGTCAGTGCGCGTTATTAAAGTAACGCTGTCTATGTCTGCAGAAGACCCAGCAACAATTGACGTATTGAAGAAAAATGAGCCAATGCTCATGAATAACTTGCTGATGTTAATTAGTGCACAAAATACAGATAACTTAAAAACACACGACGGAAAGGTTGCACTTCGTGACGCCATTTTCGATGACGCGACAGCTATGCTAGAAAAAATGTCGCCTGAAGCGGAAATTAAAGACGTCTTCTTTACTTCATTTATCATGCAATAAGACTATGAGTGACTTACTTTCGCAAGCAGAAATTGATGCCTTATTGAATGGCATGGGTGGGGGCGACCTTGATGTGGGTGACGCAGAAGATGAAGCTAGTGTCTATTCTGAAGACGCTGTTGAGGAAATGGAAGAGCGCGGTATCGTTAAATCGTATGATTTAGCAAATCAAGAGCGCATTGTTCGGGGTCGAATGCCAACGCTTGAGATGATAAATGAGCGTTTTGCACGATTACTGCGTGTGTCGATTTTTAACTTTTTGCGCCGTGCATCGGAAATTTTCATCTCCAGTATTCAGATTAAAAAGTTTTCGGATTTTGCTCAGAGTTTGCTTGTACCAACAAGCTTAACGGTTATTCGTGTCAATCCATTACGTGGCAAGGCTTTAATTGTAGTTGAGCCAAGCTTAATTTTCACTGCGGTTGATAGTTATTTTGGCGGCGGCGGCTTTTTTGAAAATGCACCGTCAGAAGGCAAAGAATTTACACAGACTGAAATGCGCGTGGTACTTTTAATCATTGAATTAATTTTTAAAGATTTAAAAGAAGCATGGAAACCTGTGATGAATTTAGATTTCGACTACTTAAGTTCAGAAATCAATCCGCGATTTGCCAACATTGTAGAGCCACCTGAATTGGTCGTTGTTTCAACGTTGCATGTGGATTTAGAAGGCGGTGGCGGTGATATTCATATTGCTATGCCTTATGCGATGCTTGAGCCAATTCGGGATTTACTTGACGTTATTAATAGTAATAAAGAAGACGTTGATGAAAACTGGTATGACTCACTTTATCGTGAAGTGATGAGAGTGGATATTCCTGTTAGCAGTTTGCTAATTGAGAAAAACATGTCCATTCGTAGCGTGCTCCAACTCAAAAAAGGGGATGTCATTCCAATTGACCTGCCTGAATCTGTGACGTTAGATGCAGCGAATGTTCCCATATTTACTGGTAAAGTCGGCATCTCTGAAGGCAATTACGCCATTCAAATTACTGATCGTATCGTCACTTGATGATAACGGCACTTGAAACTAAATTAAAGAAAAGATAAGCGAGAAAAATTATGAGCGAGAAAGACGATATCGAAACCGTTTCTTTTAAAGAATTCGAAGACCAAGAAAATTCACAATCTATTGAATCCAACGAAGAAGTTAATTTAGATGTTATTTTAGATGTGCCTGTTGTGATTTCCATGGAAATCGGCCGCACTCAGATTAGTATTCGTAATTTACTGCAACTCAACCAAGGTTCTGTGGTTGAATTAGAGCGTTTTGTGGGTGAGGGCCTTGATGTACTTGTCAATGGAATGTTAATTGCTCATGGCGAAGTTGTTGTGATTAACGACAAATTTGGTATACGATTAACGGATGTTATTAGTCCTTCAGAGCGCGTTAAACGCTTGGCATAATGCGACAAACTGAACTGATGTCAAGTAGCGACTTTTTAGGCCCGTCACTTGCCTTACTGGTTGTTTTACTCATTTTTATGGTTTGTGTTTGGGCGATTAAAATGCTACAAAAACAGACTGTACATGAAAATGATCGCTTGCGTATTGTCAGTGGTTTGTCACTTGGAATGCGCGAGCGATTAGTACTGGTGCAAGCAGGGAAAAAACAGTTAATTTTAGGTGTCACACCCAATCGTATTGATATGCTGTGTCTTTTAGAGGGTGATGATTGCTTGCAAAAGATACCACTTGAATCTGCGCCAGAAAACAGTTTCGCTTATAAGTTAAAACAGGTCATGAAAGGAAAAAATCATGCGTAAACGCACCGTTATTTATATCTTATTTACGCTCGCTGCGCTGGGTTTAAGCTCTATAGCCTTTGCCATGCCTGCAGGTATTGAGGCTTTAACGGTGACAAGCAACCCCAAAGGGGGACAGACCTATAGCGTGACATTGCAAATTTTAGCGTTAATGACCATTATGACGCTTTTGCCTGCCATGTTGCTTACCATGACGTCGTTTACGCGCATCATGATTGTTTTCAGTTTACTGCGTCAAGCATTAGGCACGGGTCAAGTGCCAAGCAACCAAGTGTTGCTGGGTTTATCACTCTTTTTGACACTTTTTATCATGATGCCTGTATTTGATAAAGTCAATACTGAGGCCGTTAAGCCATATATGGAAGAAAAAATTGATGCGATGGCGGCTGTTGAAAAAGCATCGATTCCTTTTCGGCAATTTATGACCAAGCAAACACGCGAAAGTGATTTGGAGTTGTTTGTGCGAATTTCTGGCAAAGCTGAAATAAATAACGCTGAAGAAATTCCCTTTTCGCTATTGCTTCCAGCTTATGTTACGAGTGAAATCAAAACCGCATTTCAAATTGGCTTTATGATTTTTTTACCGTTTCTCATTATTGATCTAGTCGTTGCGAGTGTGTTGATGTCAATGGGTATGATGATGCTCTCACCCATGATTATTTCGCTACCTTTTAAAATTATGCTATTTGTTCTCGCTGATGGCTGGTCGCTAATTATGGAAATGCTCGCTGCGAGCTTTTATGTTGGCACTTAACGGAGCGTCAAAGCTATGACACCCGAAATTATTTATACCGTAGGCCAGCAAGCAATGATAGTGGCTGTCAAATTGACGGTACCATTACTCCTGCCGGCACTCATAATTGGCTTAATCGTTGCTATGTTTCAAGCAGCAACACAAATTAACGAATCTACGTTAACGTTTGTGCCTAAAATAGTCGTCATAGGCTTAGTCTTACTCTTATTTGGCCCAACCATGTTGCAACAGTTTCTGGATTATTTTCAGGATTTAATTAAGGAAATTCCCGTTTTGATTGGCTAACATAATGAATTTTACCGAAGCACAAGTGCTTAATACGATAGCGATGATGATGTGGCCGTTCATGCGAATTAGTGCCATGTTTGTATCTATGCCTGTTTTGAGTGTTCGTGCGATGCCAGCGCGGATTCGAGTTATTATTGCTGGCGCTATTACACTGCTTGTCATGCCCCTGCTTCCAGCCATCCCACATGTTGAGATATTCAGTTACGCTGGCATTATGATTGGTGTGCATCAGGTTGCCATAGGTTTAACGACAGGGTTTATTTTACAGTTAGTTTTTGCTGCGGTTGTGTTTGCGGGGCAGGGTATTGCATATGGTATGGGGCTGGGTTTCGCTTCGATGATTGACCCACAAAATGGCCAACAGGTGCCAGTGATTGCGCAAATCTATATGATTACGAGTACCTTGTTATTTTTGGCAATGGATGGACATTTGATCCTCATTAAATTGCTTGCCGATAGCTTTCAGACGCTTCCCATTGGCGAAACTTTTTCCACGAATGATATTTGGGCGGTTATTTCGTGGAGCGGGAGAATGTTTTCAGATGGCTTATTACTCTCGATGCCAATTATTATTAGTCTATTGCTTGTGAACGTTATTTTTGGTGTTGCATCAAAATCAGCACCCCAATTACAAATTTTTTCAGTGGGTTTTCCGATTACTTTAATGCTAGGCATCCTGCTAATTTGGTTTACATTACCCGATTTATTAGGCTTAATACCTGATTTATTAGATGATGCCTTTGATTTAATAAAACAATTACTCCGCATAAATTAACTTATGGCTGAAGATTCAGGACAAGAAAAAACCGAAGAACCTACCCAGAAACGGTTAACTGATGCCCAAAATAAAGGTCAAATTGCCCGTTCAAGAGAGTTGAATACGTTTATTATGCTCATTGTCAGTGCGTGGCTACTGATGACGCAGGGGCAACGTGTAGGTGAAGGCATCCTAAGTATGATGCGCAGTTATTTTCATTTATCGCGCGACATGATTTTCGAACCTAAATTGACCGTTGTTTTATTTAAACAAGCCATGACGGACGGTTTACTCCTTGTTGCACCTATGCTCGCCATGTTAACAATTGCGGCTATTGTCGCTCCCATCGCCTTAGGAGGTTGGATTTTTAGTATGGAATCAATAACACCTAAATTCGACAAGCTTGATCCCATTAAAGGCTTGCCTAAATTATTTTCACTTAACGGACTGGTTGAGTTGCTTAAAGCGATGTTGAAAATGACGCTAGTTGGTCTTGTGGGCTGGCTGCTATTTAACTCACTTTTTGCAGAAATACTTGGCTTAAGTGCCGAACCTATGCAACAGGCAATTATCCACGCACTTAAGCTAATTGGTTACAGTTTTTTGATTTTAAGTTGTGCGCTTATTTTAGTTGCCGCCATTGACGTGCCTTACCAATTATGGAATCACAGTAAAAACTTAAAAATGACGCTACAAGAAATTAAAGACGAAATGAAGGAATCTGAAGGAAGTCCAGAAGTCAAAGGACGAATTCGTCGTGCACAAATGGAAATGGCACAAAATCGCATGATGGGCGAAGTCGCTAAAGCTGACGTGATTATTACCAACCCGAGTCATTATGCTGTTGCATTGAAATATGATGAAAACTCCGGTAGCGCGCCTGTTTTAGTGGCGAAAGGCGTTGATTTAATCGCTGCTCAAATTCGTAACTTAGCCATTGAAGCGAATGTCCCTTTAGTGGCAGCGCCTCCATTGGCTCGAGCTCTTTATTACTCAACCGAATTAGATACCGAAATTCCACAAGGCTTATATTCGTCCGTTGCTCAAGTGTTGGCATATATTTTTCAACTTAAAGAAGCAACAAAAACACGAGGCACAAAACCTGCGCCTCCCAAAGACATTCAAGTTCCCCCCGAATTTAAACAGGAATAAGTTGTTATGGATTTAACTAAACTTAGAAGTATATTGACGATGTTAGGCAAAGCCGAGTTAGGTGCGCCTTTTGTCATTATTATGATTTTGGCGATGGTCATGTTGCCTTTGCCGACCTTTTTGCTCGATATTTTCTTCACTTTTAATATCTCCTTTTCGCTCATTATTCTATTGGTGGTGGTGTATACGCTAAAACCCCTAGATTTTGCATCATTTCCGACAGTCATTTTACTGGCAACACTGCTACGCCTTGCTTTAAACGTTGCGTCAACTCGTGTCGTGCTTTTAGAAGGTCACAACGGAGGTGATGCCGCAGGGAAAGTAATTGAAGCGTTTGGGGCGTTTGTAATCGGCGGAAATTTTGCAGTTGGTTTGGTTGTTTTTACCATTTTGGTTATTGTCAATTTCGTTGTTGTGACGAAAGGTGCTGGGCGTGTTGCCGAAGTTGGCGCACGTTTTACATTAGATGCAATGCCCGGTAAACAAATGGCAATTGATGCGGATTTAAATTCAGGCCTTATCACACAAGATCAAGCGCGTGAGCGTCGTGCTGAAGTAGCAATGGAAGCTGATTTTTACGGCTCTATGGACGGTGCGAGTAAATTCGTTCGTGGTGATGCGATTGCAGGGATTATTATTCTGTTTGTCAATATTATTGGTGGTCTTTCAATTGGGATGTTGCAACATGGCTTAACGTTTGCCGATGCAGGTGAAAAATATGTCTTGTTAACCATTGGTGACGGTCTTGTGGCGCAAATTCCCTCGTTGCTGCTTTCTACTGCTTCAGCGCTAGTTGTGACTAAAGTCGGTGCGACGAGTCAAAATATTGGTCAACAAGTCAGTGCACAATTATTTGACAACCCTAAAGCCTTAATCATTACCAGCGGTATTATGGGCGCATTGGGATTAATTCCCGGCATGCCTAATTTAGTGTTTATGATGCTATCAACCGCATTAGGGGCATCGGCTTACTATATTGATAAACGCAATAAAGTCATGGCACTGGAAAAATTAGAATCTAAAAAAGCGGATTCATCACTTATGCCCGCTGAAAATAGAGAGCTTGGCTGGGAAGATGTCATGCCTGTTGATATTATTGGTCTTGAAGTGGGATATCGCTTGATTCCATTGGTTGATAAAAACCAAGGGGGGCAATTAATGACGCGTATTAAAGGTGTGCGTAAGAAATTATCTCAAGAATTGGGCTTTCTTATTCCCTCAGTGCATATTCGAGATAACCTGGATTTAAGTCCAACAACGTATCGCATTTCGCTGATGGGCGTTACCGTCGGAGAGTCTGAAATTATTCCTGAAATGGAGATGGCCATTAACCCTGGACGTGTATTTGGTGATTTAGTTGGTAAGCCTTGTCGAGATCCAGCGTTTGGACTTGAGGCGTTCTGGATTGAGCCCAATCAAAAAGATTATGCGCAAACGATGGGTTACACCGTTGTTGACTCAGGCACGGTTGTCGCCACGCATTTAAGTCATTTATTGCAATCGCATTCACATGAGCTTCTCGGATACGAAGAAACTCAGCGTATGCTTGATAATTTGGCAAAAACAGCACCCAAGCTTGTGGACGATTTGGTGCCAAAAACACTTTCTCTTGGCGTTGTGGCAAAAGTTCTCCAAAACTTACTTGTCGAGCAAGTGCCAATTCGCGATATGCGCACAATAGCCGAAACTCTGGCGGAATACGGTTCAAAAAGTCAAGATACCGACATTTTAACCTCTGCAGTACGCACAGCGCTTGGCAGATTAATTATTCATGAAATTACCGGATCCGCAGAAGAATTAACCGTTATCACATTAGATAGCGAGTTGGAACAGATATTGCAGAAGTCTTTACAAACGGCGAGCGAAAGTGGTACCGGCGTCGAACCAGGCCTTGCGGATCAAATGCACGAATCGTTGCAAGAGAACACGCAACAAATGGAAATGGATGGACAATTACCGATTCTGTTAGTGTCCTCCTATATTCGACCTTGGTTATCACGCTTTGTTCGTCATTCGATTCCGAACTTACACGTCCTTGCATATAACGAAATCCCTGCTGATAAGCAGGTGAAAGTGATTGCAAATGTCGGACGACGCGCCTAACTGATTTATAGAGAATTTAAGGACTTCTAAATGAAAATTAAACGCTTTTTTGCAGAAAATATACGTCAAGCCATGCAGATGGTTCGTGATGAATTGGGTGCAGATGCTGTGATTATGTCGAATCGTAGCGTGGATGGCGGTGTTGAAATTGTCGCAGCTCGCGATTTTGATGAACAAGAAGTCATTCGCACGACAGCATCAACTCCGTCGCAAAATCAGTCATCACTATCTTCATCGCGCGATTATCAAAAGCCAACGGTTAGTGCAAAACAAGTAAAAAAAGTGGCCTTGCCTGATTTTGAAGCTGAAAAAAACCATTTACATGTCGTTAGCAGTCCTCGTAAACAAGAAGAGAAAGAAAAAGCCCTGAATCGCAGTTCAGCGCGACGTGGAATTGACCAATACGTTGGTTATGCTGAAAAAGTACAATTACGTGGGAATCCTGACGCAATCAAGCATCATTTCACAACGCCAGCGCCATTGCCAACTGCAGCAGCGCCATCAGTCATGATCAAAGTGCCTAAAAAGCCAAAAGTAGCTGCCCCCGTGGAAGTCCAACGTGAAGCCATTATGCCTCAAGCTCGTCATGGTTTACGCACTGAAGTCGGTGCTGAGGCGCGTGATTTACGTCACTTATTTCAAGATGACTACGAAGACGATTTTGACGATATTTTCGAAGAAGAAACGTCACTCTACACACAAAATACCCATACAAAGCCAACCTATTTTGAACCAACTGTAGCAATAAACGAACAACCAAAAATTGACGCGACTGTTTCTACTCACCTTGAAGAGAAAGAAAACACATCTGAAAAGTTACTTAAACAGATGAGTAAAGAGATTAAATCGCTACGTAATACCTTTGATAGTAAATTATCGAGCATCAATTTTGCGCATCATCTTCAAAACAAAGACGCGATTCCTGTGCGCACAGAGCTTTTGAAAAACTTAGCCGGAATGAGTATTTCAAAAAAATTAAGCGTGAAAATTGCAAATCGTTTCGCTAATCATACAAATTTTGATTTTGTGTTTACTCAAGCACAAGAATTACTCTCAAAAGTATTGCCCATGGCGGAAGATAATTTACTTGAAACAGGTGGCATTGTTGCCCTAGTCGGTCCAACAGGCGTTGGTAAAACGACAAGTGTTGCAAAAATAGCGGCGCAATTCACCATCAAACATGGCCCCAATCAAGTCGCCCTAATTACAACCGATAACTACCGTATTGCGGCTCATGAGCAATTAAATACTTACGGTCGTCTTTTAAATATTCCTGTACGAGTTGCTTCAAGTGCGTCAGAATTAAGTCATCTAATTCATAGTTTTTCTGACAAAAAATTGGTGCTAATTGATACAGCCGGAATGAGTCAACGCGACATGAAATTAATTGAACAAATCAACACGCTTAAAGAAAATGATTTGATGATTAAGTCTTATCTCGTTATGTCAGCAGCAACTGAGTACAAAGCAATGAATGAAATTATTGATGCGTTTCATATTTTTAAACCTCATGCGGCAATTTTAACGAAAATTGATGAAGCGGCAACCGTCGGTTCAGCAATTTCGTCATTAATTGAACATAATTTACCAATCTCTTTTATTACCAACGGTCAACAAGTCCCCGAAGACATGCGTCATCCCTGTGCAAGAAATTTAATTGCACAATGCGTTACTGAATTGGATGTTGTAGACGATTACAGCGAAGAAAACAACGAAGCATGGGTGGCTCAAGGTTATGCTTAAACAACCAGATCAAGCAGCGGGCATTCGTAAACTAAACAAAAGTAAACCTGTACGCGTCATTGCCATTGCAAGTGGCAAAGGTGGCGTTGGGAAGACGAATGTTTCGGTGAATGTCGGTATCTCTTTAGTGAAAATGGGTCAACGCGTCGTATTAATGGACGCGGATATGGGGCTTGCCAATGTCGATATTTTGCTTGGTGTGTATCCCAAATACAATTTGTCGCATGTTTTAACCGGTGAGAAAACACTGGATGAAATTATGGTCACGTCGCCATCGGGATTAAAACTCATTCCTGGCGCGTCAGGGATTCAAAAAATGACGGAGTTGTCTACCATTGAGCAAGCAGCAGTGATTCGCGCATTCAGTGAAATTGACCAGCAAATTGACGTCTTAATTGTGGATACGGCAGCAGGTATTTCGTCAAGTGTCGTCAATTTCTCAAGAGCCTGTCAAGAAATCATCGTCGTGATTTGCGATGAGCCGACCTCCCTCACTGACGCTTATGCGTTTATTAAATTGCTACACCGTGATTACGGCTGTAATCATTTTCATATTCTGCCTAATATGGTGCAATCGGTTCAGCAGGGTAAATCGTTATTTCAAAAATTAAACAAAGTCACGGATAATTATTTAGACGTTACCTTGCAATTTGTAGGCGCGATTCCCTATGACGAATATTTACGTCAATCTGTACAAAAACAAAATCCAGTGGTTTTAGCTTACCCACGCAGCAAATCTGCGCAAGCGATGAAAGCCATTGCGACCAAAATTGACAGTTGGCCTATTAAAGCGCAAGCAGGTGGCTATATCGAATTTTTTATCGAACGAATGGTCAAGTATGCGTCTCAAAAGGATGTCGCATGAATACACGATTACTGACTACGTGGCAGTCAAAAAATTGGCTGTTACTTTTTATCAATGAACCTTTTAATACATGGGAGGTCGCATGAGCGCAGTTGCAATGTACAGTTCCGTGCAAGATGGAGGCATTGACGAACAAGTTCTGCAACATGCACCACTTGTTAAGCGTATCGCCTATCATTTACTAAGCAAGCTACCGAATTCAGTCCAAGTGGATGATTTAATTCAAGCAGGGATGCTTGGCTTACTTGAAGCGTTGCGTAATTATGACTTAAGTAAAGGTGCAAGTTTTGACACTTACGCCGGTATTCGTATTCGCGGCTCGATGCTTGATGAAGTGCGCCGATGTGATTGGGTACCACGTTCGGTTTATAAAAAATCACGCACGATAAGTGATGCCATTCGCATTATTGAAAATGAAACGGGTTGTGCGGCTAAAGATGCTGAAGTAGCAGAATATTTAAATATGAGTTTGGATGAATATCATCATATTTTACAAGATTCCAATAATTGTCGCGTGTTCAGTATTGAAGAATTATCGCAAACTGGTGATAATTACTTAGAAGAATCCTCAAGTGTCAATGATACGCCTCTTGAAAGTTTAACATTAGAGAATTTTCAAAGTGCGTTGAGCGCAGCAATTGCCTCATTACCCGAGCGTGAAAGATTGATTATTTCACTTTATTATGATGAAGAATTAAATCTGCGCGAAATTGGAAAGATATTGAACCTGACTGAATCGCGCGTCAGTCAAATAAGTTCACAAGCTGTTCTGCGTTTACGCTCTCGATTGGGCGGTTGGTTAAATAATGATTGAATCTTAACCTATTAGCCGTGATAATCATGCAGTTATTGGGCAATTGCACTGCAATAGACGCTAGTTATAAAATTTAAGGCATAATTTAACACCTGAATTTAAAAATAACCGCAATAAGGCAGAGAAAGTAAGCATTTATGTATCACTTTCTCTGCCTTATTGATACTGGGTTAAAGGAAATACGTTGCATTTAACAGATTTAAACGCATAAAACAACACCTTTTGCGGAGATTATAACATGTTAGAAATTCAAGCTGTTTCAGCCGCTTATCCCATAAAAAAATCTAAAAAAATCCATAAAGATGATGATCGTATGCCCGAAAAAAAACCTAAGCGTAAGCTGAAATTAAGCGACGATTACGAGGAAGACCATGATGACTCAGCCCCTAGTGAACATATCGACATCCATGCTTAACGAAACGACCATTTTAGTTGGATTTATTGCTTTAGCCTTGGTAATTGTTGGATTACTTGTTGCTGTTGTTTGGCTTAGTCAACTATATTTAAAACTGAATAAAAATTACATCACCATTGAATCTATCACTCAAAGCAATAAAAATGATATCTATGGCTTGTGTTCTGCCGCGCTAAGTGTGAATGAGAATACGGGCACTATTTATGAAAAATTGCATGAAGTAAAACAACAACTTTCTCAAATTTCTGAAAAGATGTCAGCGTTTAGTCAGTATGAACCCATTGATCCAAATAGCCCCTATAATGTTGATATTCGTAAAATACGAGATGGGGCAAGCATTGAAGAATTAATGCGTCAATCTGAAATCAGCTACGATGAGGCGGCGTTGCTTATTCGTCTGCATGGCGGCAAACAGCCTAATTAACCTATCCAGATACAAATTAAATGCAGAGAAAATACTTGTGAATGTAGAAAATAAAAGCGGTTTAAATTACAAAGATGCAGGCGTTGATATTGTTGCAGGCAATGCACTCATTGAGCGCATAAAACCCATTGCAGCAAAGACCCGCACAGCAGGTGTCATGGCTGGATTAGGCGGATTTGGTTCATTATTTGAATTACCGCTTGATCGCTATCAAAATCCTGTTTTAGTGTCTGGCACTGATGGCGTGGGGACTAAATTAAAATTAGCAATTGACTCAGGCATCCACAATACAGTGGGAATTGATTTAGTTGCTATGTGCGTCAATGATATTATTGTTCAAGGTGCAGAACCTCTTTTTTTCCTAGATTATTTTGCCACAGGGAAACTCGACGTTGATACCGCTGCGGCTGTTATTGAAGGGATTGGTACAGGTTGTGAGCTCGCTGGCGCTGCGCTTATTGGTGGTGAAACGGCTGAAATGCCCACGATGTACACGGATGGTGATTATGATTTAGCCGGCTTTTGCGTCGGCATTGTTGAAAAATCACAAATACTCGATGGCAGTTTAGTTAAAGCCGGTGATAAACTCATTGGTTTAGCCTCATCAGGTGCCCATTCAAATGGCTATTCATTGATACGCAAAATTATTGAGCGCAATGAAGCAAATTTAAGTGATCCTTTTGACGGAAAAACGTTAGGTGAAACACTCTTAGCTCCCACCCGTATTTATGTAAAATCGCTTTTAGCATTACTAAAACAAGTTCACATTCACGCGCTCGCTCATATTACAGGGGGCGGATTAACTGAAAACTTGCCGCGCGTTATTCCCGATGCGTTACGCGCAAACATTGATTTATCTTCATGGCAATTCCCGGCCATATTTGATTGGCTACAAAGCAGTGGCAATGTATCGCAAGAAGATATGCTCCTGACATTTAATTGCGGTGTGGGCATGGTGATTTTTGTTGCTGCTGAAGATGAAGCTAAAACGTTAGCGTTACTGAGTGATTTAGGTGAAAACGCATTTACAATTGGTGAAATCGTTGACGGTGAAGGAAAATCCGAGGTTCATTACGTTTAAAATCAAAAAGTATCCGCATGGACAATAAAAAAGGCGAATTAAATTCGCCTTTTTTTATTTCTGATGAGGGAAAAAAATTATAATTTTTAAGCGGCTTGAACCTGCGGCAATTCACCACCCACTGACCATAATTTTTCAATTTGATAATATTCACGCGATTGGTCGGTCATCGCATGGACAATGACATCCCCTAAGTCTAAAAGCACCCAATCTGAGGTAATATCGCCTTCCATCCCAAGCGGCAAAAAACCTTTCTCTTTAACAGCGACTTCTACATAATCACATAAGGCCTTAATGTGACGATTCGATGTTCCTGTGACGACAATCATATAATCAGTAAAACTGGTTTTTCCTCGTACATCAAGCACGACCATATTGTGTGCTTTGCGTTCTTCTAAAACGTCTTCAACTATTTTTAATAAAGCCTCTGTTTGCATTGTGTTCCTTTTTAAATCGTAAAAAATCACTCTTTGTAGAGTTGATGTTGCGTAATATAACCAATCACCGCGTCAGGTAATAAAAATCGCGGACTGCATCCTGCTGCAATCATACCGCGAATTGCCGTAGCAGAAATGGCTAATTGTGTAATTTCTTGAAAAAATAAGCCGCCCGCACTATATTTTTTTAAGATTTTTTTGTCATGAATTAAACGTTTTTTAAAAAAATCGCTTAATGAATTAAGCACGGTATCGGGACGGGTAATCACAACCACGTGTGCTAAATCAAAAATTTCTTGCCATTGATACCATGTCGTTAATTGATTAAACGCATCACTTCCAATAAATAATAACAAGGTTTGTGAATGATGATGACGAAGTGAGGTCAGCGTATCAAACGTATAAGAATGCCCGCCACGTTCTAATTCTTGAGCATCAATAATTAAATCCTGTTGATTTCCTACCGCAAGTTCTAGCATGTCTAAACGCTGAATAGCACTCGCCTTCGTTTGCGACCGGTGAGAGGGCATACAAGGAATTAAACGCACATGATCCAGTTCAAATAAGGCTTTCAATTCCAATGCAGAACGCAGATGTCCAAAATGCACAGGATCAAATGTACCGCCAAAAATACCAATCATTTAGTGACGAATATGGCCATCGCCAAGGACGATATATTTAAGCGAGGTTAAACCGTGCAAGCCTACAGGACCTCGAGCATGTAGTTTATCGGTACTAATACCAATTTCTGCCCCTAAACCGTATTCAAAGCCATCTGCAAAACGCGTGGACGCATTAACCATGACAGAACTTGAATCGACTTCACGCAAGAAACGACGCGCTAAAGTGTAATCTTCAGTCACAATGGCCTCTGTGTGTTGCGAGCTGTAGCGATGAATATGATCGATGGCTTCATCAATTCCGCTGACAATTTTGATCGATAAAATGGGCGCAAGATATTCCGTTTGCCAATCCTCGGTCGTTGCACGAAGGCAATCAGCGGCAAGCAATGAACATGTTTTTGCACAACCCCGCAATTCCACTCCTTTTTCAATATAGGCTTGCGCGAGTTTAGGCAAAATAGTTGGCGCAATACTTTCTGACACAAGCAGCGTTTCCATCGCATTACATACGCCATAACGATGTGTTTTCGCATTGATTGCAATACGCAGGGCTTTGTCTATATCTGCTTTATCGTCAATGTAGACATGGCAGATGCCGTCTAAATGTTTAATCACCGGAATCGTCGCTTCGTTGCTGATACGCTCAATTAAACTTTTTCCGCCACGCGGCACAATCACATCGACAAAATTTTTCATCGTAATCAACTCGCCAACGGCGGCGCGATCAGTGGTTTCAACAATTTGCACCGCGCCTGTTGGCAGACCCGCATCAAGCAAACCTTGGGTGACACAGTGCGCAATTGCCTTGTTAGAGTGAATCGCTTCAGAGCCTCCTCGCAAAATACACGCATTACCTGATTTTAAACAGAGCGCAGCAGCGTCCACGGTGACATTAGGGCGTGACTCAAAAATAATTCCAATCACGCCCAGTGGCACACGCATTTGCCCAACCTGTATTCCACTTGGGCGATAGCTTAAATTGGAAATTTCACCCACAGGATCAGGAAGGGCGGCCACTTGACGCAGTCCTTCAATCATTGCGTCAATACTCTTTGGCGTAAGCGTTAATCTATCGAGTGCCGCAGCATCTAAACCACTTGCTTTTCCTGCGTCTAAATCTTTTTGATTTTCTGCGATAACATGCGCTTGATTCACATGCAATGCGCTTGCAATGGCAATAAGAGCTTGGTTTTTTGAATGTGTTTCTGTGTGACTTAGGAATCGTGCCGCATCTTTTGCTTGCTGTCCTAAGGTTTGCATATACGCTTGAATTGTCATGTACTAAAAATTTCCTTCATTCCCAAAAGTTCAAATGCCAGCAATAAACCACCAGCAAAAATACCTGCTAAAATATCGTCAAACATAATACCAAAGCCGCCATGAACGTGTTTATCGACCCATTTTATGGGAAATGGCTTGAGAATATCAAAAAATCGAAATAACACAAACCCGATTAAAACAGCCTGCCAACTAAAAGGCACAAACCAAAGTGTCACCAAATAGCCGGCAATTTCATCCCAAACGATACCATTAAAATCATGTTCACCCAGAAAATTAGCGGCATCACCACAAATTTTAATGCCTGCAATAATTGAGATGAGTGTTAAAACACTGTAAATTTCAAAGGACGTTTGCGCAGCCAATAAATACACTGGAATCGCTGCTATTGTGCCGCAGGTTCCCGGGGCTTTTTTGACAAGTCCTGAGCCAAATCCGAACGCCAAAAATAACGTAGGGTTGGTTAATATACTTTTGGGCGTGAGTTGATTTTTACCGTACGTTTCAAGAAAAATGTTCATAACCTGTTGCTGTGAGTGTTTCAATATGACCTGCTTTTAGTAAACGCAAACCCAATTGCGCCTCAATGGTGCCAATTTGTGTGCAATTAGCAGGGATACAATGCACGAATTGACGCGGAACGGTAAAGCATAATTCGTAATCATCACCCGAAATAAGAGGCATTAACGTATCGCCTGTTTGCGCTATATAAGCCTTAACCGCAGATGAAAGCGGCAATTTTTCCCATTCCACGCAGGCGCCCACCTTACTTTGCGTTAAAATATGCCCCAAATCGCTTAATAAACCGTCAGAAATATCGATACACGCGCTCGCAACACCTCGCAACGCCAACCCTGCTTCAATCTGAGGCATAGGGGCGTGAAATCGCTCCAAAGCCGCTTGAGCGTCTTCGTAGTGGTCGCCTTGTTTAATTTTAAGCCCCAATCCTGCATCCCCCAAATTTCCCGTCATGAAAATGACATCCCCAATTTGTGCGGTAGAGCGTTTGAGTGCTTGCTGCTTTGGGACGATTCCCATGGCTTGAACGGTCAGTGTTAATGCTCCTTGCGTCGTATCGCCGCCAATTAAATCGACGGAAAATTGCCTGGCTAGTGCTAAAAATCCACATGAAAATTGACGTAGCCAATCTTCATTCACATGAGGTAGCGTTAATGCTAACGTCACTGCAATCGGTTTAGCTCCCATGGCGGCTAAATCGCTTAAATTCACCGCTAATAATTTATGCCCAAGTTGCGCTGGATCTGCATCTGCAAAAAAATGGACATTTTCAACCATGGTGTCGGTGGTAATTGCCAGTTCGTAGTCAGTTGGAATAGCTAATAGGGCGCAATCATCACCTATTCCTAAATGCGTATGCGCATTTAAGTGTTTTTTTTGTTTGAAAAATTTATCAATAAGTGAAAATTCGCTTAACATCTTCTCTGCCGTCTACTTTTTGGCACGCATTCGACGAGCATCTTTTGGGTCATGACGTAGCGGACGATAAATTTCAATTCTATCGCCTGCGTGAACTTGACGCTCAAGCGAGCAGGGTATAGAAAAAATACCGACGTTAAGAGACGTGACTTCTTGCTGCTCGAGTTCGCTGAATTGCGTCAAAATTCCCGATAACTTAATGGCATCCGCGACACTGCAATGTGCAGGCAAAGTCAGTGCGAGTAATAATTGTTTTTCTGGTGTTGCATAAACAATGTCCACATTAATCATTTGCGTATACAACTTTAGCGCGCTGGGTAAATGAACTGACCATCGTATTACAAATCTGATTAAATACGGCACCAAAAGCCAAACTAGCCAGTTTTCCCGATAACTCAAAATCCAAGTCGAATAGAATTTTACTGGCATCTTCACGCAACGGTTGAAATTGCCAAACACCTGACAAATGTGAAAAAGGACCGTCAATGAGGGATACCGTCACTTGTTTGCCCATATCGAGTTCATTGCGCGTTGAAAATGCTTTTTGAAAGCCACCTTTTGAAATTGATAATTCCGCTTCCACAATGTTTCCTTCACGCTTAATGATGCGACTATGACTACACCATGGAAGAAATTGTGGGTACGATTCAATATCGTTGACCAAATCAAACATTTGTTGCGCTGAAAATTTGACTAACGCAGTTTTTTCAATGCGCGTCATTTAAAGCACTCCAATAACGTGTAAAAAGACCAAAAAAATAGAAGCTGGGGCAACATAGCGCACTAAAATACGCCAAAGTTCATAACTGGGTTTGCACGGCATTTGCAGTTCTGATTGACTGTGATCGCGGTGCATAACCCATCCCGCAAACACGGCAATGCAAAAACCACCAATTGGGAGCATTAAATTGGCCGTGATATAATCGAGTAATTGAAAAATAGTACGCTCAAAAAAGTGCACATCTTTCCAAATATTAAACGAAAAAACCGTACCAAGACCCAAAAACCAAGTGCCTAGTCCACTCCAAATACATGCTTTTTCACGAGTGAAATTTTTATTTTCAACCAGCCATGCAACTAAAGGCTCAATGAGCGAAATTGATGAAGATAGCGCGGCAAAAACAAGGAGAACGAAAAACAAAATGCCGACTAGCCAACCGCCAGTCATATTACCAAACGCAATAGGCAGTGTTTGAAAAATTAAGCCAGGGCCAGACGCCGGGTGCAGATTATGTTCAAATACCAATGGAAATATCGCAATGCCAGCGAGTAAAGCAACCATGGTATCCGCTGCGGCAACAAGATACGTGGTTTTTGAAATAGAGATATCTTTAGGTAAATATGCGCCATACACCATAATTGCGCCCATCCCTAAGCTGAGCGTAAAAAACGCATGTCCCATCGCAGTCAGCACAGAATTTCGCGTTAATGTACTAAAATCCACATTGAACATAAAATGCAAACCACGTTGATAACTATTGGTCGTCATTGCGTAACCAACCAGTAAAATCAATAAGACAAATAAACTAGGCATTAAAAATCGCACCGATTTCTCAAGACCATTATTCACTCCGCGAGAAACAATCCACATGGTCGCGCCCATAAATACACTATGCCAAAACGTCAGTTGAAGTGGACTTGCGGTAAAATGATCAAATACACTTTGAATCGTATTCGCATCAGCGTTGAAAAAACTGCCAGTAAATGCTTTTACAACATAAGCCGATGCCCATCCTGCAATGACGCTGTAATACGATAAAATTAACACGCCAGCAATCATGCCCATCCAACCTAAATATTGCCAATTTTCATCCGCATTGGCTTCTTTTGTGAGCAACTGCATCGTTTCAACAGGATTGCGTTGGCTACGTCGTCCTAGCATGGTTTCTGCAATCATAACAGGGATACCAATCAGTAAAATGCAGACTAAATAAACCAAAACAAACGCTCCCCCCCCATTTTCTCCAGTAATATAGGGGAATTTCCAAATATTCCCAAGCCCAACCGCAGAACCCGTTGCGGCTAAAATAAAGGCAAACCGTGATGACCAATGGCTGTGGAGTAACGAATTGTTTGTTGTCATAAAAAAACTCACATGATTTATTGAGATAATTTGAGATAAAGTGATGAATTTATCGCTTTTTTGGCAAGATGTCACGGAGAGGATGCAAAGTACAGACTCTTTCTTGTAATCAAACAGGTCATTTTAAGCGTTAAAAACTTGGTATGATAGGCTAATTTCTCAAAAACAGCGCAGTAATCGCTTCCAACTTCACTTATCAATGACACAAAATTGGCAAACTCAACTCGCAAGTGCATTCTCAAATTTTGATGAACTCTGTGATTATCTGCAACTATCGCCCAGTGAATTACGACTTTCACAAGAGGCGCGAACACAATTTCCCCTGCGTGTCCCACTTGCGTTTGCGTCACGGATGGAAAAAGGGAATCCCTTTGACCCACTTTTGCGGCAAATATTGCCTATTTCCGATGAACTGCAACTTTATCCCGATTTCAGTGACGATCCCGTTGGCGATTTACCTGCACTCAAACAAACAGGTTTACTTCATAAATATCATGGGCGCGTCTTGCTTATCAATACGGGCGCGTGCGCTATCCATTGCCGATATTGTTTTCGACGTAATTTTCCGTATGCGGATTTGCAACTCACCAAGCAACAAGAAAATGACGTTATCGAGGCGATTAGAAACGATAGTAGCATTGAAGAAGTGATTTTAAGCGGTGGTGACCCGATGATTTTAAATGACGCACGTTTAATGTCACTCATTAACGCACTGGCAACTATTGAAAAACTTAAACGTATTCGCATCCATACGCGTTTGCCGATTGTGTTGCCGGCGCGAATAACCGATGATTTATTAACACTATTTCAACATTGCTCAAAAAAAATCATTGTCGTCGTGCATTGCAATCATGCCAATGAAATTGATGATGACGTTGCCACTGCTTGCGCTCGTATGCGTTCTGCTGGCGTGGTCCTTCTCAATCAGTCGGTTTTACTGCGCGATGTGAATGATAATGCCACTGCGCTTTGTGAGTTGAGTGAAAAATTGTTTGAAATTGATGTGTTGCCTTATTATTTGCATTTTTTAGATAAGGCGAACGGAACCGGGCATTTTCAAGTCAGTAAAACAGACGCATTAGCATTATTTGAAGCTATGCAAAATCAGTTGCCCGGCTACCTTGTGCCCAAATTAGTCACCGAGCAAGCAGGCGCCCTTGCCAAACAAAATTTATGATTATTCAATCACAACGGTTTTCAACTCAGTCAACGCGTGTGAGCTGAATTCAGTAAAATTATCCCCATCTTGCTCAATAAACAAAGCCGCAAGCCCCATTTTATTAGCCACATCCATTCCTGCTTCACGCCCTAAACATAAAAGCGCTGTATCCCAAACCTCTGCTTGAGTCGCATTTTCATCAAATACGGAAACGGACACTGTATTATGCGTAATGGGCGTGCCTGTTTTGGCGTCTAAAATGTGGCTGTAGCGTTTTCCGTCTTTATCAAAAAAATGATGATACGTACCAGACGTCGTAACCGACATCGGCTCAGTGCGATTCATGGTAATAATTTTGTGCATACTGCGCTGCGTGGACAATGGTTTTTCCAGCGCCACGCGCCAAGGTGAATTATCTGGTTTTTTGCCAACAGTTTGAAGTTCACCGCCAATTTCAACTAAATAATTATCAATACCTTGCGCTTTAAAAATACTGGCAATTTGCGACACGCTATAACCTTGTCCCACTGAGGATAAATCGATTTTGAGGGTTGGATTTTTTTTGCGCAAATGCGTCGAATCCATAATGTCTATTTGATTAAATCCAACTTGACTCAAAGCCGTTTTTAAGTTGCTAGGACTTGGCTGCGTGAGTGATTCTCCTTTAAAGCCCCATAAATCAAACAAGGGTTTAATGGTTAAATCATAGCAACCTTGCGTCGCCTCACTGGCCACTTTAGCCGCTTGAATTAACGTGATAATTTCTTCACTGAGTAATTGTGGCTCGGTGCTGTTTTGCGCATTAAATTTTTCGATAACCGAATCATCACGGTAATTAGACAGTTGTATGTCAAGGCGTTGCAACTCTTCATCGACTTGCTTTTGAAGGGCAATAGCATCAATTGTGTTTTTGCTTGACCAAAAACTCATGTGATATGTTGTTCCTTGCGTATACCCTTCAAATTTTTGCACGGTTTTAGCCGGTTCACAGCCGTTTAAGGTGAGAATAAAGGCCGCACTGAGGACGGGATAAACAAACGTACGATTCATTACTGCTCAACCGTCACAAAGGCAATTTTAGAAACGCCCGCGTGTTGAACACTTGCCATCACTTCTGCTACTTTTCCATACACCACCGCTTGATCTGCATATAAATGCACACCAATTTCAGCATCTTTAAGGAGTTCAGCTTTTAAATTGGTTTCTAGCATCGCTAAATCGGTTTGAGCGACTTTATTTAACGTGACCATACCTTGCGCGTCAATGCCGAGTTGCAATGGTTGCTTTTGCGTATCAGCAACAGTTTGAGTGGTTTTAGGCAGTTTAACTTGAACAGATTGCGTAAGCAGTGGCGCGGTGACGAGTAAAATAATCACTAAAACCAGCATCACGTCCACAAGAGGCGTGACGTTAATTTCGCTCATGGCGCTTTCGTCGTCTGATTGGGGTTTAAAGGCCATTTTTCAGCTCCCTTATTTATTTTGTTGCGATGAAGGCAGGGCAACCAGTAAAAAATGCGCGACAAATTGCTCCAATTGTTGACGCTGCAATTTCACGCGACGCAGAAAAAAGTTATAGGCCAATACCGCAGGAACCGCTACAGCAATACCAATCGCTGTCGCAACCAGTGCATCACCAATAGGTCCGGCTACTACGTCTAAACTTGTTGAGCCACTTTCGGTAATATCGTGCATAGCGTGCATAATGCCTAAAACCGTGCCAAATAAGCCAACAAAAGGCGCTGTGCTACCAATACTGGCGAGTAGCGTTAAACCGCCTTCGAGCGTGTGTTGTTCGTGCTGAAGTTGTTTTTCAAGCGTGTGTTGAAGCAATTCCTGGGGATTGCCGCTGTATTTGAAGTTTTTATCATGCAGACGACCATATTCATCAAGCCAATGCAACCCTTCGTAAGCAAGTTGCGCTTGCGTGCCTTTGAAAATCGTTTCGGGCAGTTTTTTTGCTTGATCAAGGTCTTTTACTTGCCAAAATACGTCGCTAAACGCCCTGTTTTGGCGATTATTTGACATAAACTGCCAAATTTTAAAAAAAATCAATGTCCAACTAAGGACTGAAAAAATGAGTAATGTGTAAAGCGTTGCATCAATAACAAAGTGGGTAATTTGATCAGACATTTTTTTGTATTTCCTCTAATGTGTCTTATGTTTCTTAATTTATTTTTGAATTTGGAATTTAAAGGTTTTTGTGCCTTTAAAGCCAACAGCTTTATCGTTAATGATTTTAGGGGTAAATTCCATTTCCATGACAATTTCTTTTATTTCTGCTAATAAATCAGCATCAAATACATTTTCAGGTTCTGTATTTTTGACGGTTGCCTCTTGCACTTCACCATTTTCATTAATCGATAACGTGAAGGTGACCGCGCCTTCAAGTCGCCAGCGTTCATTTTTACGCTTTAGGCGGCGTTCAATATTTTGACAATTATCACATTCACCGCCAGTGGAGCTATTCCCCGTACTTTGTTGAGTGGCAACTTCAGCCGGTTTTGCAACTGATTTTGTTACCTCAGGCGTTGGCATCGTTTGTGTGGGAACCGATGTCGTGTCAACTTTTGGAACGCTGGTTTGCGCATTATCTGACGCGCTAGTCAAAATTTTAGGTTGCGCAACGGGTTTGGGCGGCGTGACTTTTTTGACCGGTTCAGGTGGCTTGACTGCGACTGGTTTGACAATGGGTTTCACCGGCTCTTTTTTGACGACTGGGGGTGCAGGTGGTTTTTCGGGTATGACGACTTTGGGTTTTTCGATTGGAGGAAGCATGACCACTTCAATGACTTTAGGTGCAGTTTTTTTAGGTGTCTGCGTGGCATTGATAATCCATGCGCCCACGCTAAAATGCAGTCCTAATACTAAAAATAGAAATATACCGCGCACTTTCATGCTAAACGTTTTTTGACGTAAATGAGATGCTGCAAAAAGAGGCGAAGATGTCGTCATGACCGCAATAGTTAATTAAGAGTGAATAGAATGTTAAATCAAAAACAGACGTTTTTGATCGCGACGACGTTTTACTTCAAAGACGCAGAAAAGTGAAATAGTGGCTGCGAACATGACATAAATGCCAATAGGATAATGGGAATCCGTTTTAGTAATCAATGTTGTCACGAGCATGGGTGACGTACCACCAAAAATAGCCGCCGCTAAATTACACGCAAGCGACATCCCTGTGTAGCGTGTGCGAGCAGGAAAAATTTCTGTTACTAGCGTTGGAATGGGGGCAATGTAAAATGAAACAATCATAGCAAATACAATTTGTGAAATCAGCGCAAACGTAAACGTTTGGTAATCCAGCAAATACACATAGGGTAGGGCAAATAATAAATAACAAACGCTGACAATTTTCATCAAACGCTCACGATTATGCGTATCGCAAAGCGTCGCTGAAATGGGCGCAATCAGCATCATAACCCCTAAGACAATCAAATAAATCTCAAGTGAATCTGCGCTACTAAAGTGCATGAATTTGACCATAAAACTGGGCATGAAAACCGTTTGAATATAAAATGGAATCGTTACCGCCATATATAAACCAATGCCGAGAAAGACTTCTTTGTAATTATTTTTTAGTGTTTCACGAATAGGTGACTCACTGACATGACCAGCTTCTTGCGCTTCGAGGAAAACAGGACTTTCTTGCAGTTTTGTTCGAATATAAAGTCCCACAAGACCAATAAAAAAACCTAATACAAAGGGGATTCGCCAGCCGAAAGTATCAAAATCTTCGGGACTCATCACTTCAGCAAGTAGCGCAGAAATCATGGTGCCAAAAAATAACCCCATCAGCATACTTAACATGGATAAACTGCCAACACGATTTTTATTAGTCGGTTTCGCGTGTTCGACTAAATAAACTATCGATCCACCAAATTCACCCCCAATTGCAATACCTTGCACTAAACGAATGACGGTTAAAAGGACAGGTGCCCAAATGCCAATCATGGAATAAGTTGGCAGTAAACCAATACAGGCGGTGGGAATGGCCATCATTAAAATGGAGAGTGATAGCGCATTTTTTCGACCATATTTATCGCCAATATAGCCAAATAACATGGCGCCAAGCGGACGCATTAAAAAGCCAATCGCAAAAATACCAAATGTTGCAATTAATGCCACATTTTCATCGCCTGCAGGGAAAAAATGTTTACTAATTAACGCAGTAAATGTGCCGTAAAGAGCATAATCGTACCATTCCAATCCGTTGCCAAGCATGGTTGAGGCAACGACTTTTTTCATTTGCGACATAATAAATCCTGTGAATTCTATCAATTGCCTAATTATAGCGGATTGAGCGCCAATGCGTCGCCCATAACACGGTGAATGAACAAGTATTTCAAATGAAAGGTGACTTTTGATATGTGAGAGACGCCATAAAGCCTATTTTTCCGTTATAATTTATGTATCTCTTTCATCGTTTAACTTGGTCAATATTGTGTCAACACCCATTCAAAAAGTAACTACTTTCCAAGGGCTTATTTTAGCACTGCAAACGTATTGGGCACAGCAAGGCTGTGTCCTACTTCAACCACTTGACTTAGAAGTTGGCGCGGGAACATTTCATCCTGCCACCTTTCTGCGTGCCATAGGCCCTGAGCCTTGGAGCGCGGCGTATGTGCAACCGTCACGTCGTCCAACTGACGGGCGTTTTGGCGATAATCCAAACCGTTTGCAACATTACTACCAATTTCAAGTGATGCTCAAACCCTCACCAGCGGATATTCAAGATTTATATCTCGGATCACTTAGATGCTTGGGATTTGATTTACTTGAACATGACATTCGTTTTGTTGAAGATAATTGGGAATCTCCCACGCTTGGCGCTTGGGGACTTGGCTGGGAAGTGTGGCTCAATGGCATGGAAGTGACGCAATTTACTTATTTTCAACAAGTCGGTGGCCTTGAATGTCGTCCTGTTACGGGTGAAATTACGTATGGTTTAGAGCGTCTTGCAATGTATCTGCAAGGCGTGAATAGCGTTTATGACTTAGTATGGACGCAGACACCACATGGCGTGGTGACTTATGGGGATGTATTCCATCAAAACGAAGTGGAAATGTCCGCGTTCAATTTTGACCATGCCAATGTTGAGTTTTTATTTACCTGTTTCAATACATACGAGCAAGAATGCCAAAAACTCATTGAAATCGATTTGCCACTTCCAGCGTATGAAATGGTCCTTAAAGCCTCGCATACGTTTAATTTACTCGATGCGCGTCATGCGATTTCAGTGACGGAGCGTCAACGCTATATTTTGCGCGTTCGAACGCTATCACGAGCCGTGGCAGAAGCCTATTATGCAAGACGTGAGGCCTTAGGATTTCCCATGTTGACCACGCAAGGAGCAAACTAATGACAACACAACATTTATTATTTGAACTCGGCTGCGAAGAATTGCCGCCTAAAACCTTATTAAAACTCAGTAACGCGTTGACTTCAGGCATTGTGCAAGGTTTAAACGATGCGGAACTGGCGTTTTCATCGGTAAAAAGTTATGCCGCGCCACGTCGCCTTGCTGTTTTTGTTGAAGATTTGGTCGGTGCGCAGGTTGATAAAACCGCTCAAAAACGTGGCCCAGCAATTCAAGGCGCCTTTCAAGCTGACGGCACCCCAAGTAAAGCGGCGCTTGCCTTTGCACAAAGCTGTAATGTGGAGTTTGAGCAACTTGAGCGCTTAAAAACCGATAAAGGTGAATGGCTCGCGTGTACCCAAACCATTGCAGGACAAACCACGCAGCAGCTGATTGGCGATATTATTCGCAAAAGTATTAGTTTATTGCCAATTGCAAAACGGATGCGTTGGGGAAGTTTTGCCACCGAATTTGTCCGTCCCGTGCATTGGGCGGTGTTGCTTTATGGTGAACAAATTGTTGAAACGGAAATTTTAGGGTTGCAAACGGGTAATCAAACACGCGGTCATCGTTTTCACGCGCCCCAATCGATTGTGATTGATAAACCTGAACATTATGCTGATTTATTATTGTCAAAGGGCAAAGTGATTGCGGATATAGACGTGCGTAAAGCACAGATTCAAAGTGATGCAAAAAAAGCGGCATCGGCGGTTCAAGGCATTGCGCATATTGATGACGATTTACTCGAAGAAATTGCTGCGTTAAATGAATTACCCGTTCCTATTACAGGGCATTTTGATGAGCGATTTTTAGCGTTGCCCGCTGAAGTATTAATTACAACGATGCAGGAAAATCAAAAGTATTTTCCCGTCAAAAATACAGATGGTTCCTTGCGCCCCTATTTTATTACATTTAGTAATATTCAAAGCACACGCCCCCAATCCATTCAAGATGGCAATGAGCGCGTCGTCACGCCACGTTTAGCGGATGCAGAATTTTTCTGGAAACAAGACCGCAAAAAATCATTGGCTGATTTTTCATCGCGTTTAGAAACGATTGTGTTTCAAGAAAAATTGGGAACGGTGGCACAAAAAGTATCACGTTTAGTAAAACTTGCAGAAACGATTGCATCGCAACTTGGCGCCGATGTTGAATTAGCAAAACGCGCGGCATGGTTGGCGAAAAATGATCTGATGACCGAAATGGTCGGTGAATTTGGTAATTTGCAAGGTATTATGGGGCGTTATTACGCGCTTGCAGACGGTGAAAATCCCTTAGTGGCAAAGGCCATTGAAGAGCATTATTTGCCCAAACAAGCCGGTGGCGCAACACCAAGCAATGAAATAGGCTACGTTGTGGCGCTGGCAGAAAAAATTGACACGTTAGTGGGGATTTTTAGCGCAGGGTTAATTCCAACGGGCGATAAAGACCCTTATGCACTGCGTCGCGCGGCATTGGGTGTTTTGCGTATTTTGATTGAGCATGAGTTGAAACTTGATATTCAGGCATTAATTGCAGTTGCATCAACGTTGTTTACCCATGAGTTTGATCACGCGGCTACGCAAAAATTAGTCGCGGATTTTATTTTTGAGCGCTTAAAAGGCTATTGTTTAGATAAAGGTTTTTCAGCCGATGAATTTGAAGCCGTGTTAGCGGTCAATCCAACACAACCGTATGATTTTATGCAACGCCTGCAAGCGGTAAAAGCGTTTAGACAATTACCCGAAGCAGACAGTTTAGCGGCGGCCAATAAACGCATTTTAAATATTTTGAAAAAATCAGACTCGCCCGCATCGCAAACGGTGGGACAGTTAGTTGAAACGGTTGAAATTTCATTGCTTGCGTTAGCAAATCAATCAGCAAAAGATATTGCACCATTGCTTGAAACGCGCAATTATCAAGCAGCGTTAGCGCGACTAGCCGAATTGAAAGATCCCGTTGATAGTTTTTTCGATGGCGTTATGGTGAATTGTGATGATTTAGCGTTGCGTGGAAGTCGTCTTGCGTTGTTGAATTTATTGTCTAAGCAATTTTTAGAGTGTGCTGATATTTCTAAATTGCAAGCGTAATGAAAGACACGTTTGATTTTGCGAAACAGTTGCTCGCATGGTTTGATCTTCATGGACGAAAAGATTTACCTTGGCAACAAGATAAATCGCCTTATCGAGTATGGATTTCTGAAATCATGTTGCAACAAACGCAAGTTTCAACGGTTATTCCCTATTATCACGCTTTTATGGCGCGGTTTCCTGACGTAGAAAGTTTGGCGACAGCGCCCATTGACCATGTTTTGCAACATTGGGCGGGGCTTGGCTATTATGCACGGGCGCGAAATTTACACAAAGCTGCGCAACAAATCGTAAAGTTAGGCTATTTTCCCAATACATTGCCGCAATTAGTCGAATTACCCGGTATTGGTCAATCCACAGCGGGCGCCATTTTGAGTTTAGCGTTTGCATCGTCGCAACCCATTCTTGATGGCAATGTGAAACGGGTGTTAACGCGATTTTTTGCCATTGCGGGCTGGCCGAGTTTACGCGCGGTAGAAATGGCTTTATGGGAATTGAGTGCGCAGATCACGCCCAAAGCGCGATGTGGTGACTACACGCAAGCGATTATGGATTTAGGGGCAACGCTCTGCACACGCTCAAAACCACGTTGTAGTGAGTGTCCGATGCAATCACATTGCCAAGCCTTTTTAACGCAAACAGTGGCCAATTACCCGCAACGCAAGCCGCCAAAAACTATACCCGTCAAGCAAATTATATTTCTGATCACGCAAAACGTAGCAGGTGAGTACTGGCTTGAGCAGCGACCAATGAAAGGAATTTGGGGGGGGCTTTGGAGTTTACCTGAAGTTAATCGAATCGAAGAAGTTGAAATGTGGTGCAATGCACATGAATTAAAACTATGCGATCAACAAAGGTTAGCGGTTCAGCGACACACGTTTTCACATTATCATTTAGATTACACGCCATTGCTTTTAACGGTAGAGACAACAAAACCGTCTATGCATTGGCATACGCGAGCGCAGTGGCAGAAGTGTGCCTTGCCCGCCCCCATTAATGTACTTTTAACTCAACTTATGACGGAGAATTTTTTATGACACGAACAGTCCATTGCGTAAAACTAGGTATTGAAGCAGACGGTTTGGAATCACCGCCATTTCCTGGTGAAAAAGGTTTAGAAATTTTTGAGCATATTTCAAAAGGCGCTTGGCAATCATGGCTTGAAAAACAAACGATGTTGCTCAATGAAAATCGTTTAGCTAGTTATGACCCAAAAGCTCGTGCTTTTTTAGAGACCGAGCGTCGAAAATTTTTATTTGAAGGTAATCAAGAGATGCCTGAAGGCTATGTGCCTCCCAAAAAGTAATTTTTAAATTCAAATAAACGCAAAAGTGACTGATGAAAACAGGCAGTCACTTTTTAGATTTCCTCTTACATTACTCAACTTTTACCATTTTATGACTCTACAGCACGATCAATTACTCGCCTTTTCCCCCATGCACCGATTGCAATGGGAAGAAGTTCAACAAAAAAATGTCATTCTCTATCCAGAGGGGATGGTTGAGCTGAATCAGAGTTCAGCAGAAATTTTGAAACTCTGTGATGGAACGCGCACTTTTTTGCAACTAGTTGCAGAGTTGGAAACTAAGTTTGAAACAAGTGGTTTAGCGGGCGATATCGAAGGTTTTTTGACCGTTGCGCTGGAAAACGGTTGGATAACACAAAAATAAGAAAGTTGATTTTTTTCATGTGAAATTAAATTACATTACATTCTTAAAATATACTTCGTCAATTGTCTGAAATTGACGAGGGAAGTTATTAGCCAGAAAATTTAATGATAATTTGCATTTTTTAAAGCGTTAGGGAACAATTGTCTAATATTTCACACATCCCTAATTTAGTAAGCGCATGATTTTTATAAAATTCTTATTAATCTCAATACTAATTCAAAATTTAATTGGTTGCTCAACACATAATATTAAAGGATGCCCTGATTCTAATACAATTAATTCTGAGACTAAATTTTCAAAAAGCTTGATAAAAATAAATATTCCGGAAAAGGCCGTTATTGAAAATAACATTTATTCAAAGCATTCCAGTGGTATTCACTCAGCCCAATTTAATGATGCTTCTTTAAAATTAAATATGCTTGATAAAGATTACATTTATAGCTATAAAACTTCACAACTTAGCGTGATAGAAAGGACTACTTATCAAGCATACGAAGGATGCTATAAAGATAAATTTGTTAGAAATGAACCCATTTATGATGTAAAAGAACCTATTGGATATGAATGGCGTGACACAAAATCTAAACATAACATATTAGTATCAGGATTTGATAAAGACTATGAGTTTTTTACTTATGGAAGTATGGATTTAAGTTTTGCAATTTTAAACTCAAATTTAACTGGAATCACAGAGTTGAAAATTACCTGTGTAGATTGTGCTTTGTCAGATTATGAACAGACATCATCTGAAGATAAATTTACAAAATTTATTAGCGTAAAGCATGATTTTAGATCAGTAAAATCAATTTTAATGGAATCACCAAAATTTCACCAATACCTTATCGAAAAAGAAGATGTCACACGAAAAGAAGAGCAAAAAGCTTTGGAACTGAAAGCCGAAAAACAAAAACAACGTACTTCTCTTGACGATTTTAAAATTAAATGCCAATCCCTTGGTTTCAAAGTGGGCAGTAAAGATTTTGGTGATTGTGTTCTTGAACTAAATGACATTAAGTGAGGCTGATATGTTCAAAAAAATCAATTGTATCACTTTCATTTTTTGTGGCTCTTTAATTACTTTCAATTGTTTCGCTTTGGATATAGAAATTTTAAAAGAACAATGTGCTGACATTGGCTTTAAAATTAACACTCCCGATAATGGAAAATGCGTGATACGTTTAATGAAAAGTGATGCAAATCAAAAAGCTAAGGAAGAAGCCGAACAACGTGCTTATCAAAATCAACAAGCCGTAAAAGCACAAGAAATAAGACAAGCTGAAGCAATTCGTCAACAACAGTCTGAAATGTTAGAGCTACAAAGGCGATCAATTGAAGCACAAGAAAATATTGCTAGTGAACAACGGCGAAGTGCTGGATTGCAATTAATGCAAAAAGGACTTGAATCCTTAAGTGGAGCTAATCGCCCAGCACCAGTTCCAATTATTAGAACACCTATTGAATGATCCGTCAACAGAAAACAGGACAGAAAAGTTAAGCAACATTTCGAAAAGATTCGAAGTTAGCGGGCGACATTTGATTATTAGCTGAATGCCGGCGTTTTCGGTTATAAAACACTTCAAT
>JBDLTP010000038.1:0-3455 GCA_039805765.1 Pseudomonadota bacterium
CCTACTTTGATTGCTCTATTAACCGCTTGGTTTAATACGTTATCTTGACCAGCAATTGTCACATCAATTTCACCTGATACGTTTCTTGCTGAAGCAGGAAGATCAATTTTGTCACCAGTTAAGGTATTCATTACGGTCACATAAATATTTTGACCTGCAGCCGCAACGTTAGCTTTTGCTGCTTCAGCTAATGTGCTAGCAGTAATTGACAATGAAGACGCTTGCGCTGCATCTGTGACGCTTTTTGCTTGCACAGTAAGGTCAGTTGCCACAACTGATGTATTGGTTGCTTGCGTTGCAAAATCAGCCGCGTTGACTTTATCTGTAAATTCTTGTGACACTAAAGTGCTTGCCAAACTGGCTGCAGTCATTGTTTTCGTAGCTGCAGATGAAGCAGCTAACGCTGATGCTGCTTTTGCATTTGCTAATGAAGCCGCTTTTGCAAGTGCTAAGTCAGCTGGTGATTCCATCGCTTTTTTCGCCGCTACCACTGCCGCATTGGCTAATTTAGCCGCTTGGTTAGCTGGTGTTAACAATTGGTAGTATGGAGAAGCTGTATCGTTAATCGCATCGTTGTTGGCTTTAGTAATCGCAGCAGACAATGAAGAATCGATTTTTTGGCTAGCTGGGCTTAAAGTTGATTTTGTAACTGGAGCAAGTAATTGACTCATGTTTGACACACCAACGCTGATACGGCTGTTAGTATCTGTGGTTGCGCCAACTTGAATGTTTAAGCCTAAAGCCAAGTCACCATTTAAGATTTTTTTGCCGTTGAATTCACTGTTTTGAACAACACGCATTAACTCGTCGTTTAACGCTTTGAATTCTGTATCCATTTTAGCGCGGTCAGAAGCTGAAACTGCTGCGTTGCTTGATGATTGTACCGCTAAGTCACGCATACGTTGCAAGGTATCAGTTAATGAACCCAACGCGCCTTCAGCAGTTTGTGTAAGTGAGATACCGTCATTTGCATTTCTAACTGCAACGGTCATACCACGAATTTGTGAATTCATTCTATCAGCAATAGCAAGCCCAGCTGCATCGTCTTTTGCATTGTTAACACGCACACCAGATGACAAACGAGTCATCGCAGTTGTAAGTTCTGTTGCTGAAGTGCTTAAATTACGTTGACCGTTGATTGAACTCAAGTTGGTGTTGATTATAAGTGCCATGATATTAACCTTGTATTAAGCAATTGTAGTGGATTTGTATAAAATTAATTTAACTAGTAGTAAAAAATTATCTTAAAAAGTTTTGGAGAAACTTTGAAATACGATGCTAAGTATCGTCTTGAAAATTTGTTACTTTAATTTTTTTTTGATGAAATACAGCTGCCTAAAGAATATAGTTTGAATGTTTAGGAACTTATCTATTATGTAGCGAGCAAGTGATTCCAATCACCGTGTCGCAAATCGAGCGAGGGATTGAAAATCAGTATGTCTGTTGCATTGACAGGCGTTAATGTTCTATGTTCGTTAATATTGAAACTGTTACAATGAGTATCTAATTCGAGTTTAATGGATGTATTATGAAAACATTTACGGCGATTGTAGAGCAGTGTATAGAAACAGGGCTTTATATAGGCTTTGTACCCGGATTTTCAGGCGCACATACTCAAGCTGAAACCTTAGATGAATTGAATCAAAATTTGAAAGAAGTCATTGAAATGTTGCTTGAGGATGGAGTTCCAGCCATTGAAAATCGGTTTGTTGGACTTCAAAACATTGAGGTAGCTTAATTCGTGGGAACGATTCCAGTTTTAAAACCCCGTGAAATAATTTTACTACTTGAATTGCTCGGTTTCACAGAAGTCCGGCAACGCGGCTCCCACAAGCAATTTCGGCACATTGATGGCAGATGCACAACCGTGCCATTCCACTCAGGACGCGACATATCACCTGTTTTGTTGAAGCAAATTGCAAAGGATATAAATTTATCCGTTGAACAATTTTTAAATGCTGGTGGCAAAAATATACATTAACTTCAGAGCAAGTGATTCCAATCACTGTGTCGTAAGTCGAGCGAGGGATTGAAAATCCTTGTGTCGATGCCCCTAATACATCAGTTATTCACCATCCGGTTCAGTTCCGGTACGTCGTTTGATGTTAATGCTAGGGGTTCTGGTAGAGGTCCGGTCTTAAAAATTGACAGAATTGCAAGCTAGGCGGAGAATTCAGCTTAATTGAACTTAACAGGGGAACATGAAATGGCCTTCGATACTATTTACTTTCAAAATCCGCTCAAAAATCAGCTAAGAGAAGCACCTGTTGGTTATTCGTGGACTTGCCTTTTCTTTGGTTGTTTCGTCCCACTGTTTAGAGGTGACTGGAAATGGATGTTAATCATGTTTGCATGTTCGCTAGCCACTTATGGATTTAGCCAATTGGTATTCACTTTTATATATAACAAATTGTATATCAAAGATTTGATTAGCGAGGGTTACAGGGTTAAGTCAATTGAAAATGGCACTATAGAGGACTTAGAGAAAGAATTAGGTCTTGTATTTGATCGATAACTACCGAGCAATTTAATGCTAAATATAATTGCCATTGCAGATGACGATGCTTTAGTCGGGCATATTCACACTGAGATGGATATCGATTTATTGATATCTTTGGGCGATCTTTATGATGTCACCATAGAAAAAGCGATTGATATTTACGCACCAGAATATGTTGCGGCAATTCGTGGCAATCATTGTGTTGTCAGTGCCTTTCCACTTCCTGCTGTTGATTTACATTTACAAACCATGGAGTGTTTCGGTTTAACGCTAGGCGGTTTTGCAGGCAGTTGGCAATATAAAAGACACGGTAATCATATGTATACACAAGAAGAAGTACATGAGCTATTAGGGGATTTACCTGCTGTTGATATTTTTATTGCGCATAACTCTCCGCGCGGTATTCATGAACGGGATAGTTTAATCCACCAAGGGTTCGACGCCTTTTTAGATTATATTGATAGAGTACAACCTGCTTATTTTTTACACGGCCATCAACATTGTAATCAGATTTCATATCGAGGTAGAACTTGTATTATGGGTGTCTACGGTGAAAGACAGTTTGAAATTAATAATACGCATAATCGTTTATAACTCGGGGTGGTGCTCAGAGGCTAAATAACTTATTAATGTTCTAAGTCATTAAATGAGAAGCTTATAGGCATAATTAACAAGATCATAATAGTCCATTTCATCTAATTCATTTTCGGTCAACTGTAAAATTCTTGAGTGTTCCAAATCTTGACTTAAATTTACCACTTACTATTCGTTTGTATGACGCACAGCTTCCTGCTGTTTGCCATGCAATCGGTGAGTTGTGTGTCCTGCCTATTTCCTTAGGATCCAGTCAAAAATAACATCCCGAATTAGCAATGATTTAAAACGACACGATAATTCCATTTTGGAAGATGAGCATCAAAAGCAATGTCCGAGTTTTTAATGAAATCAATAGTAC
>JBDLTP010000039.1:0-5611 GCA_039805765.1 Pseudomonadota bacterium
TGCACCGGCTTGTTTGCCCTCATCACGTCGACTTTGTTGGCTTTCGGTGGTGAGCGTTAAAATCGGTAAAAAACGAAATCCTGGTAGCGCACGCGCTTTTTTAATCAATTCAATCCCGCCCATATTGGGCATATTGATATCCGTGATAATTAAGTCTGGCTTGAGTCCTGACGTTAATTTCGCCATGGCTTTCACCCCATCTTCTGCGGTTTCCACTTTGTACCCTGCCATTTCCAATGTATTTTTAACACTCATCAACATGGTTGCGGAGTCGTCTACTAAAAAAATAATTTTTGCCATAATGTTGCCGTCTAATTTTTATTGGTGTTATTTGTCAATGCTGAGAATTTTTTGCCGCGTTATTATAGCAATAATGTCTGACAGGTTATTATTGCTTTTATACGAAAATAAACTGGACTATTTCTCAAGCACCGCTAACCAGCGATGCAAATCCTCATCTGCTGGCCACGCGGCAACTTGCGGCTTTATCGCCATTAACACTTGCAAGTTTGCCGCGTGAATATGCTCGCATGCCGCCAGATTGATTTTACCTTTGGGGTTTTTAAGTAGCCATTGCAATAAATTCTCAGCTTCTTCCACGCCCACGAATTCGGTAAATACTGCTAATGATTTTTTATATTCAATTGCCATAACTAAATCAACTCCCGTGGATTTAATACCATTAACACCGACCCATCACCTAAAAGTGCCGCCCCTGAAAACCCGCCCAGCCCGCCTAAAATACCCGACATAGGCTTGAGAATGATATCGACGGTTTCACGGAAATCATCCACGACAATCCCGACATGCTCTCCATGAACACGCACAACCAGGGTGGCGAATTCATCATCTTCATTGGGAACTTGCTCTTGCGGCAAAGCAAGTAACTCATTGAGTGATAGCAGGGGAACAATACGTCCACGCAGAACGGTTGTTTGTTTTTGTTTAATGCTACTGAGCTGCGCTCTTGGCACGCGCACGGTTTCCACTACCATATCCATCGGAACGCCAAAGATTTGTTCATTGGATTCGATAATCATGACATTGGTGACAGCCATGGATAATGGCAAGGATAAATACAGGCGTGTGCCTTTACCAACTTCACTTTCAATGCCCACGGTGCCATTGATGCGCTCAACGGCTGAGCGAACCACGTCCATGCCTACGCCGCGCCCAGACAGATCGGAAATGACCTCCGCTGTTGAAAAACCAGCCGCAAAAACGAGATTCACCGCTTCTTCATCGCTTAATCTCTCTAAAGCACTTTCGTCAATTAATCCCTTTTCATAGGCTTTTTGTTTAATGACATTTGGATTAATGCCGCGACCATCATCAATGATTTCAATTAAAACGCGATCGGATTCTTGCGTTGCGCGAATGAGCAATTTACCGGTCGCATTTTTACCTGCCGCCACGCGCACGTCAGGGGATTCAAGACCATGATCTAAACTATTGCGTACAATGTGAATCAGCGGATCGGATAAGGCTTCAATAATATTTTTATCCGCCTCCGTGCTTTCACCCTCTAAGACCAATTCAACTTCTTTACCCAGTTTGCGCGAAATATCGCGCACCATACGCGGGAAACGCTGGAAAATAAACGATACTGGCATCATGCGAACTTGCATGATGGTATCTTGCATCTCTTCAGCTACGCGGTTAATCACCGCATATTGCGCTTTGATTTCACGCGATAAATCACGTACACCAAAGACTGTTTCCGCGCGATTGGCGAGATAAGGTAGTGCATTTTTCGCGACGACCATCTCACCAATCAAATTCATTAAACGATCAATTTTTTCTTGATCTACTTTGAGTGTTTTAGAGACCATGGTATTCGTGTCTTCAGCACGTCGGCCAAAATGGGGGCTCGTATCCTCAACACGTCGTCCAAATTTTGAGGAGGGATCTTGTGTCACTTCTTCAGTTGCCACGGGCACTTCTGGGGGCGATTGCTCTACGGGCACCTCAATAGGCGCAGCGTCTTGAATGTCCGATATCGCAGGTGCATTGTCGAGCGCTTTATCAATCCAGACGAGTAAAGGTTGCGAGGTGTTGCCCGCGAGCGCCTCTTGCAACGCCTGCTCAATATCTTCAATAGCCTCTTCTTGATGCGTAGCGCGATACGTTGCAATCAAGGTTGTCGCAACGGACTTCATGCGACCGGCTAACCAAGGGCTGGCAGGGACACTCAGAACGTTTTTCTGCGCATTGAGTACAACGTAAAAACTCGCCATTAACGCAGCGTCTGTGTGTGATGCGTCACTGTTTAAAGCGTCAGGCTCGTCATGCTCATGGGGCAAACTCACCTCAGGCAAATGACTATCATCAACCGCGATACTTTTTGAGGAATTCTGGTCTACCAAAGACATTAAATCCAGTGGTTCGTGTGTGCGTAATTGGTTAATTAAGGCGCATTGTATCAATGCGTTATCAGGCTCGAGCTCGATAATGAGCTGCGCCCAACGTAGCAACGAAGAAGACCAAAGCTCGGGGGCAGATAGCTCAAGCATCGTTCGAATACTATGCGATGCGCGCTCTAAATTACCGTCATGAATAAAACCTAGTGTCCGCGTGATAAATTCATCATCCACCGTATCGTCATGCTCACTCCCACTAAAGGCAACAAAAGCGAGCGCGGGGATTTCAATGCGCTGTATTTGATCGGGAACGTAGCGGAAAATATCGTCCAGCTCGTCTTGCGTGGCAATGGTTAATAGCTGAAAAATTAATTGACTGCTATAAACATCCATTTCAGAGAGAGTCGGAATGTTTTTTTGCAACACACTGTGATGCCATAACACCGCAGGCACTTGACGTGATAAATAGAACGGATCTTCACCTTTAAAGAAGCATTCAGGCTCTGGAATATATTCCACCCAAAACACCCGATCGCCACCAATCGCATGGCGATATAACGCCATAGCGACAGCTTCATCTAACTCAAAAGCAGGCTCTCCAAATGAGGCGACCGTGTCATCCACATAATCAATTTCAACCGCGGCAAATTCTTCCAATACTTGATCCACTGAAGGATGGTCTATATCGCTAATTCCTTGCGGCGTGGGGGCATGCGCCTCTGATTCGGTTGAAGCAGCGGCGAGCAATTCACGCAGTGATTTGGTTAATTCCACGGAATTGGCGGCATGACTATTTCCAATTCGCCCCGTGGTTTCAATTTCATCCATTAGAATGCCGACAAAATCCATTGCATCTAGCAATTGATCCGTCAGGTCCTGTGAATAGCTCACCCGTCCATGACGCACCGCATCCATCAAGTCTTCACTTGCATGAAGTACGCGTGTCATTTCAGGAAAATCAAATAAACCACTATTCCCTTTTAGCGTATGAACAAAGCGAAAAAGCTCCGTCATCAAGGGGATACTTTCTGGGTCAGATTCCAATTGCATCAGCTTTTCGCCAATACCTTGCAAAAAGTCACGCGATTCAGATAAGAACTGCTCTAATAACGCATTCATTTAAATACTCTCCCCCAATAATAAACGGCAATAACGCAGGAGTTCATCAGGTTTTGTTGGCTTAATTAAATATAAATTTGCCCCCGCATTATAGGCGAGGATTTCATCATTTTTGCCGGATTCTGTGGACACCATAATCGCGGGTGCTTGCTCAATATCTTGACTGCGCAATTGCCGCAGAAATCCATACCCATCAAGCTTTGGCATATTAATATCGACTAAAAATAAGTCATAGTTTTTCACTAACGCCTTTTCTAATGCTTCAATACCGTTAATGGCTTCATCAACGCTATATCCCGCACTTTCCAAAATATGTCGATGATACATACGAACCGTTGCCGCATCGTCAATAACGAGAATAGTTTTCATCTGCTCTCCAAAGGTTTCTGATACACAATCGCTTCAGGAAATTTACACACCCGAAACAACGATGAAATACGACTCATTGATTCCGAATGTCCCAAACACACAAATCCACCTGCTTTCATGGCATCAAAAAACATTTCAGCAGCATAGCGACGCGAGACATCATCAAAATAAATTAATAAATTACGACAAAAAATGACGTCCATATTCCGATAAGAACGCACTTCTAAGGGCTCCATAATATTGACCCGCGTAAACTCCACCGCTTGTTGTAAATCACGGCAAATCTGATAGCCTTCATTTTTGTAGGTAAAGTATTTATGCAATATTTTATCGGGTAAATTCTGCACGGAGCGTGGCGAATAATGGCCTTTTTTGGCTTGTGAAATAATTTCCGTATCGATATCTGACGAAATGATTTCCACATCCCAGCGATCAATTCCGCTCCAATGTTCCAGTAAATAAATGGCAATCGAATACGCCTCTTCCCCTGACGAGGACGGCACTGACCAAATACGAATGGGGGAATCGTCCGTTTTTTTGCGTACAATTTCAGGCAGAATCGAATCTACTAAACATTTAAATTGATATTCTTCACGGAAAAAATAAGTCTCATTGACAGTCATCAAATTGACTAATTTCTGCAGTTCTTCGCCTGTTGTCTCAAAACGCAGCATCACAAAGTAGCTGCGAAAACTCCCCGAGTTTGTCGCCTCAATGCGTTCGATGAGTCGTTTGTCAACAAAGTAGCGTTTAGAATTTTCAAACTGCATGCCCGTTTTGCGGTAGAAAAATTCTTTAAACTTTGAAAAATCTTCCTCGCTAATCGTGATGCTAGTCATTTAATGTTCGCCTTGTTGAATACGCTTTAAAGCCAAATCAACAGAAAAACAGATATACGGTTCATTGGCAAAGCGTTGTTTTAAGTTCATTAACGACTGTACTGAAAGTTCGCTACCCACTTCGCTGAGTAAATCCACCGCGGTTGCGCACACATTCACTTCATCGTCATTATCAATAACACGCATTAACCATTGCTCTACATATTCATGACGCAGCGACTCTAAAATATTAATCGTAAAAATACGCACATCCGAGTCACTGTCATTTAACAATGCGTTAATAATTGGGCCAACTTCATCGGGAATGGCTTTTAAGACTTCAATGGCCTCATTACGCAGTGATGCCTCATCGCTACGCAAACACGTCACCAGTCCATTCATCGCCGTTTTATCACCCAGTTGCGCAAGGCTACTTAAAATAGCTGTGCGAACACTCGCATCCTCTTCGATTTTCAGGCGAGCAACGAGGGCATCGCTTGCTTGGGGAAAACCCACTAAATCACGCACCGCCCATCGACGCACGGTGGCGTTGTCGTTATTTAACTCTGCACTCAAACCTTGAAAATCACGAGTTGAAGTCCGCTCATCTTCACTGATTTCTTGTGGTGCTTGTTGTTTAATAAAAGCCATCATCTCCCCCTTTTTACTTTAGCCAAGCTAAAACTTGTTTCGTTATCCTATCGGCAGGGAGCACCACAGTCGCGCCCCCTTTTGAAATTAATTCGGCTGGCATCCCAAAGACCACACAAGACGATTCACTCTCAGCAATCGTGCGCCCTCCGCGGTTTTTGATTTCAGCAAAGGCATCTGAACCGTCATACCCCATCCCCGTTAACATGACCGCCACAATATTTGACGCGTCGTAATTCTCAAGCACGGAGCGCCCAAGTAATTCCACAGACGGGTGCCACAAAAACTCTCTAT
>JBDLTP010000040.1:0-4874 GCA_039805765.1 Pseudomonadota bacterium
TAGCGTATCGATAAGTTCTTCTAATCCAAGTTCATCAACCATTCCTGCTATTAAGCCGAGATGATCCAAGTTGTAACTGCTGTAGGTTTTTATAGTCAACTCTTTTAGTCAATTTCAGGGGACTACATTTTAAATCAAAAATTGCTTTTGATAGGTGCGGAATGTCGGTTAATAATCACTTTATATCTCTATTATAAAATCTCATATCAGCACATTATCTATCCATTTGTAAACATGCCTTTTTTATCTCTCTTCATCAAAATCATATCGCCTTCTAATACCTCTTTACATCCCCAAAAAATAGTATGATTGAGAGGTATCTTATCACTATCAGTTTTGTCTAATTTTTGTCTTGTTTTTGTCTTATTTTTAAAATGGCCGCAGGCCAGGTATAACAAGGCCTCCAGAGTTTTGTCTTGTTTGTCTTGCTTTTTTTAACAAAACTCTCTCTGCTTATATATCTCTATATCTATACCTCTATTTTTTTCATCATCAACTTTATGAAAAATAGTAAGACAAGCAAGACAAATCGCTACAGACCAGTAAATACGTGGCCTGCGGCCATATTAAAAAATAAGACAAATCCAAGACATGTCTAGACAAATCAAAAACCCATTTTTTAAGTCCACAAAAAAACTTTGCAAAAAATCATAAGACATCCAAGACAAATCGCTACAGATCAATGAATACGTGGCCTGAGGCCATATTAAAAAATAAGACAAATCCAAGACAAAAATTAGACAACTATAAATAGTCCAAAGACATGAAAATGGTGGAATACCCTGCTGCTTTTGTTACATTTAGTAACCGATTTTTTAATCCAATATCAATCCTAAAAATGGAAATATTAGATATTCAGCATCAATAATAAAATATCCAATGAACTAACATCTGGTCAACTATCCTCATACTTCATTATATGATTATTTAATACTTTCCGATTAATCTACATAATTTATCAAATAATCCCATTCAAAACCTAGTCCTTCAAAACCAGCAATACTATCCCCCTCTGGGTAATCTTCGCTGTTTATTGACGCATCCCTTATGCTGCATTTTTCACAATTTAAAATAATTGCTTTGAATATTTACCTATATCAACTGCAAAATATTTCATGGACATGTTTAACTTAAACACGACTATCTATTGATATGTATAAACTTTAATCTATAAATTAATCTATTAAAAGGAATCACTTGGTGAATTTAAAATATCTATTACCAAATTTACTTGATACTAATATTCAAAACAAATTCAGTAATACCAATCATAAAAAAAGGCCCCCAATGTGATACATTGAGAGCCGAAATCAAACATTGGGAGGAGAGCCTATGTTTGCATAATCCTTGAGGAGTGGGACATCTAACAAAATTCTTAACCATAAAATTCCCGGTTTAAATACACGTTGCTAAAAATAGCTGCCACTGCAAATAATACCGTTGAAATAATAAATTGACCTGCTATAAAGCTAATAATGCCAAGGGTAAACAATAACCCTATTAAGACATCTTTACTAAAACGGTTCATGACAGACCTCCTTAAACATACTTAATAAAATTAAATCTAACTTGGGACTTACTATACAGATGCATGAATATGTAAACAATACAGCAAAATATTGTTTCATAATTTCCAATTCGTGTATAAATAAAACGATATAGCAGTCGATAACCTAACCGATACAGGGAGACTTGTTTATCACTCTCACCCTATATCAATATGAATCATTGAGTACTTTTTAAACGGTTCAACTGACCGTTAGAGAAAGTTCAAATAATGATTCATATATATAATAGTGAATCGCTCAATGTTATTTCTTTAAAACATCTTCAATTTCAAATAGCTCATCAAAACCTAATCTATCCGTATCCATAAGAAATTTCACTAGGCGTTTCACACTTACTTTATTGGCTTTATTTGATAATAGAAGATAACGGCTCACAGATTCAGCCGATAATTGCGACAAGGATTGCACAGGGGCAATATTCAAAATATCTCTCACAAACATTTCTATATTGAAAAAATGTTCATGCTGCATTTTTATGCTTAATGACTGCTTACCTAACCATTTTTGAAACTCACCCAATATCTTTTTATTACCTTTGATTATAGCGGGTGTAGGGTCACTATCATTAAAGTTAATGATAATACCCTGGGATTCTTCTAAACGGCGGAACTCAGCTTTCATATCATTCACAATCCCTCGACCAAATACAACGTTATGGGGCATTAATAAGCTATCAATGATAATTTGATTACCAAAAGGCAGTAGCACTGCTTCCACCATTACAGGAGGAGGAAAAGGCAATATCTCTGATAAAGGCGAAATAATCCCCTTAACGCCATAGGCTTTTCGATTATCTGATACATCCATGAAAATACTATGCTGTTTTAAATGCTTGATTATAATAAAACGTGAATTTATGCGCCCTTCCCAACTGGCTGCTATTCTCATATCATCCATCGATAAATGATTTGGATTGTCGCCTACAAAGTCACTGAGCAAATAATTAGAAGACCAGATTGCATTTCGGATAACACCCGCATCCTGCTGCTTTATATTTCCAATTATCGGCGTTTTAGGAAAATTAGGCACCAATCCTTCTCTTTTATTGGCATAACTAAGCAATGAAAACCAAATTCGATAAAATTGCTCACATTCTTCGGTGTTTAACTTCATTAAATGATCTCTAAATATTTAAAATTATGACTCAGGGGTTAGCTATCAATCCTGACATCTGTTATCAAATTGTATTATACCCTCACATTTCCAAGCCATTAATAACCGTCAATTGAACGATCAAGGATGGTCGAAAAAATCAAAATAATCAGCAGTCCAAAGAGTTCGTAGTCATTCTGATTAGTGCTGCTCCATACTCTCATGCTTCCACAGCCATTAATAGGCATTAACAACCGTTAATCGAACGGTCAGAGATGGTTAGGAGCATTACGGATATTTAATTTCCTAAAGAGTCGCCTCTAATGTCCGCAACCATAAAAAACCGTCAATTGAACGGTCAAAGATGGTTAGAAGCATTTGAAATAATGGACATTCCAAAAATTGATAAAACGTAAAAATTTACATTTTTGATAGTTCAATTATCAGTAATACTTGCCCCAAGCATTCCATATTCATCAATTTTTATACGTCCTCATTTCAAAATCATAAATACGAAATTGAATAATTAGGAGCATAACAATGCCTAACAGCAATTTCGCCAAAACGTCGGTAACGATAATCCCGCGCATTATCCGAATACGCGATGCCCCCTTCTACCTAGGAATGGATAAAAACCGATTCAACAAAGAAGTACGCCCGCATGTGCCCGAAATCAAAATCGGCACGCAAGGCGTTGCATTCGATAGACTTGACTTAGATGCGTGGTTCGACGACTATAAAAGTCGCGTAGGTAGTCCCGCCTCTCAAAAACAGGAGAAACTCTCATGTCCAAAAAGACCCCGGGCCTTACCAAAAGAAACGACATCTGGCACATCAACAAAGTCATCAAAGGAAAAAGACTTTATGAAAGTACTGGCACAAGTAACCTCGAAGAAGCGGAACGCTACTTAGCCAAACGCATCAACGAGTTTCGCGGACAGTTGATTTATGGTGAACGCAAATCTTATACGTTCATCGAAGCTGCGACGAAATACTTGAAAGAAGTGCAAAAGAAGAGTCTTGACCGCGATGCGGTCACGTTGAAGGCTGTGATGCCCTATATTGGAGAATTAGAACTCGAACGGATTCATATGGGAACATTGGAAAAATTCATTGCTGATCGACAATCAGCAGGGATCTCTAATGGGACCCTTAATCGTGATTTAGCTATTATTAGCCGTGTGATGGTCTTAGCTTCACGACTGTGGCGCGATGAATTTGGCAATTCTTGGCTTCAAGAACCGCCTTTGTTGCCGTTGTTAAAGACCAATAATCGTAAACCTTATCCGATTAATGAAGAAGAACAAGAACGTCTTATTTCTGAACTTCCCGATCATTTAAAAGAAATGGTGATTTTTGCACTCAATACCGGTTGTCGTGAAACAGAAATTACGCGACTGCGTTGGGATGAAGAAAATCGAGAATTGGGTATTTTTACTTTAGCGGGTGAACGCTGCAAGAATGGGGAAGATAGAATTGTTCCCCTCAATAGCATTGCCAAGGCAATTATTGATGCACAGCGCGGTAAGCACAACGAATACGTGTTTACTTATAAAGGCCAACCTGTTCAGCGTATCAATGGGCATGCATGGACTAAGGCGCGAGAAAGAGCCGGATTGAAGAAATGTCGTATCCATGATTTGCGACATACGTTCGGCAGACGATTAAGAGCAGCAGAAGTGAGTTTTGAAAATAGACAAGATCTGCTGGGGCATAAATCGAATAGAATTACCGATCATTATTGCCGTGCTGAAATTGCCCAATTGCATGAAGCAGTTGAAAAGATAAGTCGCGTAAATCTCGCGTAAGCAAAATTTAGGGCAAAAAAAAAGACTTCACAATTACTTGTAAGTCTTTGATTTGCATATTTTATCTTGGTGGGTCGTGCGCGATTCGAACGCGCGACCATCGCATTAAAAGACCGATTCATATTTTATTTTTAACAACAAAATCAATGCCTTGCATTCTGCTATTCAAGTCATTATGAGTCTCACAAAGCCCTAAAATGCTACACCGATATTTCAGAAAAGCACATTTTGCGCACATAAGAAACACGGCTAATTCAATTTTCACTATGTGCTTAATCCTAGTGCAAATGAGTATACCCTTTTGGATTGCTTAGGCTTATAATTAAACTATGAACAAAGTACATGATAGTAGCTACAAATTCCTCTTTTCCAATCCTGAATTTGTCCGTGATTTAATCATTGGTTT
>JBDLTP010000041.1:0-48767 GCA_039805765.1 Pseudomonadota bacterium
TGAAATGATTATCAATGCCACTGCAAACTCAACTTATTGGGCAGCGTGGTCTCAACCAGCTTGTCCAAATTCACTAAAATTTGGTGACGCAGCAAACGGAACCATTATTTTAAAATAATCGCGTCAAGCTTGAAAGTTTAGCTTCGCAACATAAAAAAAATGCAGCATCAAGTCATAATCGATGCTGCATTTAAAGAGAAGGATATAAGACTCTTAGCCAGATAAGCTCTAAAGAGTAGCTCTATTATAATCCTAGATATTTAACTTGAAAATGTGACAAATTGTCGCGTGACAATTTGTCACATAAGTTCTTGAGTGATTTTCTGGCTCACCGCGTTACTTAGTTTTGCGAATTCACCCAGTGAAATATTTTCCGCTCGCAAATTGGCATCAATGCCTAAATCCGCTATTTCACTTTCAGATAACGATTTTTTGAGCGAATTACGCAGGGTTTTACGTCGCTGAGAAAAAGAGTCTGTCACGACACGATTCAGCGTTTTCATGTCGTCAACTTGCACGGGCGGCGTGACATGAGGTACTAATCGAACTATCGAGGACATTACAGCTGGAACGGGACTAAAACTTTCTGGTGGCACATCAAATAACCACTCCGTTGCGCAATAATACTGCATCATCACACTCAGTCGCCCGTAAGATTTACTGCTAGGCTCCGCGCAAATACGGTTCACGACCTCTTTTTGCAACATAAATAACATATCTGCAATACATGTGGTATTTTCAAGTAAATGAAACATTAACGGCGTTGAAATGTTATAAGGTAAATTACCAATTACATGCAATTTTTGACCTTCTGGCGCCAGTGCTGAAAAATCAAATCGCAACGCATCCGCACTATGAATAGCTAAATTCGGTTGATTTGCAAATTTATGATTGAGCCAAACCACTAAATCACGGTCTAATTCAACGACGTCTAAATGGTGTACTTTAGCGAGCAGTGGCGAGGTTAAGGCTCCCTGCCCCGCTCCAATTTCAACCCAATGCTGACCTGCGCTAATCATCGCACTGGCAATAATAGTGTTAATAATATTATGATCGTGAAGAAAATTTTGCCCAAAACGTTTGCGTGCTTGATGCGTCATTGAAAAGAACTCATGGTGAGGGCTGTTTTCACAGCATATTGCAAACTTCCTATGTCACTGCGCCCACTGCCTGCGATATCTAGTGCTGTACCGTGATCCACGGAGGTGCGAATAACGGGCAGTCCTAGCGTAATGTTGACGGCATTGCCAAAACCTTTATATTTAAGCACGGGTAGACCTTGATCGTGATACATCGCTAGCACCGCATCTGCATTGTCAAGATACTTTGGCGTAAATAAACTATCTGCTGGCAACGTGCCTTGTAAATTCATGCCTTCTGCGCGTAATTTTTCAAGCACCGGATCTATAACGTCGATTTCTTCGCGCCCTAAATATCCATTTTCACCCGCATGCGGATTCAGTCCACAGACTAAAATGGTCGGATGTGCAATGCCAAAACGGGTAATTAAATCATGGTGAAGAATACGAATAACGCTTTCAAGCGTATCGGGCGTGATGGCCTCACTGACTTGTGATAGCGGCAAATGCGTCGTCACAAGCGCTACACGCAGTCCCTCTGTTGCTAGCATCATGACCGGATGTCCATCTGTAATCTGCGCGATATATTCCGTATGCCCTGTAAAAGGAATCCCTGCCTCATTAATAATACCTTTATGAACAGGTGCGGTAACCATGGCAGAAAATTCCCCATTTATACATCCTTGCGTGGCACGATCAAGCAAGGCGAGGACATAACCACTGTTCGCCTGATTCAAAATCCCGGCTTGCGCTGAACTCGCTAAGGAAATAGGCAAGACACACAATTCGCCGATTGCATGGCAAACAGCAGGAAGCTGTGCGTCATACAAACGAATGTTAAGCGGTAAATGGAGCTGTTTCGCCCGTTGCTTAAGCAGTTCAACATCAGCTAACACCACGATTTCACATTCCAAAGGGGGATGCTGTGCCAACTGAATACATAAATCAATCCCAATACCAGCAGGTTCACCAGAGGTTAATGCAATACGCCTCATTAGGTGGCTTTTCCGTAATGTGATTCAATATAACGCTCAACAATTTCTTGGAATTCTTCGGCAATATGATCGCCTTTCAAGGTCACAGTTTTCTCACCATCTTCATAAACAGGCGCGACAGGCGTTTCACCTGTTCCAGGTAAACTAATTCCAATATTGGCACTTTTACTTTCCCCCGGCCCGTTCACAACGCACCCCATCACCGCAACTTCCATACTCTCTACACCCGCATATTTAGTCCGCCAAATAGGCATTTGATCACGCAAATAGGTTTGGATATTGAGCGCTAATTTTTGGAAATAATCACTTGTGGTACGGCCGCATCCCGGACACGAAATCACCATCGGTGTGAACGCGCGAAAGCCCATGGTTTGCAAAATTTCTTGACCAACAATCACTTCTTGTGTACGCGATGCACCGGGTTCAGGCGTGAGTGAGATGCGAATCGTATCGCCAATGCCTTGCTGCATTAAAACCGATAAGGCCGCCGCTGAAGACACAATCCCTTTCGATCCCATGCCTGCTTCAGTTAAGCCTAAATGCAGCGCATAATCACAACGCGCCGCTAAATCTTGATAAATGGAAATTAATTCCTGCACATTGCTAATTTTACACGAAAGGATAATTTTATCTTTTGCTAAACCGATTTCCTCCGCTTTAGCCGCACTTTCTAAAGCAGATAGCACAATCGCTTTTCGAGCAACTGCCGCTAACGGTTCGGGTTGAGCGAGTAGACGATTCTCATCGAGTAAACGCGTTAACACCGCTTGATCTAAACTGCCACCGTTTACGCCAATACGCACAGGTTTATTGTATTGACAAGCGAATTCGATCATTTGTTGAAATTGCGGATCACGCGCTTTGCCGCGTCCAACATTACCCGGATTGATACGGTATTTATCTAAAGCGGCGGCGCAATCAGGGTATTTTTCGAGTAATTTATGCCCATTAAAATGGAAATCACCCACAATAGGCACAAAACAGTTTTGCGCTATTAATTGCTCTTTTATACTCGCCACCGCTTGCGCGGCTTCTTCGGAATTGACCGTAATGCGCACTATTTCCGAGCCGGCTGTCGCAAGTTCAATAATTTGTTTCACGGTAGCACTCGCATTCGCGGTATCCGTGTTAGTCATGGATTGCACAACGATGGGAGCACCACCGCCTACTTTGACATTGCCAATTAAAACTTGTTGTGTAATTTTTCTAAGACGTGTAGACATAATAATTAAATCTCTCGGGCTAATTTTTCTGCGTAACCGATGTATGTGCGTGGCGTTAAAGCACATAGCTCCACTTTGACTGGCGCTGGAATATCTAAAGTTTCTATAAATTGTTGCAATTGCTCATGGGTAATGCGATGACCACGCGTTAACTCTTTTAATTTTTCATAAGGTTTTTCAACACCATAGCGACGCATCACAGTTTGAATAGGCTCGGCTAATACTTCCCAGTTAGCGTTCAAATCGGCTTCAAGTGCCTCCACATTCAATTCTAATTTTGAAACGCCTTTTAATGTGGCTTGAATTGCGATGAACGTATGCGCGACGCCTACACCAATATTGCGTAACACAGTGGAATCCGTTAAATCTCTTTGCCAACGTGAAACGGGTAACTTTTCAGCTAAAAAGCCAAATAACGCATTCGCTAAGCCTAAATTGCCTTCTGAATTTTCAAAATCAATCGGATTCACCTTGTGCGGCATGGTAGATGAGCCGACTTCACCGGCAATGGTGCGTTGCTTAAAATAGCCCAGTGAAATATAACCCCACATATCGCGGTCAAAATCGAGCAAAATCGTATTAAAACGCGACAAGGTATGGAAAAATTCCGCAATATAGTCGTGGGGTTCAATTTGAATAGTGTACGGATTAAACGTTAAGCCTAGCGACGTCACAAAACGCTCGGCAAAATCCGCCCAATTTACTTCAGGATACGCAACCGCATGGGCATTATAATTTCCCACCGCACCGTTAATTTTGCCGAGTAATTCGACACGTTCAAGTTGATTTTTTTGACGCAGAAGTCTCGCCACTGTGTTTGCGATCTCTTTGCCCACCGTGGTTGGCGTTGCGGATTGCCCGTGTGTGCGCGACAACATCGGTTGCGCGGCGGTTTCTTGTGCTAGTTTATGCAATGCATCAATGCAAGAGTGAATCTGCACCATAATCACGTCGCGTCCGGCTTTGAGCATCAGTGCATAGGATAAATTATTAATATCCTCTGACGTACACGCAAAATGAATAAATTCACTGACTTTTTCCAGTTCTGCGTGGCCGGCAATTTTCTCTTTTAGAAAATATTCCACCGCTTTCACGTCATGATTCGTCGTTTTTTCTATGTTTTTAATCCGTTGTGCATCATCTTGTGAAAAATCACTCACAATCGCATTTAATAGTGCATTTGCACTCGCACTAAAAGGCGAAACTTCGTGAATTTCAGCTTGATTTGCCAGTGCTTTAAGCCAATGCACTTCCACTTGAACGCGAAAGCGAATTAAGCCATATTCGCTAAAAATGGGACGCAACGCGTCTACTTTGTCGGCATAACGTCCGTCAATGGGGGAAATTGCAGTTAACGCAAAATGTGTCATAAGAGAAAAAATCCAAATATAAAAAAATAATCAATCAGCCTCATCAAGAAACGCTGAATTTAGTCCTAGTTTACCCGATTATCGTCTGGCTGACCTAATTGCAAGTGCGACGTCAAGCGCTTGCTTATTCTCTTTCACGTCATGAACACGAAAAAGGTGTACACCTGCCATGACGCCTAGCGCGGTTGTTGCGGCGGTTGCTGTTACTAATTCAGCCGGCTCACTCACATCACAAATGGCGCCCATAAAGCGTTTACGACTCGTTCCAAGAAGAACCGGGAATCCAAGCGCAACGAAATCCGCTAAATGCGCGAGTAACGCCAAATTATCCTGACGGCGTTTACCAAAACCAATACCAACATCAAGAATCATGTTTTCTTTTTTAACCCCTTGACGCATTGCTTCTTGAGTACGCGCTTTTAATGATTCAATGACCTCCTCTACCACATTGTCATAATAAGGATTGTCTTGCATCGTTTGCGGTGTTCCTTGTGCGTGCATGAGGACAATGGGTACATTTTTTTGCGCAGCCAATGCGAACATATTACGATCACAAAGTCCTGCTGATACATCATTTATCATATTTGCCCCAGCGTCTAAAGCGGCTCTCGCAACCTCACTTAGCGTAGTATCAATGCTAATGGTAATATCACTATGTTGCCTAATCATTTCAATAATCGGGATAACACGGGCCATTTGCTCAGTTGCGCAAACTGAGTTTGAATTGGGTCGCGTTGATTCTCCGCCAATATCGATGATGCTTGCACCTTGCGCAATCATGATATTTACTTGATTTAAGGCTAATTCAGGATGATTAAATTTCCCCCCATCAGAAAAACTATCGGGGGTGACATTTAAAATACCCATTATTAAAGGTGTTTCGTGTGATTTAAAAAACATAAGTGGTCATATAATTAAACGGTTCATTTAACTATTCACGTTATCGCTAAAAGCAAAAAAATACAATTCCTTCAAATAAAAATTTCGCATATTGCGGAAAAGAAATACAACTTTACACCCAAAAAACAGATACAATACACGCGCGTCAGAAAACAGCTGTTGAGTTAAGAGATTCCTAGTTGTAGGTTGTCTGGTTATCAATGTTGTAGTTCTGTGTAACCTTTTTTTATTTATTAGGAGTTTCAAAATGGCAACAGGTACCGTTAAATGGTTTAACAATACAAAAGGCTTTGGTTTTATTGCCCCTGCTGATGGTGGTGAAGATGTATTTGTTCATCACTCAGTGATTCAAGGTGATGGCTTTAAAACTTTAAACGAAGGCGAATCAGTATCATTTGATGTTGAAAAAGGCCCTAAAGGCTTAACAGCAGTAAATGTACGCGCTGCGAAGTAAGATTTTAAAATAAATGTGTTGAAACCGTAACCGGTGACATCTATGTTAAAAAGCGCGGCTGATCATTCATCCGCGCTTTTTTTATGGGAATTTTTTCGAAAGGACTGCATCCCAAGACGTGTTGCGGTAAAATATAGCGCACTAGAAATCGCTAGTATTTTGACATAATTCAATCAAAGGACGCATTATGCACAACATAACCCTCATTAAAGGCGATGGTATTGGCCCATCGATTATGGATGAAGCCGTCAAAATTATTGATGCTTCTGGCGCGAAAATTAACTGGGAAAAAACGCACGCAGGATTGGGAGCGTTTGAAGTCTTTGGCACACCTATTCCAGATGAAACTATGGAATCCATTGACCGGACGCGATTAGCCTTCAAAGGTCCGCTAACAACGCCAATTGGCGCAGGATTTAGAAGTATTAATGTGGCTCTGCGTCAAAAATATGATTTATACGCCAATGTGCGTCCAGCAAAAAGTTGGCATGGTGTGAAAACTCGTTATGATAACGTTGACATTGTCATTGTGCGTGAAAATACGGAAGGCCTGTATGCGGGATTAGAACATTATTTAACCCCAAAAAAAGATATTGCAGAAAGTATTGCCGTTGTTACTCGCGTGGCTTCAGAGCGGATTATCGACTATGCGTTTAAGTACGCGCGTGATAACCATCGCAAAAAAGTAACCGTATGTCATAAAGCAAATATTTTAAAATATACGCAAGGTTTGTTTTTAGACATCGCAAGAGAAACAGCCGCTCGTTATCCTGATATTGCGTTTGATGAAAAAATTATTGACGCAACTTGTATGCACATGGTGATGGATCCAAGTCAATTTGACGTCATTGTCTGCACCAATATGTTTGGCGACATTTTGTCAGATTTAACAGCGGGTTTAGTTGGCGGTCTTGGCTTGATTGCCGGTGCAAATATCGGCAAAGATGCGGCATTATTTGAAGCAGTTCACGGGAGTGCTCCTGATATTGCTGGTCAAAACATCGCCAATCCTACAGCGGTTATTATGGCGGGCGTGATGATGTTAAACCATATCGGTGAACATGAAGCGGCCAATCGCATTCAAACTGCCGTGAAAAAAGTCATTAACGAAGGCATTCATGTGACGCCTGATTTAAATCCAAACACAAAAGCAGGCACCATCGAAATGGGTAATGCGATTGTAGCGGCGATGGTTTAATTTTTCGCTGATCATTCTCTCTACATTTTAAGATACACAAAGGAAGTTATGCACGAACTCGTTGAACGTGAGCTTTATGAAGCTTTGGAATATGCACGTACCATTGATCAAGATAAAGGAAAACATATTTTGATTCAATTTGAAATTGATCAACCTTTGTTTTCACAAACTTTGTTTAATGTTTTCCCTTCTATTATTGACAATCAAAACGACGAGCACCAATACGAAAATTTGGCGCAGTTTTTTGCTGATTTAGCGTTTGACGTGCTTTGTGTATATCAAAAAGTATTTGGTAAAATGCCGAAATTTGACGATGATCCAACATGGATGGAACGTCAAGCTATGCTTTTAGATAAAGAGCTTACCCCTTTACTTGCATCAAATCACGTTAGCGATAAAGTTGCCAATAAAATGCGAGAAGATTTCTTTAAAGCAAAAGAAGGTGAATTTATCCAAACGGGTTTAGTCAATTTTATGAATATGTCAATTGATGATTTTGTAAAAGAATCCGGCGAAACATACAATGAATCCATTATTGATTTATCGAAAACGATGATATTTGTGGTAATTCGTTTATTTAACAATCTCTACACACCAGTTACTCAACACTAAAGTTTAAATCGGGCGTGGCGTGAAATCACGCCCGAAGCAATACCCACTATATTTAAGACAATTTTGTATCGCTTGCTCGAGCACTATCTATCCCCAATGAAAAAAATTGAATTACTCTCTCCTGCCGGCACCATTAGAAATATGCGTTATGCGTTTGCATTCGGTGCCGATGCGGTTTATGCAGGCCAACCTCGTTATAGTTTGCGTGTGCGCAATAATGATTTTTTACATGATAATTTAGCCATTGGCATCAATGAAGCTCATCAGCTCGGTAAAAAGTTTTTTATTGCGGCGAATGTGATTCCTCATAATGCAAAAGTAAAAACATTTTTGAAAGATATCGCGCCTGTGGTGGCGATGAAACCCGATGCCTTAATTATGGCCGATCCTGGACTGATTATGATGATGCGTGAAACACATCCGCAGATGCCTATTCATTTGTCTGTTCAGGCTAACACGGTGAACTTTGCATCGGTGAAATTTTGGAAACAAATGGGGGTTGAGCGAGTCATTTTATCGCGCGAGTTATCGCTTGATGAAATTGCTGAAATTCGTCAAGAATGCCCCGATATGGAAATTGAAGTATTTGTGCATGGCGCGTTATGTATCGCCTATTCGGGGCGGTGTTTACTTTCTGGCTATTTTAATCATCGCGACCCCAATCAAGGTACCTGCACTAATTCTTGTCGCTGGAAATACGACACAAAACCCGCACAAGAAAATGCGGAAGGCGATTGGCTCCCAACAGATGAAAATGCCGTTTTGTCTATGAATGATATCAGTAATGCGAGTTGTGGCGGCGCAGAGCGTCATCCACTTGCCGATCACATTTACTTTCTAGAAGAAGAGGGGCGCAAAGGGGAACTTTTGCCTGTAATGGAAGACGAAAATGGCACTTACATTATGAATTCAAAAGATTTACGTGCCATAGAACATGTTCAACGCTTAGTGGATATTGGCGTTGATAGCTTAAAAATTGAAGGTCGGACAAAATCACATTATTACGTCGCTCGGACAGCGCAAACATATCGAAATGCCATTGATGATGCCCTTGCTGGTCGAGAATTTAACCCACACGCCCTGGGAATTCTGGAAAATTTAGCCAATCGCGGCTACACCGATGGCTTTTATCAGCGTCATCACACCCATGAACAACAAAATTATTTAACCGGTTATTCAAAAAGTCATCAACAGCAATTTTGCGGAGAAATTCGCGAGTATGATAAAGAATCCGGTTTAGCCACTATTGATGCAAAAAATAAATTTTCCGTCGGTGATAAAATTGAGTTAATTTTACCTGAAGGCAATCAAGATGTTGTTATTGAACGTATGGAGGGGATGCACGGTCAAGCAATGCAGGAAGCCTCAGGTGGTGGGTATGAAGTAAAAATTCCGTTGCCAAGTATTCAAGGTGATTATTCGCATGGTCTTATTTCGCGCTATATTTAACTAAATAGGTTTTCATTCATGGAATACATGACGGGGTCACCCTACACCACAGTTTCACTGAAAATGCTTGTGGATTTAGCACGTCCTGCTGCGGGTTTAACCTTTCATCATAGTGTGATTCGCGCAAAGCAATCGGGCGGCTATATTTCTCGATTTAAAGGACGCGGCATGGAATTTAACGAAGCACGCCTTTATCAAGCGGGTGACGATATTCGCACTATTGATTGGCGCGTGACGGCAAGAACGGGTAAGACGCATACCAAAATTTTTCGCGAAGAGCGTGAGCGACCTGTATTTATTTCCGTTGATCAACGAGATACCATGCACTTTGCTTCGCGAGGCGTGTTCAAATCAGTGATAGCCGCAAAACTCGCGGCATTACTTGCATGGGCGGCGCATCATCATGGAGATCGTTGCGGTGGTCAGCTATTTTTTGATACGCATTGCCAAGAATTAAAACCACAAAATGGAAAACAAGCCGTTTTACATTTTTTAAATTCACTTGCGCGGCCAATCCAATCAGCCAATCAATCCGTAAATGAAAATTTAGAATCCGTTCTCGGGCGGTTACTTTCCCATGCAAGACCAAGTAGTTTATTATATATAATCAGTGATTTTCGTGGTTTAACACCGCATGCGCAAATTCAATTAGCGAAACTTGCCGCGCACTGTGAAGTGGTGATGATTTTCATTTACGATCCGCTTGAAGAGAATTTACCCCGATCTGGCCGATATCAATTTACGCAACATGATCAGTATGTCACCATTAACGCAAGTGACGCTAAGCAATTGGAAGCCTATCAAAATCATTTTCTACAAAAAAAACAGCAACTACAAACCTTAGCCAAGCAACGTGGTATGATTTTTATTCCGGTGAGTACACAAGCCGATCCCCTTACTTGCTTGAAAATGTAAGAAGAGTTGACATTTATGCCACCCATTGAAGAGTTACCCATTCGAGATATTCATTTACCAGAAACAATAGGCTGGTTTCCCCCCGCTATAGGGTGGTGGATGCTTGCTTTTCTAATTCCAATTTGCCTGTTTTTTATCATTATTCTAATAAAGCGATTACGGCAAAAAACAGCAGTGAAATTGGCTCGTAAATTAATGAAGCAACTTGAGCATGATGACAAATTGAGTGATCGTCAAAAAGTTTGTGAAATATCAAGTTTACTGCGTCGCGTTGCGATCAGTACGTCAAAGCAAGGTGATGATGTAGCAGGATTAACAGGACGTGCCTGGTTAGATTATTTAGATCGGCCTTTAAAAGAAGCCGGATTTAAACACGGGGTGGGACGCTATTTAATTGAGGCCCCTTATCAGCAAACACTCTCGCCAGAGGTGAATTTAAAAGCGCTATTTCAACTCGCACACCAATGGCTGAATGCGCAACCTTCAACTTTTTTAAGACAACATAAAAAACTGCATGATTGATTTAGTTTGGCCGTGGTTGCTCACGCTTATACCTTTGCCGTTTTTGGTTTATCAGTTTGCACCCCAAAAAATACAACACCAAAAAACAGCACTGCGCGTTCCTTTTTTAGCTGAGATGACGCCTTATCAAAGTGCAACGATAGCCGTCAATTCAACATTAGGGTGGTGGCTTGCAGTGCTTGCTTGGGTATTGCTTGTCTTTGCGCTCGCGCGTCCTCAATGGTTAGGTGAACCTTTAGAGCAATCCATCAGTGGACGCGACCTGATGCTTGCGGTGGATTTATCTGCGAGTATGCAAGAGCAAGATTTTATTTTAAATAAAGAAGCCGTAGATCGATTAACGGCAATTAAATCAATTGCAACGAATTTCATTGAACGACGGACAGGGGATCGTATTGGCTTGATTTTGTTTGGTAGTCAGGCTTATTTACAAACACCTCTCACCTTTGACAGAAAAACGGTCACCACATTACTCAACGAATCCGCCATTGGTTTAGCCGGTGACAATACCGCTATTGGTGATGCCATTGGCCTTGCGGTGAAACGTTTGCGTAATGAATCCTCTAATAGTCGCGTGTTGATTTTACTCACCGATGGCGCGAATACCGCCGGTGAAGTCTCACCGCTAAAAGCCGCTGAACTTGCTGCAGCAAATCATTTAAAAATTTATACCATTGGTATTGGTGCGGATGAAATGTTGGTTGGCGGTTTTTTTGGTTATCGAAAAGTGAATCCTTCTGCAGATTTAGATGAGAAGATGCTACTGAAAATCGCTGAAAATACAGGAGGTTATTATTATCGCGCCAAAAATTTAGACGAGCTGAATAATATTTATATGCGCCTAGATGAGCTTGAACCTGTCGAGAAAGAAAAACACTATTTTCGCCCGCGCAAAGAGCTCTATTCATTTCCTTTAGGTGCCGCATTATTGCTCACCGGTTTATTATGTTGGAGAAAACTGCAATGATGTCAATTTTGGCTGACTTTCATTTTTTAAATCCAATTGCTTTTTTTGCGTTATTGCCACTGCTTTTTTTAAGTATTAAGGCATATCGACAAAATACAACGCACACCAGTTATTGGGAAAAAGTTTGTGATCGTGAATTGTTACCGTTTTTACTTGAAAATACAGCGCATAAAACTACGCGCTGGACTTTTTGGATGGCTAATTTTTTCGCGTTGATAGCAATTACAGCTCTCGCCGCGCCAACGTGGCAACGCTTACCCACCCCAGCATTTCGTAATAATGCTGCCTTAGTTATTGCGCTAAATTTATCGCAGACAATGAATGCTGAGGATGTCAAACCTAGTCGTTTAGTGCTTGCGAGATATAAAATTTCGGATTTACTCTCTCAACGCAAAGACGGACAGACAGCGCTTTTAGTGTACTCTGGTACCGCATTCACCGTCACGCCTCTCACTACAGATATTGAAACCATTCGAAGCCAACTCGAAGCACTGACTAGCGATATTATGCCTAGTGAAGGCAATAACACCGCAGCGGCAATTGACAAAAGTGTTGATTTACTCAAACAAGCTGGCTTACCCAAAGGCCATATCCTCCTGGTCACTGACAGTGTGGAATCTTCAAAATCACTCCCTATTGCGGCAAAGTTGACTAGTTATCAATTATCTATTTTAGGAGTGGGTACAAGTGATGGCGCGCCTATCGCATTACCTGAAGGGGGATTTGCTAAAGATGAATATGGCGAAATTCAAGTACCTAAATTAAATATCTCGCAACTAAAAGAATTAGCCAAAACAGGAAAAGGCTATTATCAATCCATGACAGCGGATGATAGCGATATATCACAACTTTCTAAAATATTTGATACCCCCATTGATAGTGCAATATTAGCGGATAAAACCAATTTATGGTTTGAGCAATGGGACGATATAGGCGCTTGGCTGTTGTTTCTGGTTATTCCATGGGCAGCCTGGCAGTTTCGTAAAGGTGCTATATACCTAGCAATACTATGTGTACTCCCCTTTCCTCAAAACAGTTATGCTTTAACATGGTCAGATTTATGGCAGACAAAAGATCAACAGGCACAAAAAGCCTATCAACAAAAAAATTATGATCAGGCGGCTAAAACATTCAATAATGCACCGTGGCAAGCCGCGTCAACCTACAAAGCTGGCGATTTAGATAAAGCGACAACACAATTTCAAAATTTGCAGAATAATTATAATTTAGGAAATGCCTTAGCTAAAAAAGGACAACTCAAAGAAGCGCTAGCCGCTTATGAGCAAGCGGTTAAAGAAAATCCATACGATGAAGATGCTAAATTTAATAAAGACATCGTCAAAACAGAATTAGAAAAACAGCAACAACAAAAATCGCAACAAAATTCTTCTTCTCAATCTCAAGAAAAAGAAAAAGAAAAAGAAAAAAACGAAAAATCGGCTGAAAATTCATCACAATCTAAAGATGAAAAAAATACTGAGAATAAAGATTCCTCAGATGAATCAAAAGATCAGCCTGAACACAAAGCTGGCGATAATCCGCCATCCAAAAAAGAAACCTCTCAGCCAGAAGATAAACGTCAGAATCAATCACAGCCAGCAAATAAAGAAGAATCACAATCGTCACAAAAAGAGAAAAATACCCAGCAACCCACCCAAGAAGTTGAATTGACGGCTGAACAACAACAAGCCAATGAGCAGTGGTTAAAACGAATTCCCGACGATCCAGCGAGTTTACTCAAAAAGAAATTTAAATATCAATATAGCCAACAACAAGAATAATCACTATTTACGTTTATATTCATTTTAACCTGTTTCCAATAAGGCAAATTTATGTCACAAATTAAAAATGCGTTTTATGCACAATCGGGCGGTGTCACTTCTGTCATTAACGCCAGTGCTTGTGGTTTAATCCAAACTGCTCGCGCCCATTCAGATAAAATTGGAACCGTGTATGCCGGACTTAATGGCATTATTGGCGCACTAAAAGAAGAGCTGATCGATACTTCCTATGAAAGTGATGAAGCGATTGCTGCGCTACGATATACCCCCGCAGGGGCTTTTGGCTCGTGCCGCTATAAATTAAAAAGTTTAGAAGTCAATCGCGCTGAATATGAACGCCTTATTGCCGTATTCAAAGCACATAATATTGGCTATTTTTTCTATAACGGTGGCGGAGATTCCCAAGACACCGCGCATAAAGTATCGCAAATGGGCGAGCAAATGGGTTATCCAATCACCTGCATTGGCGTCCCAAAAACGGTCGACAATGATTTGCCTGTCACCGATACCTGCGCGGGATTTGGTTCGGTGGCGAAATATGTCGCTGTTTCCATGAGAGAAGCGAGCTTTGATGTGGCTTCTATGTGCGCTACATCAACAAAAGTGTTTGTGATGGAAGTCATGGGGCGTCATGCAGGATGGATTGCTGCGGCAGGCGCATTGGCAGCGGATGAAAAGCACGATATTCCTCTTGTTATTTTATTTCCAGAAGTGCAATTTGATTTAGAGAAATTCTTAGCGGCGGTTGATTCCAACGTAAAAGATTATGGGTACTGCTGTGTGGTGGTATCGGAAGGGGTAAAAGATAGCAAGGGTCAATTTTTAGCCGAAGCAGGCGGTAAAGACGCCTTTGGTCATGCACAACTCGGTGGCGCAGCGCCGGTCATTGCAAATTTAATCAAAGAAAATTTAGGGTATAAATATCACTGGGCTGTGGCGGATTATTTGCAACGCGCCGCACGACATATCGCATCAAAAACCGATGTTGAACAAGCGTATGCGGTTGGAAAAGCTGCGGTGGAATTTGCCCTTGAAGGTAAAAATGCCGTTATGCCCACTATTGTAAGACTGGCAGATGCCCCTTATCGATGGGAAATTGGCAGTGTTGCATTGAAAGACGTGGCTAATGTAGAAAAAATGATGCCACCAGAATTTATCAGCGCTGATGGTTTTAGGATAACCGCTGCTTGCCGCGCCTATTTGCAACCACTGATTGCTGGTGAAGATTACCCTCCATATTATAATGGCTTACCGGATTATCAGATTTTGAAAAAACAGTTAGTTGAGCAAAAACTGCCGAAATTTATTGTTTAAAAACAAAATAAATACATCTATTTATGAACAAATTATGAACAAAAGTTCGCAGAGTTCAAAAAAAGTTGTAATATTACTGTCATCTTTGCTTCGCATAATATGAACTGAATTTTTTACTTTTCTTTGAGATAAATTGGCATGAAAACTATTTTTAAACATAAATTATTACTCGCTGCAATGGGCTTGTCTGCAAGTTTACTAAGCATTAACGCAAGCGCTGTGCAAAGCGTTGAAGCTGGTATTCCAGACTACCAAAAAGCCAGCGGTATTTCAGGTAATTTATCTAGCGTTGGTTCAGATACCTTAGCCAACTTAATGACACTTTGGGCTGAAGAATTCAACCGTGCTTACCCAAACGTAAATATTCAAATTCAAGCTGCCGGCTCGTCTACTGCGCCACCAGCATTAACTGAAGGCACATCAAATTTGGGTCCTATGAGTCGTGAAATGAAGGACGATGAATTGGAAGCGTTTGAAAGTAAATACGGCTACAAACCCACAGCAATTCCAGTGGCTATCGATGCTTTAGCTGTCATGGTGAATAAAGACAACCCAGTTAAAGGCTTGACCATGGAGCAAGTTGACGCAATTTTCTCTACTACCTTAAAATGTGGCGGCACGAAAGAAATTGAAACTTGGGGTGATGCGGGCGTTAGCGCGTGGGCAAGCAAAAGCATGCAGCTTTACGGACGTAACTCGGTTTCAGGTACTTACGGCTATTTTAAAGAACACGCACTTTGCAAAGGCGACTTCAAAAATAATGTAAACGAACAACCAGGTTCAGCGTCAGTAGTTCAGTCTGTAACGTCTTCAGCTAACGGTATTGGCTACTCAGGTATGGGTTACACCACGTCAGGCGTTAAAATGGTTGCTTTAGCGAAAAAAGGCTCCACAAATTATGTTGAAGCGACACCTGCTAACGCAATTAACGGCACTTACCCCTTAGCACGTTATTTGTTTATTTATGTAAACAAAAAACCAAACCAACCGCTTGCCCCTTTAGATGGCGAATTTATCAAAATGGTCTTATCTAAAACGGGTCAACAAGTTGTTATAAAAGATGGCTATATTCCACTCCCCGCAAAAGTGGTTGAAAAAGAATTAGCGAAATTGAAATAAACAACTCGCGCAGTTTCATAAAAGCGCAACAGGCAAAGACTTAATGTTCTTTAACTGTTGCGCTTTTTTGCATTAAATTATTCATGAAAAATATATATGTCTGAAACAACGAATTCAACGTCGCAATCTTCGCTTAATACAGCGATGACATCTCATCATGAAAAATGGCGATTGCTCAAAGATGCCATTATGCGCAGAGCAATTACTGTCGGTGGTTTAAGTGTAATTTTTGCCATCGTGGTCATTTTTTTCTATTTACTTTATGTTGTCTATCCCCTGTTTTTATCTGCCTCAACGCAGTCAGTGGCGCACTATACGATTCCAGAGCAAAGCGCAGGCAAGACTCTTTATTTAAATATTGAAGAGCAAAATGAAATTGCCGCTCGTTTTACAGATTCGGGCAAAGTGATTTTTTTTGAAGCGAAAACCGGTAAAGTTATAGCGGAAAAAACCATACTGATTCCTGAAGGCGTCAAAGTGGTTAGCGTTGCTCAAGGCACACCCGTAGGCGATGGCGCTTTAATTTATGGTCTTTCCAATGGACAAGCGGTTATTGTAAAACAGCAATACAAAGTCACTTTTGCAAATAATAAACGCGTTATCACCCCTTCACTCAAATATCCATTAGGTGAAAAACCGTTAGTTATTGATGACAGCGGCGCAGCACTTGAAAAAATTGCCTTTAAAGTTGGCGATGGCACTGCGACCATTGTTGCCAAGACTGCACATAAAATTCAAATTACCAGCCTCGAAAAAGAGCAATCACTTTTTGCAGAAGAAGCCAGTTTAACTCGCACTGATTCGACACTCGATATTCCAGTTGAAAATATTACTGATCTTCTAATTGATAAAGAAGACCGTCATTTATTCTTAGTGCATGAAGATGGTCAACTAAGTCTGATTGATATTAGTAAAAAGGATGCGCCAGAAATTAAGCAACATATCAATATGGTGCAATCGGGGCAAAAAATTACGAGTATCAGTTTTTTAACGGGTGATTTATCGCTGATGGTTGGCGATTCGAGTGGACTTGTCTCACAGTGGAGTCTTGTAAAAGATTCACTTGGGCATCCTGCTTTTCAAAAAATCCGTTCCTTTAAAGTATCAGATAAAGCGGTAGCTAAAATTAACACAGAGCAGCGTCGTAAAGGTTTTATGACCATTGATGTTGCAGGCAATATGGGCATTTATCACACTACAGCAGAGCGTGAATTAATTAAACAAAATATGGCTAATGTTGCGCCTCTCGCTGCTATTTTATCGCCGCGTGCGAATGCAATGCTTATTCAAAACGATGATGGGCAAATTCATTTTTGGACCGTGGATAATGAGCATCCAGAAGTGTCCATTAAGTCTATGTGGGAAAAAGTCTGGTACGAAAGCTATCCTAAGCCGGCATACATTTGGCAATCTTCTTCAGCGAGTAATGATTTTGAGCCTAAATACAGCTTAACACCCTTAGTGTTTGGCACACTTAAGGCGGCGTTTTACGCTATGTTAATTGCGGTGCCATTATCATTGATGGGCGCAATTTATACCGCATATTTCATGTCACCTAAAATGCGTATTTACGCAAAACCCACTATTGAAATTATGGGCGCATTGCCGACTGTGATTTTAGGTTTCCTTGCTGGTTTATGGCTTGCGCCTTTTATTGAAGAACATCTAGCGGGATTATTTGCTTTATTTATTATTGTGCCGCTTGGCGTCATGCTATTTGCGTTTAGCTTACAATTTTTACCTGAACATCTACGTCAACAAATCCCAGAAGGTTGGGATGCGGCGCTACTCATTCCAGTTATTTTACTGAGTGGATGGTTTGCTTTTAGTGTCAGTATTCCATTTGAGGAATTGGTGTTTCATGGCACCTTGCGGGATTGGTTTAAGAACGAATTAGGTGTTGGATACGATCAACGTAATGCGTTAGTCGTTGGTATCGCTATGGGGTTTGCCGTGATTCCAACCATATTCTCAATTACGGAAGATGCCATTTTCAGCGTGCCAAAGCACTTAACGACAGGCTCTCTTGCCTTAGGCGCAACGCCTTGGCAAACCATGTCACGAGTCGTTTTATTAACGGCAAGTCCAGGTATTTTCTCTGCCGTGATGATCGGTTTTGGTCGTGCGGTAGGTGAAACAATGATTGTGTTGATGGCAACGGGTAATACCCCAGTGATGGATATGAGTGTCTTTCAAGGACTTCGCACCTTAGCGGCCAATATTGCTGTTGAGATGCCTGAGTCAGAAGTTGACAGTACACATTATCGGGTACTCTTTTTAGCCGCTTTAGTGCTCTTTATGTTCACGTTTGTATTTAATACGCTCGCTGAAGTGGTACGTCAGCGTCTTCGTGAAAAATACAGCTCGTTATAAATAAAATAGGACTTAAAATGATTAAATCTTGGTTTAAAAGCGGTAGTCCGTGGATTTGGCTGAATGCGGCAGCGGTGAGTATTTGCTTAATTATGGTAGTGGGTGTTTTAGGACTGATTGTGGCGAGAGGTGTCGGCCATTTTTGGGCCTCCCCTATTGTTCAACTTAGCTATCAAGACGATAGCGGAGAAATTAAAACAATTATTGGTGAACACGTTGATAGCACTGTGACGCCTGCTGCAATGGCAAAATCCACAGGTTTCAAACTTAGCGACGATGAAGATGTGCTCGTTCAGTATTTAATTAAAACCGGTAATCGTGATTTAACGGGGACAGATTTTCGTTGGATTCAAGAACGCAACATTAAAGCCCAATCGCAACCAGCGGAAATGATGGTGATTGAGCGTCGTGAATGGGGTAATTTTTACGGCACACTCACGGCAATCAAAGAGAATGGTCAAGTGATAGCGTCTGGCGAACAAGCGTGGACAGTTTTGGATGAGCGTTTAAAACATGCACTCGCACTACATGAGAAAATTGCGCATTTAGAGAAAAAAGAAATTGGCGCGATTAACTATGCATTAGAAAAATTACGTTTAAAACAACGTAGTTTAGAACTCAAAAATGCCTGGAATGAGCAACGTGCCAAGGAATTTGCGGATAAAAAACAAGCTTATGATACGGATTATAAAAATCATCAAGCTGAACTCGCTCAGCTCTATCAAGAAGTCCGCCGCGATAGTTTAGTGGCTACAACAGAAAGTGGTGCAGAACTTGCCATCCCATTATCAAAAATTGTGGACGTTTACCAGCCCAATAAAATGGGTTTCTTCACCAAAATCTCGCATTATTTTGTAAAACTGGGTGAATTCCTCAGTGAAGATCCACGCGAAGCCAATACGGAAGGCGGTATTTTTCCAGCAATTTTTGGCACGATTATGATGGTGATGATGATGTCTGTTATCGTGACGCCCTTTGGTGTCATCGCGGCAGTGTATTTGCGTGAATATGCAAAGCAAGGCTTTATCACGCAACTCATTCGTATAGCCGTCAATAACTTAGCGGGTGTGCCGTCGATTGTTTATGGTGTGTTTGGTTTAGGCTTTTTTGTTTATATTTTAGGGGGCAATATTGACGCGCTCTTTTTCCCTGAAGCCTCACCAGCACCTGTATTTGGCACACCAGGCCTGCTTTGGGCGTCCATTACGCTTGCACTCCTTACTTTACCCGTTGTCATTGTGTCTACTGAAGAAGGCTTAGCGCGTGTACCACGCGCAATTCGGGAAGGAAGCTTAGCACTTGGCGCAACCAAAATTGAAACACTTTGGCGCACTGTGTTGCCAATGGCAAGTCCTGCGATGATGACAGGGTTAATTTTGGCTGTGGCTCGCGCTGCGGGTGAAGTGGCGCCACTGATGCTTGTCGGCGTGGTAAAGCTGGCACCGACTCTGCCTCTTGACGGTAATTATCCCTTTTTACATTTAGATCGTAAATTTATGCACTTAGGGTTTCACATTTACGACGTGGGATTTCAAAGTCCTAATGTTGAAGCAGCGCGTCCACTCGTTTATGCGACCGCCTTACTACTCGTATTAGTTATTATTGGCTTAAATTTAGCCGCTATTATTATTCGTAATCATTTACGCGAAAAATATCGCGCCTTAGAAGGATAAATTACAATGGCAACACAAGAAAATCGTTCGCACAGCTTGGATGTAAGTTCTATTTTGCGCGGACAAAGTAAATATGACGAAGTCATTGAACCTTGCCTTAAAGTTGAAAATCTCAACTTATTTTATGGTAAAAAACAGGCGCTACATGGCATTAACATGGAAATGCCAAAGAAAAAAGTAACGGCCTTTATTGGTCCATCGGGTTGCGGTAAATCAACGCTACTTCGCTGTATTAATCGCATGAATGATTTGGTTGATAATGTCACCATTGAAGGCAAAATTTTATTGCATGATGATAATATTTTCGACAAATCCGTGAATGTGGCTGCGCTGCGTCGTCGTGTAGGCATGGTGTTTCAAAAACCCAATCCATTCCCTAAATCCATTTTTGAAAATGTCACTTATGGTCTGCGAATTCAAGGCATCAATGATAAACGTATTTTAGAGGAAACCGTTGAAACGTCTTTACGTGGCGCAGCACTTTGGGATGAAGTCAAAGATCGCTTAAATGATAATGCGCTTGGCTTATCTGGCGGTCAACAACAACGTCTTGTTATTGCACGGGCGATTGCAATTGCCCCCGAAGTGTTATTGCTTGATGAACCCGCTTCTGCGTTAGACCCTATTTCAACGCTTAAAATTGAAGAATTAATTAATGAGCTTAAAGAAAAATATACCATCGTCATTGTTACGCATAATATGCAACAAGCTGCACGGGTGTCGGATTATACAGCGTTCATGTATATGGGGGATTTGATCGAAATTGGTGCAACGACACAGATTTTCACAAAACCTGCGAAAAAACAGACTGAAGATTACATCACGGGTCGTTACGGCTAATTTAAGGAGAACATATAATGAATAGATTTAATACTGGGCATCACGTATCTGAACCCTTTGATAAAGAGTTAGAATCAATTAGACAAAAAGTAGTCTTAATGGGTAAATTAGTTGAAGAACAGCTTTCACTTGCAATTGAAGCGTTTACCAATGGCGATATTAATTTAGCTGAAAAAGTATTAACCCAAGACGATGCCGTTGATTTATTAGAAACCAGCATCGACAATGAATGTGCTTGTTTGATTGCGCTGCGTCAACCTGTTGGCCACGATCTTGCTTTAATTATTGATGTCATTAAAGTGACCAATGAATTAGAGAATATTGCTGCAAAAGCCGAAGGGATTGCAGATATTACAATTGAATTAAACAAATCATTACTCGTGGGTGATAGCGATGGATAACAGTAAAATAGCGCACCACATATCAGAAAATTTCAACAAAGAACTCGAAGATATTCGTAATAAAGTGTTAACAATGGGTGGCCTTGTTGAACAGCAAATTGAGCAAGCTATTCTTGCCTTAACGACGGGGGATATTGAACTCGCTGAGTTAGTTATCCGCCAAGATAATGATATTGATGCCTTCGAGATGATTATTGATGCAGAATGCACCCAGATTATTGCATTGCGTCAACCTGCTGCGTTTGATTTGCGCTTATTACTTGTGGTACTGCGTATTATTAACGAATTAGAGCGCATAGGTGATTTAGCGGAGCGCATTGCAAAAGTCGCCATTCAGCTATCAACCACAAATGAAGGCCGAACTGACGAATATCATGAACTAAAACACATGGCCGGTTTAGTGAAAAACATGCTAAACGCATCACTCGATAACTTTGCCCGAATGAGTATTGATGGCATTACCCATATCACTGGGAGCGATGCGGCTGTTGATCGAGAATATGCGAGTATTATTCGTCAATTAATTACGCAAATGATGGAAGATCCACGCAATATTACCCGTATGCTTGATATGCTGTGGACAGTGAGAGCATTAGAGCGTATTGGTGATCATTCACGTTATATTTGTGAACATTTAATATACATGGTAAAAGGAGAAGATGTACGTCATCTTAGCCAAGAACAGTTAGAGCGAATCATGTTACAGTGATGATTCAACTTGTCAATTAGCATTGAAAGGCGCGATAATTCGCGCCTTTTTTTATGGCGTGATTTTTTTTAATTGAGGTATCAAAAACATGATAAAAGCTGGAATTGTGGGTGGAACAGGCTATACGGGAGTTGAATTGTTGCGTATTTTAGCGCAACATTCACAAGTGACAATTCATGCAGTGACCTCACGTACGGATTCACACATGCGCGTTGATGCACTTTATCCTAGTTTACGTGGCTATCTTGGTGATTTACTATTTTGTCTGCCCACAGTAGCGGCTTTAAGTGAATGTGATGTCGTCTTTTTTGCAACGCCTAATGGCACCGCCATGCTGATGACAGAAGAATTACTTGATAAAGGCATTAAAGTCATTGATTTATCCGCTGACTTTCGATTAAAAGACGTTGCAGAATGGGAGAAATGGTATGGTATGGCGCATTCATCCAAAGCTTTAGTCTCTCAAGCGGTTTATGGTTTACCTGAGTTGCACCGAGAGGCACTGAAAAATGCAGATTTAATCGCCTGCGCAGGATGTTATCCAACTGCGGTGCAACTAGGCTTTGCTCCACTGCTTGAAGCGGGCATTGTAGACGCTACGCATTTAATTGCCGATGTAAAATCAGGCGTCAGTGGCGCTGGGCGTAAAGCTGAAATCGCAACACTTATGAGTGAAACCGGTGAAAGTTTTAAATCCTATGGGGTGACCGGTCATCGACATTTACCTGAAATTACTCAAGGTTTATGCGCAATGACAAATCAACACGTCAATTTAACATTTGTACCGCACTTAACGCCGATGATTCGGGGAATACATGCCACACTTTATGCGACATTGACACACGAAATTACGCAATCCCAGCTACAAACATTATTTGAAAAACGTTACGCTAATGAACTTTTCGTGGACGTATTACCACAAGGATCACACCCCGATACCCGTAATGTTCGGGGAAGTAACCGCTGCCAACTTGCTGTCCATCTCCCACAAAACGCGAAAACGGTCGTGGTTTTATCAGTGATTGATAATTTGGTGAAAGGCGCGGCGGGGCAAGCAGTCCAGGCGATGAATCTTCGTTTTGGATTCAACGAAAATCACGGTTTATCAACCGTCGCGCTCTATCCATAATTATTGACTATATCACTGTCAATAAGCCATAATTTAGTAAATTTAATCTACGCAATATATCTACACTATGACAAATCCAATTATTTTTACCGATAGCGCAGCAACCAAAGTACACACCCTAATTGAAGAAGAAGGTAACGCCCAATTAAAATTGCGTGTTTATGTTTCTGGCGGGGGTTGCTCAGGCTTTCAATATGGCTTCACTTTTGACGAAGAAGTGAATGAAGATGACACGCAAGTAGAAAAAAATGGCGTGACCGTATTGATTGATTCCATGAGTATTTCTTATTTAAATGGCTCTGAAATCGACTACAAGGAAGATATTTCTGGTGCTCAATTTGTTATCCGCAATCCTAATGCTACAACGACTTGCGGTTGTGGTTCGTCTTTTTCTGCATAACAATTTATTCGCATTATTTTCGTGACCAACGTAGGATATAAAATCCTGCGTTGATAATCCATCATAAAAACGCATGTCTCCCCCTCTCATTACATTTTTCTCAAGAGCAATAAATCACCGTCTCTGATATGCTGTGGCACAAATAAAGTAGCCAAGGACGTTTTCATGAAGCACAAACACACCATTTCTTGTCCAAATTGCGCCCACCAATTTAATGCAGATGAATTACTGTACCGTCAAATTGAAGATAATTTACGTCAATCGTTTAGCGTGGAATTAGCCGACAAACAAAAACAGTTTGATCAACTCACCGCAACACTCAACGCACAAAAGTTGCAGCTCGATTATGAAAAACAAACTCTGCAAACAAAAATCGCCCAAACAGTTGAAGAACAAGTCAGAAATGAGAAATTACGTTTAGAGCAAACACTGCGCGGTGACATCAAAGCAAATCTAGAAGCACAACTGTCAGCGCAAATGGATGCTATGCGCACCGAACTCAATTCGCAATCCGAAAAACTACAAGAATTTAACAAAGCGAAAGCGGATATAGAACGTTTGACACGGGAGAAAATGGCGTTAAAAGGCGATATTGAAGCGCAAGCAGAAGCGAAATTAAATGTATTACTCCGTGAAGAAAAACAAAAAATTGAAAGCAATCTTGAACTCAAAATGCGTGATAAAGAACACGAAATTGAACGTTTAAAAAATCAGATTCAAGAAGCGCAGCGTGTTGCAGAGCAAGGCTCAATGCAAGCACAAGGCGAAGTTCAAGAACTTGCAATCGAGGAATGGTTACGCGATCAATTCCCCTTTGATGAAATTGCTGAAATCAAAAAAGGACAACGCGGGGCGGACTGCATTCAAATTGTCCATACACGCACACGTCAAAATTGCGGAAAAATTTGTTACGAAAGTAAGCGCACAGAAAATTTCAATAAAGACTGGATTGAAAAATTTAAAGGTGATTTACGCGCTGAAAACGCCACAATTGGCGTATTAGTGACGAAAACCATGCCTAAAGATTTTGAGCGAATGGGGCTTTATGACGGTATTTGGGTGTGTAGCTTCGAAGAATTTAAAGGGTTGAGCGCGGTGCTTCGCGAATCTGTTATTCAAATCAGCAGTCTTGTTGCAACACAAGAAAACAAAGGCGAGAAAAAAGAAATGCTCTACAATTTTGTAACGAGTAATGCGTTCAAATCTCAAATTGATGCAATCAATGATACTTTTTTACAAATGCGAGAAGATTTACATAAAGAGCGCACACACATGCAACGAACTTGGGCGCAACGCGAAAAACAACTGGAAAAATTATCGCTAAATACGTCGCATAATTTAGGCGCTATTGAAGGTATTTTAGGGAATCTATTAACACAAGATGAATTATCAGAATCATCTATTCCCAATGTGGTCATCGAAACAACGCATGTATTAGCGTCGCCTTCAACAAAAAAATCTGTTGAAATGAAACAAGATAGTTTGTTTTAGCTAAATATTGGCTAAGCCACGAAGCTTATAAGATTCAATCTCGTGGCTTATTCTCACTGAGCAAATTACCAACAATTTCTTGAATAATAATTCGACTCGCCATTGTTGCGATAATATTCATTGCAACGCTCATCAGAATTGATTGCAGGTTGTTGATTATAATATCCATAAAGCTGTCTCTCACGACGCTCTAATTCACGCTCACGCTGACGCAACTGCTCTTCGCGTAATTCTTGGCGGACTAATTCACGCCGATAATAATCTTCATTAGGATCGCGTTCAATAACCACCTCACGATCTCTTATTATACCATATAGTGCAGAGCCAGCAATGACACCACCAATAATAGCCGGTGCAATCCAACGATACGCCCCCCACCATTGTGATGATGCCCGCCATAACCCCCATTACGACCATAATTCCCGTAATGCCCGTGTCTGTCAGCCATCGCAGAAATAGGTAAAGTCAACATAAGCGCAACAGTTAACACTTTCGATTTCATTTTATTTTTCCAAGTCAAATAATGTAAAAATCTGCTAAACCCCGTCTAAAATATACACGCTAATGTTGACGCTGTGAATACAGGGGATCTACATTTTTTGAGCGATTCGTCTATATTGAATTTTTTTCTGACGTTTTTGAATGAGTGCTTTCGCCGCGTCTTCGCCAAGGTGCGATTCACCTCGTTGTTTCGCTAAGGCCATTTGTTTTTCACGTTCGCTAAAACGTGCTCGTTGCTCGAGGGTAACCTTATCAAAACAGTGGGGACAGCTCACTCCTTGCTGGTATTTATCACTCTTTTTATCTGCATCTGTAATAGGGAGGCGACACGCATTGCATTGATCATAACTGCCTTTTTCAAGTTGATGATTCACGGTCACACGCTCATCAAATACAAAGCATTCACCTTCCCAAAGTGTACTTTCAATCGGCATTTCTTCAAGGTACTTTAAAATACCGCCTTTGAGATGATACACTTGATCAAATCCTTGTTGTTTCAAAAAGGCGGTTGATTTTTCACAGCGAATCCCACCTGTGCAGAACATAGCCACTTTTTTATGTTTCGCTGAATCTAAGTTTTCTTTGACGTACTGTGGAAATTCTCGAAAACTTTGCGTATTGGGATTGATAGCATTTTTAAACGTTCCAACTTGAAATTCATAATCATTTCTCGTATCGATAACCAAAACTTCAGGGTCATCAAGCAAGGAATTCCAATCTTGCGCATTAACATAAGTACCAACCACTTGTTTTGGATCAATCCCCTCAATGCCCATCGTTACAATTTCTTTTTTTAATTTTACTTTCGTGCGATTAAAAGGAATTACGCCTGTAATTGATTCCTTGCATTCTAATCCGGCTAAACGTGAATCCGATGTTAACCAGTTGATTACCGTATCAATAGCCTGACGCGAGCCCGCAATGGTGCCGTTAATCCCTTCATTAGCTAATAAAAGCGTACCACGAACATGATTTTTTTCCATGACATCGTGAATTGGTTGACGCATGGCTTGATAATTTTCAAGTGTCACAAATTTGTATAACGCACAAACAACAATTTGAGGCATTGGTCTTTTCTCTTATTTATCAGTAGATACAAAAAAATCCGCTGGTTAAATTCAATATTTAACACAACAGCGGATTTTTCTGTTTTTAGAAACTTTATCTTTCTAAATATTGTAGCTTATCTTTTTTACCATTCCATTCATCAGCGTCTGGCATAGCATCTTGAACTTCGGTTAATACAGGCCATGTTTTTGATAATTCAGCATTTAAATCTGCGAAAATTTCTTGGCCTTCAGGTAACTCATCAATAGCAAAAATAGCATTTGCAGGGCATTCTGGCTCACATAAAGTGCAATCAATACACTCATCAGGATCGATAACCATAAAGTTTGGTCCTACATGAAAACAGTCTACAGGGCAAACATCAACACAATCCGTAAATTTACATTTAATACAATTATCGGTAACAACAAAAGCCATAGTTTAATACTCAAAAAGGATGAAAAGTTAAGTTTTTAGTTTAAAGGCCTTATTTTATAGCAGAATGTTAGGGTTTGCTAAACAAATGTGCCGGTGAAGGTGGATTTTTTTGCTGTAAACAATGATATGCCGCGTTCTCGTATTTAATAGTTAGCGATTGTGAACCTTGGTGCTCAGTCAAAAACTTTTCTGCCTCAATAGCCGTTAAATCTTTCATCATAAAAGTGGCGATACATTCACACGCTTTATCTACACGCGGTTTATCGGTATCTGGATTATTTGACGTTTTGAGTTCGCGTTGCTCACACTGATTAGCAAATGCCACTTCAAATTTTTGCTTATCACTTGCACTTACTGATGAATTAAGCAAGCTATGACTAATGGGTGTGTTTTCTACACCATTGGTTTGCATTTTGTTTTCTGCACTCTTGTTATCCGAGCAACCAGTCATTATCAGAATAACGAAACTCGTAAAAAGCGCGTTTAAAAAAATATTTTTTTTCATAAAGGTAAACCGAAAAAATAGGTAAAATGCCATTATGCTAGAACTGAAAAAAAAAGCAACGCACAGCGTTTATTTTCAACATTTAAATTCAATTTATAAACGACATGAACGACATCTATTCAAAATCTCCTTACAAAGAAATTATCGCTACATTTTTAAAGTTTTGTGAAAAAAAAAAGTACCCTCCCAAAACGGACATTATCAAAATTGGTGATATTGGTGATCGCTTATATTTTATTATTGAAGGTTCAGTTGCCATTTTTGCTGAAAACGAAGCCAGTGATCAAAGCAATGATTTAATTTTAGCCTACCTTGGTGTAAATGAATTTATTGGTGAAATTGGAATCTTTAAAGGTGAGGAAGTGCGTAAAGTCAACGTGAGGACACGCGAAAGCTGTGTGTTAGCCGAAATTAGTTATGCGTATTTAAAAAAAATACTTCACAACGATTTACTGTTCTGTGCCCCTGATATTTTATACCTTATTGGTGAGCAGCTTGCGACACGACTACTTGCAACCAGTAATAAATTATGTGAACTGGCTTTTATTGACGTTGAAGGTCGTATTGCCCATGCGCTGCTTGATTTATGCAAATCGCCTCAAGCAATCACACATCCTGAAGGTATGCAACTGCACATTTCTCGACAAGAAATCGGTCGTATAGTAGGATGTTCTCGTGAAATGGCAGGGCGAGCAATTAAAGAATTAGAGTTAAAAGGGCTTGTTTCGTCACACGGAAAAACCATTGTTGTTTATGGAACACGCTAACTTTTAAAATTCATATGATATGCTTCAATCAAACCCACCCTCGCCTATTTTGGCTTTTGAAGATACTGATCTTCTAAAACGAGAAGAATTGCGGGGTATCCGCATGCAATTAGAATTAATAAAACCTAATCTGATTTTTTCAGAACAGGGCATTACTCAAACCATTGTTATTTTTGGCAGTGCGCGTACGTCCAGTAAAAATAACAATTACTATTTAGAAGCACAGCAATTGGGCGGTTTAATTACAAGGCATTTTATGACGCAACCCCAATCATTAATAGTGGTGACTGGCGGTGGTGGCGGTATTATGGAGGCCGTTAATCGTGGCGCGTCAGAGGTTGGTGGAAAAAGTGCTGGATTTAATATTTCTTTGCCCCATGAGCAAATACCTAACGCCTATATCACGCCTGGATTATGTTTTGAGTTCGAACATTTTTCTATGCGAAAAATGCATTTTTTTAGACTTGCCAAGGCTTTAGTCGTATTTCCAGGTGGTTTTGGCACTCTTGACGAATTATTTGAAGCACTGACGTTGATTCAAACACGCAAAATTCCCCGCATTCCAGTAATTTTATATGATAAATCGTATTGGGAAAAGATAATTAATTTCAATGAATTATGTCATGCCGGTATGATTTCAGCTGACGATTTGACCTTGATTGAATATGCGCAATCCAGTGATGAAGCGTGGCAGATAATATCGGCTTTTATGGCAAAAAATGAATAAATAATGAAATTAAGTTGTCATATTTTAAGTCTTAGTCCATAATACACAGGTCTTCAGCAAATATAGCTGACAGCGTTATGGTAGTTGTATCGGTTCTCTCGCAACGATATGCTGCGAACCCCGCCAGGTACGGAAGTAAGCAACGGTAGCAGCGGATTCGTGTGCCGAGATGTAGCTGGTGCACTACCACCCAACCTCCTCCCACGTCATTAACGAAATCCCGTCATGAATTATCAGGTGCTTGCTCGAAAGTGGCGACCGCATAATTTCAATGAAGTTGTCGGACAAACCCACGTCATAACCTCATTAACTAACGCGCTAAAACATCAACGTCTTCATCAAGCCTATCTTTTTACAGGCACGCGTGGTGTAGGCAAAACAACGCTAGCTCGTATTTTAGCGAAGGCTATCAATTGTGAAAATCTTCAAAATTTTAATCCTTGTGGTCAGTGCGCTATTTGTTTAGCTGTCGACGAAGGACGTTTTTTAGATTTAATTGAAGTGGATGCCGCGTCGCGTACGAAGGTCGAAGATACCCGCGACTTACTCGATAATGCGCAATATGCGCCAAATCAAGGGCGATATAAAGTCTATCTTATTGACGAAGTACATATGCTCTCTGGGCATAGTTTCAACGCACTTCTCAAAACACTTGAAGAACCCCCACCCCACGTTAAATTTCTTCTTGCTACCACCGATCCGCATAAAATTCCGGTTACGGTGTTGTCGCGTTGCTTACAATTTAATTTAAAACGCTTGTTACCTAGCGAAATTTTTACGCAAATGGGGTTTATTCTGACCCAAGAAAAAATTGAATTTGAATCAGATGCGCTGAAATTACTTTCACGCGCCGCGGACGGAAGTATGCGTGATGGTCTAAGTTTACTTGATCAAGCGATTGTTTATGGCAATGGGCGTGTGAATAATGATGACGTACATACCATGCTTGGATCGATTGCGAAGCAACCCGTTGAAGCGATTTTGTATGCGCTTGCAAAAGCCGATGCGCCGGCTATTTTAGATCACATTGATGAACTTAGTCAGCTCAGTCCGGATTTTTCCGATTTATTGCAACAATTATTGCAATTTCTGCATCGAATCGCGCTGGTGCAGCATATACCTACGACATTAACGCATGATTTAGATGTCGATGTGGTCGCAGAACTTGCCAAACAGTTATCACCCGAAGATGTGCAACTGTATTATCAAATTGGTTTGCTTGGTCAAAAAGATTTAGAACTTGCGCCTGATCCACGAAGTGGCTTTGAAATGGTGATGTTGCGAATGCTCACGTTTCGACCTGCCAAAATCAGCGCACCCGCTAATATGCCTCCAGCAGCCAATGCCATCGCGCCTGCAGTCGTCCAACAAATTCCATCACCATCGACCATTGCACCTTCACTTGAGCCGCCTATTTCGCCAGCTCGGATAATCGCTCCGCAAGAAACTGCAATACGTCCCGTTGCCATGCATCCGCAAAACTGGGAGTCGATGGTTGCAAATTTGAAAAGCGGAATGACCAAACAATTTGCGAGTCGCTGTGTTTTAGAACACCTAGATGATACTCAATGTCAATTAAGTTTAGACCCTGAGTTTCAAAGTTTACTTGATGATGATTTAATGGACAAACTTGAAAAATCACTTCGAGAGTTACTTGCAAAACCCATCAAGTTAACTATTGAAGTAAAAACGCTAGGCGCACACACCCCTGCACAGCTTATTACGCAAGCGCAAGAAAATCGTCAACAAGAAGCTGTCCAAGCCATTTATGAAGATAGTACGATTATCTATTTTCAAGATAATTTTGACGCTCACGTTTTACCCGAAACTATACAACCTCTTTAGATTTTATATAAAAGGAAATGCTATGAAAAATGCACTTGGCAATTTGATGCAACAAGCTCAAAAAATGCAAGAAGACCTCAAAAATGTTCAAGATGAATTGGCACTAATGCAAATTGTCGGCGAATCAGGCGGTGGCCTTGTCAGTATTGTGATGACAGGCAAACGCGAAGCACGCAAAGTCACTATTGATCCATCACTAGTTGGTGATGATAAGGATATGCTTGAAGATTTAGTTGCAGCAGCCATTAACGACGCTGTGCATAAAGTAGATAAAATGAAAAAAGAAAAGATGGCAGATATTACCGCAGGAATGCCCTTGCCTGCCGGATTTAGCCTACCTTTTTAATGAAAATCGCGTCTACACAAACAACTCGTTTTATGTAGACGCGTGTCACTAAGACCACAACCTTTATAATAATCACTCAACACCATGCAGATAAAAACGACGTTTAAACCCGCTTGGTGGCTAAAAAATGCCCATTTACAAACACTCTACCCTGCGTTGTTTCGCAAAATTCCCGCACCACCACGTCATCGTGAGCGTTTAATCACGCCTGATAACGATTTTTTAGATATAGATTGGTGCGGTGATCCTGACAATAAAAGTTTACCATTAATCATTTTATTACATGGATTAACGGGAAGTTCCGACTCGGTTTACATCAAAGCACTGCAACATGGCTTACTAAAACAAAATATGCGCAGTGTTGCGTTAAACTTTCGGGGTTGTAGTGGTGAATCTAATCATGTTGCACGTTGTTATCACTCTGGTGATACGCAAGATATTCATTTTTTATATCAAACGCTACGCGAACGAGAACCTGAAACAGTTTTAGGTGCTGTGGGTTTTTCACTGGGTGGTAATGTACTTTTAAAATGGCTTGGTGAGCAGGGACGTGAGGTTTCGTTATTTGCGGCAGTGGCTGTATCAGTGCCATTTCTGTTGAATGCGTGTGCAAGTAAACTTGACCGCGGTTTTTCAAAATTTTATCGCGCAAATTTACTACGTGAATTGAAAGTGTATATTGCAGAAAAGATCAAAAAATTAGAAGCAATTGGCAATAATGAGGATGCTCAAAAAATAAAATCTTTAGGCGATTTATCACGTATTTCATCTTTTTGGGAATACGATGAACGTGTAGTTGCTAAATTACATGGATTTGAAAATGCGCATGATTATTATAAGCGTTCAAGCTCAAGACAATTTTTAAAAACAGTGGCCGTGCCGACCCTTATCATTCATGCCATTGATGATCCTTTTATGACAAAAGAGGTTATCCCTCAATGTGAAGATTTATCAGTTTTTGTACAATCTGAAATGTGCCAACATGGGGGGCACGTTGGGTTTGTGTCTGGGAAAAATCCGTTTAAACCGGATTACTGGCTGGAAACGCGCATTGTAGAATTTTTGTTAGGCGTGATAAAAAATAACATCACATAAAATTTTTATTTGTATAAAAAAATTAAACCTAAAAAATTATCGAATATTGATTTGACTTCAGTAACTTTATATTTTTAGTGCCGCATCATTTGCATAAAAGTTACGAGGAGGATTTTATAAAGCGAAACGGCACTAAAATTTCCTACTATCTCCGTTGGTTATATTATCAATCTGCTTAAAATTAAAAAGCAAAATTTCAATTTTATTTTCCACCAATAATATTATTTATTTATAAATCAGAAGCATATAAAATATTAACCAACTAATTTAGTCTGTTAATGGTCTAATCAAGCGCAGTCAATGCGTGAATAATCACTAAGGAGATAAGCGTGATTTTGAGATTGCAGAACGTAACCATTTCAAAGTGTCCGCAACAATCAATTTGAGAGCCAATTATGCGCCACTATAAATGCACCGTAGTGATACTTTAATTGATCATGTGCATTACCGTCGGGATTATGGATGTAGGCTTGCTCAAGCGTTCCTTGAACTAATTGCGACCACGGTGAGTTAGGAATTAAATCGTAAAGTGTTTGCCCTGCTAAACCAATCATTTTTTGTCCCGTGCTATAGTGAGTTGATGTCAATGCTCGACCATAGGGATTTTCTTGGGGCAAGGCTATTTGAGGAAGTGGATCAATATCAGCCCAATTATTATCTGGAAAAAGCGTTAAATCTTTAGCATCAGCAAATGAGATCAGCAGCGCGGGTGTTCCCATTATAATAATGAGCAATGAGTAAATTAGCGCATGAAACCGCGTTTTAGTGTTAAGCACCCAAAATAAAGTTAAATTAATAATCGAAAATAAAATAGTTGCACAAACAAACATAATGGGAAAAATTTTTATTGGCAGGTCAATATTTATGTGGGAAAGTAATAATTCGCTATAACATGACGCAGTCGCTGAAAAGACCACGATTGGAAAATAAGCAATTCGACATGCCAAAAGTTGCAATAAAACAAAGGTAAAACGTTTGCCTCTTGTTGATAATTGCTTTAAATAGACTAATGAAACGCTAGAAAAGGCGACTAAACTTGCCAAATAAAATCCACTAAATAGCTGCCAGGATTGAATATGAGGATTTATTTCAACGCTAAAACCAAATATGCCTAGTAGCATTAATGTGAACAGAAAATATTGCATGTGAGCTATACCGGCTTTAAATGGATAAAAAAGTGTTTAGAATACAAACAAGGGATCAGTGGTAATGAGTAATAGCAATCATTTGGAGCATGTGACTCTAGGATATTTTCACTTTACGCGAATGCCGTTGAGAGTAAAGCACTTGATTTAGTAAAAATGAGCAATCTTCATTACCAATGCGTAAACTTCGCCAAAATAATTCGCCAAAATAAGTAGCCGCGTAAAAGATTACAACGTCAAGCGTGAAGGTTGCGGTGGTGTATAACGATGTTCAAGGATGTCATCAATTTTGACGGTCAAGCTTTCAACCGCCTTGATGGTCAAGTCAATATTTGGGCCTTTCGATTCTGAAATGAATTTACCCACGAGTCGAGCATCAGAAACACGCACTAAATCACCCATAACGTAAGCAAATAAAAAACTAGGTTTATGCAGTCTTCCCACTAACACGTAATCAGCGCCAAATTTCTTTCCTAACATAGCCACAATATCTGGGTGATCAAAAAGATAACCTACCCCACTATCAGCCTCTTTTTGAGCTGAAATAGGAATGTTGATAATCTGATAACCCGCAGATTCCAATTCCCTCTCTAACAATGGTTTTATGGACGCGGTGCGTTTTATCTCTGCGGCAACACCAGGTTTCATGGTTAAATCTTTCAACTCAAATTCTAATACAGCAATACTTGGCATTGACGCTGCGTGTAACTTAATACTCGTTAAGCAAAACAACAAAACAATCATTAAATATTTGGTCATGAAACCTTACTCCATTTGGTTGTATGGAAAAATTTGCATTTATGAATGAATAATATTAACAGCTAACGTCATGTTTATCACAATTAGTTTACTGCGATCAGAACGTAATGCTGACACTGCCGTTTAGTTATTGTAAATATTGAGTTTGAGCGATGCGTCACTTCTATTGAAAAGTTCTTTTGAGTTTTAGACTAATTTATAACCGTTTATTAAAATCCATAATTGAGTGGATTATTGGTTGATTCATCTTTCAAATTTACACCAGAAAACTGGAGTTTTTCTGATTCGTTAATCAAATAGAGTAATTTGATTAACGCCTCGCTATAGCTTAAGCCTTCATGATGAATATTTGAAATGCAATTACGTTCGGCATCGGTACTGCCTTTTTTTGCTTGATAGGTAAAATAAATTCCCATGCTACTGGGAGAGCTAAGTCCCGGACGCTCCCCGATTAAAACTACGCATAAACGTGCCGAATAATATTGAGCAATGGAGTCGCCAATAGCCACTCTTCCATGTTTAACAAGACATATGGGTGGCATGGCATAATCTTTCTCACGTAAGCGGGGAATGAGTAATTCCAAAAAAGGCACGGCATGATGTTCGATTGCACTTGACGATAATCCATCAGCAATCACTATGACGATATCCACTATTGATGTTGGATTGGCATTTAGCGCACTATAGGCTTGGTCGTTGAGTAAGCGTCCTAAATCTGGGCGTTTAAGATAAGTATGTTGATTTTCTGCTTGTGAATGTAAAACGACGGTTTTTGTATTAATCGATTCGAGAGATTGAGCAATGGGCTCGAAATTAATGGCTGCGGTTACGGCATCGCGCGCCATCGCATGTGCGAGTGAGAAGTCTAAACATACCTTCGTTGGCAAACTCATTCCAGATCGCCCTAAGGCAATTCTTGCTGGCGTGAATTGTTTTAAATGATGCCAATCATCTTCAAATATAAGGAGATCATTATTCATAATTTAATTGACCTAATTTTTCGATGGCGGGTTTAAATAAAGCAGGAATGCCTTTTTGATGACTCAGTTGATTATTGGAATTAAAAATTTGTTGGTTTTCAAGCCAAGTTGCAAATTCAGGGCTTGGTTTTAAATTCAGTACCTGACGAAGATACAGTGCATCATGAAAAGAGGTCGATTGATAATTAAGCATGACATCATCTGATCCAGGTACCCCCATGATAAATGTTCCGCCCGCAACGGCAAATTGGGTTAAAAGCATATCCATATCATCTTGATCGGCTTCTGCATGATTGGTATAGCAAATATCGCATCCCATGGGTAATCCGAGTAATTTTCCACAAAAGTGATCTTCTAATCCAGCACGAATAATCTGTTTTCCATCATAGAGATATTCAGGTCCAATAAAACCTACAACGGTGTTTACCAATAATGGGTTGAATTTTCGCGCGACGGCGTAGGCTCTGGTTTCGCAGGTTTGTTGATCGAGTCCCTCATTTGCATTGGCTGATAGTGCACTGCCTTGCCCTGTTTCAAAATACATGCAGTTATTACCCACGGTTCCTCGATTTAAGGATTGAGCAGCAATATGCGCTTCATGAAGAAGATCTAAATTAATACCAAAACTCTCATTCGCTTTCTGCGTCCCCGCAATGGATTGAAATACTAAATCGACAGGTGCTTTTTTTTCAATGGCTTTAAGCGTTGTGGTGACATGTGCAAGCACACAAGATTGCGTTGGAATAGTGTAGCGCTCAATAACATCAGAAAGCAGATGCAGTAAACTCAAGGTGGCGTCTAAATTGTCCGACGCAGGATTGATTCCAATGACGGCATCGCCACAGCCATAGAGCAAACCATCTAGGGTGCTGGCAGCAATACCGATGAGATTATCGGTTGGGTGATTAGGTTGCAAGCGCGTGGACAGGCGATTTTCCAGTCCAATGGTGCCTCGAAATCGCGTAATAACGCGGCATTTTTTAGCGACGAGAATTAAATCTTGAATACGCATAATTTTTGAAACAGCGGCAACCATTTCAGGCGTGAGGCCTGGAGAAATGGCGGATAGTATTTCTGTGGTCGCGTACTCAGATAATAACCAGTTACGAAAATCTCCAACGGTCAAATGACTAATTGGCATAAAAGCAATTGAATCATGTGAATCTATAATCAATCGCGTGACCTCATCTTGTTCGTATGCCACAAGCGCTTCAGTGAGAAAGCGTTTCAATGGCACATCCGCAAGTGCCCATTGTGCAGCCACTCGCTCAAGATGACTTTCTGCTGCGACGCCAGCAAGATCATCCCCAGATCGAGGAGGAGAGGCTTTCGCCATTAACTCACGCAGTGATTTAAAATGGTAAGTTATATGGGCTAGTTGTATTTTGTACATACTGGCAAATTTTATATGTCTTTTTACGAAATAATTTGATGTATACAGGACAAATATGACATTTTGAAGTAGGTTAATTTGATTTTTGAGGATTTTGAATAAGATTCACCCACTCATTAGATGCCTTCTCAACACCTCGACCCGATAAATGACAGCCATCCCATCTATCAATAGCACTGATTAAATCCGTATTGGGCCCCATAAAAACATGGTCTAATTTTGTTATTTCACGCTGACTTTTTAAAATAGCGTCAGAGGAGGTATTGGGGCAATGCGCACTGGCTTGCGAAACAAAGAACTTCGCATCGGGGTAGTAGTATTGAGTTAATTGAATTACCTCGGTTAAGCCATTTTTATATTCAGATTCATAAGTACCATTGTCACTTTCACCTTGATGCCAAAGAAAATGCGTGATGTGAATATGATTTTCTTTTGCCTCTTTTAATCGATTGTCTAGCATTCCATGCAAATCGCCTCCATTTCTCCATTGCTTAATAGAAGTTCCGCCTATGCCTGCCGCAATTAGAATGACTTTGTCTGCAATTTTCTTTTGAATTAGCTTATTTGCGGTAATTGTCCACATACTGCCTGCATTCCCTGACGCGCCTAATAAGGGATCGGAGGCTATGTAGTAGTGTTTGTCAAAATAATTAAATACATTATCACTATTTGCTTGAAAGCGTTCACCGCCACTATTGGCAGAATTACTTTGTCCAAAGACAAAGGCGACTATCGTTTTATCTGTTATGACGGGTGCGGGTAGTTGAAGTTTGGTGGGATCTTTAATTAATTGAGCAAATTCATTGGTTACTTGCCCATATTCATTTGTATTCTGAGTTATTATCGATTCAGGTGGCGACACCAGTTTTTTGACATTCATAGCCAAATCAAAAAGTGAATCTTTATTGATGGCTGAGTTTATGCCAATACCTAAGGCAATAAAACCCACCATTGAAATGGATAAAAAATAAACACTATACCTTACGGTCTTCGTTAATAGCATGACTTGATTGTTATTTTCAGATGCATTCATTTTTTTACCTCTGTGTCGTAACGCAGTAATTGTGCGGAGTAGAATGAAAAATTCTATCACGTTATGCAGGTATTTATAGTAAATGAAAATCTAGTTCAAGTTGGTCGGTCAGTCGAAATGAAAATTCAGCTGTAAACGCCAGTGAGCGATTTCTAAGGGGACTAATTTTTTTAGATTCCCATTGACATGAAGGTTGAGTTATTAAAATTTATTGAAGCAGTGAAAAAATACGATGCCATTTTAGGGCTTATTGATAACAAAGAATTAATGAATAGGTATATAGTCACTTAAGAACAAATTGACGTTAATTCAGTCAGGCTTTTCGGTAAAGATTTAATGAAAAAACGCTCACTTCAAAGCAGCCCAATCTAGTTTCTTGAAACACAATGCTTCATCTACGTTAAAAAACTTTTCACCAAGTAAATAGTAAATTGTTCTTAAGCGTTCTGAGATAAAGCATTGTGTATGTATATTATGATAGTACAATTTTTTTAAATTTATAATGCTTGTACTAGTGAGGATTTCTCACCTATCACTTCATAACATTTTTTGACTATTTTTTTGAATTTCCGGCATCATTTGCCGCCGAAAGATGCTCTACGGCCGATTTTGAATGAGAAACGGCTGAACTAAGTTGACCTAAATGACCTTGATCAATCGCTTTTTCAAGTTCTTCCGCGCCAGCATTTAAATGATTTTTCGCGATACTCTTTGCAGCAAGGGCGGCGGTGAGTGTGTGATCTAATGCTGCGCCTGCATGTTGAACAACATCGGCAGTCGTGGTTGCACTAGTCGCCATTTTAGCGTGATCGAGCGCCACTTCCGAATGATCTTTTGCAAAAACATAATTGGTTGAAACTAATAATAAACCAGATAAGATAATTGTTAATTTTTTCATAATACAACCTCTAGTTATAAATGTTTGAACATATGATTCTTATTTTAATTTTGGGTATAGACCCAGAACAATTAAACAGGAATTAAAAAATTCTGGCAACAAATTAGTTAAAAAAATTTTAAATTTTGTCAATGAGTACTTTTTTTACAAGTATTCACCTAGCAATATGATAAATTGAGTGACCTCTTAATACATGCACTGAGTGCACGATCCGCTTACTTAGGGATCGTCAAGCAAGCCTCAAAAAATGCGTGGGGCATCAAAGCGCAATTGGGGAATATGAGCGTAATTTGGCGACAATCGACACCTGACCTAATGAAAGAGCACATCGCGCTATTCCTTATATACTCTATGGAAAAATCCTATAAAATAACTTTTCATGTATTTTTTCCACGCCAACACATTCTTTTGAATGCGTATTTATAATTTTTCCTGATTACTCTCTTATGTTGCACAGTAATTAAAAGTATAATGGGTAGTGTGGCTATTTATCGCCTTTAGCCTTTGAAGCCGTTTTTATCAAAACATAGCGATCTAAGTGTCGAGTTTTACTTGGCTATTACAGGAATTCCTGTAATTAAAAATAGGTTTTTTTAGCTTCATGTAATCAAAAAAAATATTTAGGGTTTGAATCTATGAAAGCGATAAGTTTTGATTTCTGGGGAACGTTGTGTTTGAGTAATCCTCAGTTTAGGGAAAATCAATTTAAACTATTAGGTCAATTTGATGACACAATCACTATTGATTATTGGCTTACTCAAAAAACGTATTATAAAAAATTGGCTGATGAGGAGGCTCAAACTAAGGGAGGTCATTTAGATAGGTTGGCGTTAAATAAACTCATTTTTCCTAACTGGCATACAAAAGACATAGAAGCATTTATGTTACTTTCAGATGAGATGTTCGTTAAATATCCGCCTTTCAACCATTTACCCCCCTCATTTATAGAGCTTGCAAGGCAAATGGGATATACCATTTATGTTTCTTCAAATACAGTCTTTACAAGTGGCGCTGCTTTAAGTCGAGTCATTGTCGATAAATTCGCTATTCCAAAAAGTCACAGCAAATTCTCAGATGAAATTGGAAAAGCAAAAATCGATGCCTCAATGTTTGACTTTGAGATAAAACCCACATTCCATATTGGTGATAATCCAAAGACAGATGGTGCTAGTGAGCAATATGGCATAACGTTTTTAGATGTTACAAAACTTTCTTTACCTCAACTCATTAAAATCATTTCACATGATTAGCATTTCTCGTTTTTCAATACATAAATTCACGCATACAGATAACTTAACTTTTTCTGCAATTGAATACAGTAAATTCAAGCATGGAAGTAAGAAGCTTTCTCAAAAATTGGGAAGAGAATTGGCTTATGGTTTTTTGGAATCAGTAGAATTTAAACATTTTTATCAAAACACATTCAATAATCAAGTCGTTATCTGCTCAGCACCGTGGAAAAATATTCCCGTTGCATCAACCGCGCTTAAAGATTTTTTTATGCGCGAATTCAATCCCGTTTGGAGCATAGATAATCAGGAGGCAGAGGATTTAAAAGTGCATAGAGCGCATAGCTATAATGAAGATTATGGGGCTATGTCCAAAGAGCAAAGAGAACACGTTATAACGTCCGATGATTTTTCTATAGACAAAGCATTTATCAAAGGCAAAGTGCTTTTTTTTATTGATGATATTATTATTACAGGCGCTCATGAAAGAAGAATTCAATCTTTGCTTGAAGCCGTTGGATTTGAAGGAAAAGTTTTATTTTTATATTATGCCGAGTATCGAGGTGAAGATAATCCAGCTATAGAAAATGAAATTAATTATGCTTTTATGAAAAACTTATCGGATATGGATTATATAATTAAAAATGAAGGCGTTATATTCAATACAAGATTAGTGAAGTTCATGCTTAACGCTCCTGATGCTGAATTTAAACAATTTATTTCGAATCAAACACCTTGCTTTTGCTCATCACTAAAAACGCATATCATTGGCAATGAATACCATAATATCGAACAATTTAAGAAAAACTATGAGCAACTGCAATTATTAACAAGTCATCATAAAACATCCCTCTCTTATAGTTAAGACAGGCTTATAGTTAAGATAAGGGATGCTTTGTAGGGTTAACAACATCGAACTTAGATTTGAAAATGGATTTATTGCATTGATAGAGATTGATATGCGCTAAAACCCTAAAAAAACCAAGTCATTTTCGAGCATTTATGAAAGTTTGAACAACATTTTAAAAATGCGAATAATATTTACGCATTTGAAAGTGAATCCAGCAATTGTTGTGAATCCGCCGAGTCTTTAAATATCGCAACTTGAAGTCACTACACGACAAGCATCGCCACATTCCTTCAATGCATTGGCTTCAGCAGCCTTTTCGCTATCGCCTTCACCAACGCCTCTGTAAGATTTAGAAACAGCAAAAGCACCGCATAATTTGTAAGCAATTACGGCTTCACAAGAGTCGTTTCCGGCTTTTTTACACTCCCGAATAGCATCAGATTTAGCCTCTGCGGCTGAATCGCCTGTGCCAAATCCATAACCAACTTCATCGGATTTTAAGCCTTGTTCATCACTTACCGCAATTGCGCCATAAGCCATTGCTGTATTGGTAAAAACTACCATCGTTGTCACTGCAATTATTTTTAATATTGTGTTCATAAACGTCCTTTTTGCATGGTAAAATTATTTGGTATGCGGTGATTTATCGTGTAACGGGCAACAGGTGTCTACAATCCATAAAAATCAATGGAAAGTACTCAAGTCTAGTCTTAACCAAATCACCCACTCGCGCTATGACGATTCAAAATAATCATGTTTTCCTGACAGTTTATTATAGATTTTTAAAATGTGACATAGTTGAAAATAAACATGACCACTATAATTAAAGCATTAGGCACAAAAAAAGTATATACGTTATTTGACGTATATTTTTCACCCAATAGATTTTTAAAATGTATTGTTTCGTAGCTTGAAAATTGCGCCAATTCTATTTTATATAATCCATTTGAGTTGTCCGTTTTTTGAATTTCTTTATACCAAAAAAATTGCGTGAACTCATTTTTCGTACCTGAAATCAATTCGTAAAAGCTATATTTTATCAAAATTCGACAAATATTTTTAATTTCTTTAGAATATCGATTATCCGAATTATAGCCAATAAACTCAAATTTACAGTTTAAAACATAACCATAATGCATAAAAAATCTAGTCTAGTTCGTTTAAATAATTTTTCTGGTTATGTGGTAGGCATCGGTGCATCGGCTGGTGGCCTTGACGCTTTAGAGAAATTTTTTGATGTTTGCCCTATTGATATTGATGCCGCATTTGTGGTTATTCAACATCTGTCGCCTGACCATAAAAGTATGATGGAAAATTTGCTTGCTCGTCATACCAAAATGCCAGTAGCTATGGTGGAGAAAGATACCCCTATTGAGGCAAATCATGTTTATTTAATCCCACCGGCATCAATTATGCACATGGGGGATGGTTTTCTTCATCTCACCCCTAAAGCGCCGCGTGGATTAACATTACCCATTGACATTTTTTTCACTTCTTTAGCTGAAAACTATGGGAATCGAGCCATTGGAATTGTGTTATCGGGTACAGGATCTGATGGAACAAGAGGCGCTTCAGCGATCAATTCACAAGGCGGTTTTTTACTTGCTCAAGAGCCGAATTCAGCCAGCTTTGACGGCATGCCGAGAAGTTTCATTTCAACCGGGTTGGTAGACGTCATTTGCCCACCGGAAGAATTAGCGAATCGGATTGTTGCATACATTACACACGCCAATTCCGAACCGAAATTAAACATTAAAGCAAGTGAATTACCCAGCCTTACCTTATCAAATGAAGAAATCTTAGAAGCAATTTTACAATTACTTCAACAAGCGAGCGGCATTGATTTTAAAGATTATAAATCGTCTACCATACTGCGAAGAATTGAGCGCAGGATGCAAGTCTGCCGTGTGGCTACGTTGAGCGAGTATTATGCGTTACTAGAAAAAGATAGCGATGAAATTGTCACGTTACGTCAAGATTTTTTAATCTCAGTGACCAGTTTCTTTCGAGATTCAGAAAACTTTCAAACCTTAGATGAACTTGCTATTTGTAACATCGTCAAAGGCAAAAAAGGTACCAATAATCCGATTCGCGTATGGTCAGCGGGTTGTTCAACTGGTGAAGAGGCGTACACCTTAGGCATGTTGTTTATTGAGGAGTTTGAGCGGCAAAAATACTGGCCACCGCTAAAGATATTTGCAACGGATGTGAATCAACAAAACATTGATTTTGCCGCCGTTGGTTGCTATTCACAATCCGTTGCCGCGGAGTTAAGTCCTCATCGGCTAGAGCGTTTTTTTGATGTGCGCGGAGAAAAATTTAATATTAAAAATGATTTAAGACAATGTATTGTATTTGCGCGACATAATTTACTTAACGACCCCCCGTTTACTAAAATGGATTTAGTCGTCTGCCGTAACACACTAATTTATTTTAAAAATTCTGCCCAAGAACAAGCACTTTATCGATTACAGTATGCGGTCAATCCAGAGAATTATTTATTTTTAGGTTCGAGTGAAACACTGCAAGCCTCATGCGATAATTTTAAAATTATTCACGCAAAACATAAATTGTTTCAACGCTTAGATCATACTCAAAATCGTTCTTATGAAATGTTCAAGAACGTTTCAAGCGCATATCATCACACAGCAAAAACAACGTCAAAATTAAGCTCTAAATCAAAAATTACTGAAGCCGCGACCGTTGAGCAAGCCACAAGTCTTTTATTATCTCACTATGCACCCCCTGCATTGGTTGTAAACAGTAATCATGAAATCGTGCATTTCTTTGGCAATGTTGAAGCTTACGTTTCACTTCGTGAAGGTGTTGCCAGTTTGAGCTTAGGGCGAATGTTACCTGCAAAATTAACACCCATTGCAACCGCGTTACTCTATAAAGCCGCTAAAAGTGAATGCAAATTAATTTCAGATGTGATTCATTTTACAAACAAAGATAATGTCAGCTCACTAATTCGATTAAGCGCGAGCCCTATTTCATCAAAACCGAATCAAAACTTTTTGCTATTATGTTTTGAAACAGTCGCCGAACAATCTACTGAAAAGAATACGGAGAAAAGCGCGTCCTTTAATATTGCAAATGAAACCATTGAACGTATTGAAATATTAGAAGATGAATTAGCCGCGACGCGTGAAAGTTTACAATCCACTATCGAAGAATTAGAAACATCCAATGAAGAATTGCAAGCCACCAACGAAGAGTTGATGGCATCCAATGAAGAGCTGCAAAGCTCTAATGAAGAATTGCAATCGGTAAACGAAGAATTAAATACGGTTAATTCTGAATACTTAGAAAAAGCCGTGATTTTAAGCCAATTGAATGCCGATTTAGATAGTCTTGCAAAAGCGTCTGGCATAGCGACAATTTTTGTAGATCAAGATTTACACTTAACCCGATTTAGTCGAGCGGCTATCGATATTTTCAAAATACGTGAATCCGATATCGGCAGACGTTTAGATGATTTCGCGCATAATTTAAATTATGGCGATATGATTAAAGATATTGAAGATACTCTCCATTTAACGCGTATGACCGAAAAGGAAGTAACCTCGATTGATAATTCTATTTATTTAATGCGGATTCTACCTTATGCCATCCCCTCAACAACAAAGTATGGTGCAGTCGCAACGTTTGTTGATATTACTGGATTGCACAATTCAAAACGTTTACAATTTATTATTGATGCGCTACCTGAAAACATCGCGGTACTGACTCAAGATGGAACGATTGCACTGGTTAATGAAGCATGGAAACGTTTTTCTAAAGTCAATGGTGATACGGATGGCACGCTTACTGGAGTGGGAACAAACTACTTAAATGTGTGTAAAACAGATAAAGATGAATTTGGACAAAAAGCGTACATAGGAATGAAAAGTATATTGGAAGGCAGAATTCCTATCTTTTCTTTAGAGTATCCCTGTCATTCTTCCACTGAAAAGCGTTGGTTTGTGATGAATGTTGCACCCGTTAACCAATATGGCTACGGTGCGGTGGTCAGTCACGTTGATATTTCTTTATGGCACAAAGACGAGGAAAACGTATAAAATGGAAAAACAAGCGCTTCTATTGAATTTACGAAAACGTGCTGAAAAAGCACTTAAAGAAGGCGAAGTACTATTAAACCATTTACCTCACAACGACTTTTTACATGATATAGAAAAAATCATAGAAGAATTTTGCATTTATCGTGCCGAATTAGAATTGCAAAATGAAGAGCTGATTCGAGCACAAATACAAACGCAACAAGCACTATCTCAATATCAATTATTATTCAAATCATTACCCGTTGCGGGTTTAGTTCTAAATAACGATGGTGTCATCGTTCAAGTGAATTCACAAGCGGTTACGTTATTTGGTTTTACGTCTGAAAAAAATTTATTAAATCGTACTTTTTATCGTCTCATTAAAGAGAAAGATAGAGTGCGACTTCTACAAGTTTTGCGTGATAAACATGAAACCACAACTATCCTCAACGACATTACACCCGATCATAATGCCGGTAATAATTTTAGTACCTTAGATGGGCATTTTATCAATCTATCTGCTGAATATCATTTAGACAATCACACGCTGGTATTACTAGTTGATCAGAGTGCTCAGCGAGAACGTGATTATAATAAAATGTTATATCAATCCATTATGGATAATACGCCCTCAGTAATTCTTGCTTTAGATAAAGAAGGCAGGTGTCTTCTCGCCAATAACATGACGCTTCAATATGCAGAGAATAAGAATATTATTGGGCATTCAAGAGCGGAAATCTTCCCCAATTTAAAAAATCATAGTGACTATACCCAAAAAGATGATGAAGTTATTATAACGGGTAAAAGCGAACTTGAGGAAGAGGTGCTGAATTTAGAAAAGGATAAAACCGAGTATTTCATTACTAATCGCTTTCCTCTAAAAGATGAAAATCATATTTTTGGTGTAGGGGTGATTTCAACAAACATCACGCCAATTAAAACAGCAGAAATTGAATTACAGCAAGCGCTTTTAAAAGCAAAAGAAGAAGCAGAAGCCTTAGCAACTGCAAAAACCGAGTTTTTAGCCAATATGAGCCATGAAATCCGAACACCAATGAATTCTATTATTGGTTTTTCAGAACTTGCATTACTTGAAAACTTTGGTGAAGAGGCTTCATATTATTTTGAACAAATTCATACCTCATCCAAACACCTAGTTGGCATACTGAATGAAATATTAGATTTTTCAAAACTTGAAGCTGGAAAAGTGCAACTTGAAAAAATTGCCTTTAATCCCTCTGATCTATTTAATAGCATTGAAAAATTATTTCGTTTAAGTATTGAACAAAAGAACCTAAAATTTCATCTTCTTATCGATAATAGCGTTCCAAGCAATTTACTAGGCGATAAATTTCGTATTCAACAAATTTTGACTAATCTTGTGGGCAATGCCCTTAAATTTACATCGTCAGGTAGTATTATCTTAAAACTGACGTTACTTGAATTAAATGAAACGAATACAACCTTACGATTTAGTGTTATTGATACAGGAATCGGTATTAATCTGCAATATCAGAAGAAAATATTTCAACCCTTCACACAGGTGGATAGTTCAACAACACGAAAATATGGCGGCACAGGACTTGGATTGGTTATTTGCAAAAGATTACTTGAAGATATGAATTCTACCTGCCAGTTAGAAAGTAGCTTAGAGCAAGGTTCCACTTTTTATTTTGATCTAAATTTTGAAATTGCACGTTATAGGCAAGCAGACCATGCGCAAGCCGAACATGACGGCTCAAAAACAAACTGGAACTCCTCTAAACACGCGCTAGATATTGTTGTTTTAGTCGCTGAAGATGACCAAAATAATCAAGAGGTGATTAAACGAATGTTAAAATTTGCCGGCATCAAATTTGATCTCGTAGATAATGGCTTAAAAGCGTTACAAGCGCTTGAAAAATCAACTTACGATGCAATTCTTATGGACATTCACATGCCCTCTATGAATGGAATTGAAGCGACAAAGGCAATACGAAAACAAGAAAAATATCAACAACTGCCAATTATTGCTCTATCCGCTGATATTTACATCAAAGAAAAAGAAATTTATTTAGAAAGTGGCATGAATGATTTTGTTGAAAAACCCATAAACTCCGAGGAATTATTTGAATCTTTATTTAGACATATAAAAAAATACAAGAATTAGTGACCAATTAACTAACATTAGATAAACGCATTGACCTAAAATAAAATCCCGACAGAATTGAACTGGAGGGTGATGACTATTTTTGAGCCATGATATAAATTCAATTCCTCAATTTTTCAATGAATTCCGCTCAATCCGTCCACGTAGTACTTTCCAATTTCAAAAATAATATTCGACAAGAGCAAGCATCTATTTTCCATTTAGTTTGCACGCAAATGCCTAAAGAGCAAGCGATCGCCTTACTTAAAAAGTGCTATCAAGACAACTCAGTCGTGTTGAAAACCTTTAGCACTTTTATTGAAGCACAATCTTTTGTCGATGATCTTATTGCTGTGGGAGCGCATGTGGAAATTCAATTTGATTATGCCCTGTTTAGAAGGCAAATGACCAAGGTGCAGTTAAGCATTGGAATTGCAGTACTTTTCATTTCCTTTGCAACTAAAAGTATGCCTTTGTGTATTAGCAGTATTCTGTTTATCGTTTTTATATCAAAGGAATTGAAAAATGATATCCCCGCAAATACAACTTTAAATTAAAAAAGTACGCCAGGAAAACTATAGTCGCTTTGGCCGTCTATCCTTCATAAGCTATAGTGGTCCCCGAAAAACAGACAGGTGATTAAGATGGTATCCTAAGAAAAAAGAGGAGCTAGAAATGAGCGAAAAAAGTCGTCAATTATTTACAGCAATTCAAAAAGCGAAAGTCGCTATCGAGGCGATAAAAAATCAAAAAACGATGAGTGAAATTGCGCAAGAATACAGCGTTCATCCCACACAAATCGGAGTTTGGAAAAAGACGTTGCTAGAAAATGCGTCACAGCTATTTGATGAGAAGCGGAGCAGTAAAAAAACAGAAGAAAATGCTGAGATTGAATTGCTTTATGCCAAGATAGGCAAGTTAAACATGGAGTTAGACTGGCTGAAAAAAAAGTCAGGACTCTGCCCCTAACGCAGAGGCAGAGTTGGATAGATCGCGATGATACGTTATCTGTGGTACAACAAACGCGTTTGATTGGCATTGCCAGATCAACCGTTTATGCTGCAAAAGCAACAACCAGTGAAGAAGAATTAACGTTGCTTGGTTTGATTGATGAAGAATACACGCGACATCCGTTTTACGGTAATCGCCGTTTAGCGTTGTCTTTGCGGAAATTGGACGCCAAATAATTTGAAAAGCTGTATAGGTTTTTCCCGTACCTGTTGCCATCACAAGTAGAATGCGCTGTTGCCCTTTGGCGACGGCTTCTACTGTGTTAATCGCGTTGGCTTGATAGTAACGGGGCGCTCGACTTGTTCCATCGTCGTAATAAGGCATTTCCACCGTTTTACGAACATCGACGCTCGTCAATCCTTTCCATTGACAATATCGTTGCCATAAATCGGTTGGTGAAGGGAAAGCATCTAAAGCGAGTTCTTGTTCTGTTTTTTCCGCCATCCCTGTGCGGTCATGCAATAGAAAGCCATCGCCATTAGAACTCAATACAAAGGGAATGCCGAGGATTTCTGCATAATTTAGGGCTTGTTGCATCCCTGCGCCTACGCTGTGTTTATTATCTTTTGCTTCGATAACAGCAATGGGCATATTGGGTTTGTAGTACAAGATGTAATCAGCGCGTTTTTGTTCTCCGCGCGTATGCAACTTTCCTCGAACAATAACACGACCTTTCGTGAAACCAACTTCTTCACGAATTTGATTATTCAAATCCCAACCCGCAGCAATAATAGCGGGCGTAATGAATTTGCTACAAATATCGCGCTCTGAAAGCGTTTTTTTATCTATCATGATAGAGATATTTCCTTATATCTTAAGGATTAATTTAGTCACTTTAATCAATTTAAATCCGTGATTTATTTTCTCATTATTCAACTGACCAGTCTTGAAATAACACCTACATCTAACTATAATATTTTGCAACACGGCCTCTTCCAATTAATCTGACTTGTCAGTGAAATTGCCTAGAGGTTTTTTATTGCCTGTTGATTTTACAATCCCACTGCTCCCAACCTTCTATCGCGCCCATCCCTGAAAGATTAATTCCTAATTTCTGTAAATCTGGAAACTCTATCAATAACTGTTGTAGTCTTTGACTCCATGTTGAATTTGGAT
>JBDLTP010000042.1:0-136761 GCA_039805765.1 Pseudomonadota bacterium
TAAATCCTATTGAACATACTTGGGCGCAACTCAAATCTATTCGACATAAAATGAGATATTCTGTTGATGAGCTTTTTTCTACATCGACTATCCCACATCTTTTTATGTCGCTTTAGCTATACCATCAAGCATATAGGTGACTGTTTCAAAGCCACGATGAGGGTGGTCAGGAAAGCCAGCAATATAATCATCTGCATTCATTGAGGAAAATTCATCTAACATCAAAAAAGGGTCAAGGCGTTGTTGAGATTGCCCCAAACTCCGCAATAATTTAACTCCCGCGCCATCCGAAGTTGCAATAGCAGGATAGCAGGAATGACTTGTTTCAATATGCGGCATTGCATGATGTCTAATCCCTGTTTTTGATTGTTATGCGATACACTTCTTCGTGAATTTGGCTGAGGCCTTTAGCTTTGAAATGGGGTTCTTTATCAGTGATGTCTTCAGTGTATAAATGTTCCACACTACACCAATTAGCAAACAACTTTTTAACTTCTGTAAGGCCGACACTAAATGGGGGGCCTTGCATTTCATGTTGTGGATAATACAATGCCACTAATAAGATAACCGTATGAAATGGCAGTAAATCATGCATTTTAGCGGCATAGTGTTCCCGCATTTCAAATGGTAAGGCGATTAAAGAGGCTCTATCGTACACGGCCACAACATCAGAGAACATATCAGGGGATAATTTGAAGAAATCCCCACAATATATCTGAATACCCTCCGTTTCAAAAAGTTCAAACTCACCCACTTGATCTCTTTTAAACAGCAACTGATTTTCTGAAAAGAAGGATTCAACCGCAATAAGGCTTAACTCAACAGCCATTATTTGATGCCCTTGTTCACGTAGCCACAATAAATCATTAGTTTTGCCACAAAAAGGAACAAACACCTGACTATTTTCGGGTAACGCTAATGATGACCAGTTTTGTTTTAAATGGGAATTGATGTCATTGTCGTGAAAACCAATTTGATGGTGTTGCCAGCGCTCTAGCCAAAATGACTGTTGCATAAAATCTCCGTATTCTTTAGCTCGTCAATAAATAAGTGGTATGTTACTTGCAATTTTAACATGCAGAGTTAGTTTATGTAATGAAGCATGTAAACGTTTAATGATCTGAAATTCAATTTGATTTATCGACTGGATTAAGGAACAATCCAACTATCATAAACTAAATCAACGCTATTATCCGATGCTTTCAAAAACAGAAAATAATAGTGCGCAACCCACTTCAAATGACATAGATCACTGTCATTTAGTTAGAGAAGTTGCAGGCGTTGTGTCCCATAGTTTTGGCGACTGGCTTCAAAGGACTCAATAATCAATGTCGTTAAGCGTTCATCTTCGTTTTTGCGAAGCCGTTGTTGGAACAATTAATGCCACTGATTTAACCTTTACAATAGACAATATGATTTGACAAAATACCCAAATTTACACATTATAAATTTACAGGCAAACTGTAAACGCGATCTTTTAACCCCTTTGTTATTTATGCATCACTATAAAACGACTAAATATTTTTTTTTTATCTTAATGAGCTTGTCAACACAGGTGCAATCTAATTCTGATGACATAAACAACAGTGATAATGTAAATATTTTATCGACGATGTTTATTAAAAACGATATTAAGTCGCTTAATCCCAGCACAGCTATGTATTCTAGTACTGTGATAGAGGATGAATTATTAGAAAATAATCAAGCTACTGATTTAAACGATATACTTCGTTCCCAATCAGCAATATCGATAAGGCAAAGCAGTGCTCAAGTAATGACATCGCTTAATATTCGGGGTTCTGGTGGCGCAGGGCAAGGTATGTTAACTTTAGATGGAATCCCATTATTTGGGAATTTTACTGGAGCCTATTCTTTAAGTCATTATCCTCTCGATACACTTGATCAAGTTTTAATTACACGAGGTAATGGGGATGATTGGCATGGCAGTCGATCACTTGGGGGCGGAATTCATTTACAAACAAAAAAAATAGGAAATCAAGAAACTTTATTACATCTAGAAGGTGGAAGCTATGACACAATATTAGGCTCGATAGGTCATGGTGCAAGCAATAATTTTGGCGAATTTTCTGGCGTAGCTGGGCATAGCAGTATCTTCCAAGGAATGAGTCAAGCTCAAAATGGCAATGAGCGTGACAATTATGGCATGACACACGCTCTTGGAAATTGGATGAAAGAATTCGATAAGGGAAGTTTGTTTGCGTCGTTTTATTATGTGCGTAGCGATGAGGATATGGATGCGCCTGGTTATTGGAAAAATAGATTGGCATGGACGGATAATAAACAAAGCTATCTTTCTGATGAAACATGGGTTACACAATTGAAAGGTCACTACGCGATTAATCAAAATTTTAATACGGCTTTACAGTTCGGTTTTACCCAAGATAGGCAGAAAATGCAAACGACATTAATAACGCCTGACTATTTTGCCATTAGTAATCAATTATTTTTAGTTGACTGGCGTAACACGCACAGCCTATATCAAAATGAAACATCCGCTAATCACGCATTAATAATGTGGGGTGTAAATGCCCAATATCAACAAAATCTCAATTATCTAGCGAAGCAATTGATTGTTAGCCCAAATATGCGCAGTGAATTTGTATATGGAGAGTGGAAATTGACAATCGATAATAGATTGGATACAGGGAATGAATTTTATGGTAACCATGATGTATTTTCATTTGGTCTTAGTCGTAGTGTATATTCAAAAATGAAGTTGTATGTCAATGGTGGAACTGGTTATCGTCCTCCTGCTGTAAACGAATTAACGCATCCTTTGTTTGGAAACGATAAACTCAAAGCAGAAAGCAGTACAGGCGGTGAAATTGGGTGGCATTGGAATCCAAGTGAAGATACCGTTGTGAAGCTAAATGCATATTACCAACAATACAATAATATGATTATTTTGCAATTTGATTCTATGTCAGGCGTGGTGAAAGCGGCAAATGAGGATTCTAAGGTATTAGGCATAGAGTTACAAAATGAACATAGGTGGAATCTAAAGTGGAAATCAGGTTTTACGTATAACTATATGAATGCAGTTAACCCTCATAATCAATTAAAAACAGCAAATCGTCCCGAACATCAAGGTTCTTTTTGGTATGAATATTCCCCTACAAAACGACTAAGTTATCATATGGAATTTGTGGTTCACGACAACTATTGGTTTGATGCCCCGAATAAATTTGAAGCAGGTGTTGCACCACGTCTTAATGCTCTCATGAAATATGATTTGACGCCAAGCACAATGCTCTATTTGCGAGGGGAGAATATAACCAACAATCGAACGCCAGAAGTCAATGATTTTAATTTTTATGGTGCCTCATTTTACGTTGGTTTACGTAGTCATTTTTAATTTTAGACGTTTTATTTAATTTCAATATGGGGGCCTATAAAGGAATAGCCTTCATTTCGCCAAGTTTGAATTCGTAATTCAGCATTAAAGTTCAACAGTTTTTGACGAAGGCGACTTAAAATGGTGTTCAATCGTTTGTCAGAACCTTCTAAAAATTCAATGTCTAAATTTTTTAGTAATTTTGAGCGTTCGTAAACGGCGCCATGATTTTGAATTAATACGATTAGAATGATAATTTCATGAGAACCCAATTCCAGAATTTGATCACTTGGCGATTGCAATTCTCTTTTTTGACTATCCAATATCCATCCTGATAGTGAAATATCAAAACACAATCTGCGATAGAGGCAATTGATTGACGCAATGAGTTCGCGTCGATCAATGGGTTTGACAAGATAAATGTCAACGCCCTGATTTAATCCAATCAGTTTATTTTCGACACTGTCCATAGCCGTTAACAAAATAATGCCATGCTTTAGAGGGTTATAAAGGCGATGTGCAATTGAAAAACCATTTTCTATTGGCAGGTTAATATCTAATACGAAAACATCGCAAGGCGCATCGCTTAGTAACAGATCCATTTCAACACTATTCGTTGCAGTACGCACATTAAAACCGGCATGTGTAAGCTGGAATGAAAGTTCTTCTAGCAATTCAGGATGATCATCAACAAGAATGACGTTTACTTGAGAGGGTGCCAAAGAGTTCATTGTAAATTTTCTCTCAACGGAAAGTGAATGGAAAAACAGGTTTTATGATTCCCTAAGTTAACGGCATTAGCGTAGCCTTTATGTAAGATGGCAATATGCCTTACTAAATATAAACCAAGACCCGCTCCCACCACATTTTTATTTTCAGAGCGGCGCCAATATTTATTAAAAACTTGCTCTAACTCAATACTAGACATCGGATCACTTTGACTAATAACGTTTATATGATAAAGAGAAGTATGACGATCAAAAAATACTTCCATGACAACCGTACTTTCAGGATAAGCATATTTACACGCATTATCTAATAAATTACTGAGCGCAATTTTTAATAAATACAAATCAGCCATACTTTTATTGGGTAAATTAGGCTCGCAAATGATTTTCAATTTTCCACCACTTTGATTACCAATATTCAACGGAAAGGTAATTTCTTCAAATTGCGCCGGCAACGCTAATCCGTGATAAGAAATAACATCTTCAATTAATTCATGCATTGTCCATGATTGAGCGTGTAAATCCCAAATACCCGACATGATTCGTTCGCGAGCTAACGATTCTTTAAATAACAAGTGTAACCGTTTTACGGAGTTTCGAATGCGCGTATAACGACCTGAATAATCCATCTTGTTCATATCGTTTAATAATTCTAGACTTTGTATGGTCGAGTCGATAACCGTTAATGGCGTATTTATTTCGTGACTTAACATGGCTAAAAATTGAAGTAATTCAGTGCGTTGTCTGCGTTCTTCGTCTGCATTAATTAAGGCTAATTGTGCTTTATTAGCTTGGACTTTAGCGTTGTATTGCTGTTCGCGAAACTTAACCATTATAGTTAAATGCAATAATAAAAGATGGGCTAATGTACCAATTTGCCAACTATTCAATGAGAATTCTGAAATTGGGATAAGGCCAATAAACATGAAAACGGTGATACATTGAAATGTGAAAAAAATGGCATACGCAAAAAACAGAATCATCATTTGGTGATCGTGAAATTTGATAAAATTATAAAAAGATATAAAAAATAACACCAAACCATAAGTTAAAAAATAAAGAGTGAGATAGCTAAGAAAATCTTGGTAATAAGGAGTGAAAATGAAAACAATACATGGCATTGTCAATTTATTAAATTGCCTGATGACTTTTTCTATGCGAGGATAGAGTTGATCAATTCTGAAAATATAGATGGCAAAATAGGGACCGCTCAGCATCATGGAGCACATTGAAATTTGATCCAGATAAATTGCAATATCTGCATGATTACCCAGTAAAACAGATAAATATCCGTTATAGGAAAAACTGGTTAACCCTGTAAAAAACAGAAAAATGACGTACGAAATATATAGGGGATCACGCGTCCAAATATAATTAAAAATATTAATAATGAAAATTAACAGGATTAAACCATAAAAAATACCCAACAAAAAATTTTTGTTAACTAAATTATTTTCAAATGCCTGTTCGGAAAATAATTTAAAATTCGCTAAATACACACCCGTATTTTCAATGCGAATATAAAATCTTGTTTTTCCTGGGTTAAGATTTATCTTAAAAGAGGATAAAAAATTTACAGGCGGTGTATGTAGTGATGCAGGGACGCCTATTCCGGCAAGTTGGATCGAGCCATCAGGCATATACAACTGAATTTTTTCTATATTGGAGGGTAATACTTGCAGGATTGCAGGGTAATCCTTTTGATAGTTAGGTGAAGTAATGTCAAAGCGAATCCAAAATACACACTTATTAGTGAATTTTGCTTTTAAATCAACATCAATAAAATTTTCATTTGTTATCTGTTGAAAATTTTTATCACCACTTTCGTCAATAAAAATAGTCGATGATATGTGAGTGTCGGGTAAATCAATCAATTGAATCTTATTGGCGCAAACAAAAGGCGAATAAGCTATGACAAAAATAAAGATAGTAATAATAATTGATTTATAAATTTTCATTCTACATTTAGATTGTTTTGATAATGAAATATTTCCTTATAAATCAATAGTATAATTGATTAATTAGATTCGTTTTTAATAAAAATAGTGCTTTAAAAGAGGTCTAACATTTAAAGCCTATCTCATGTAATATTTTGTAACATGACCCAATGACTATGATAGTTTATGATTACGATGTTTAAAAGAATAATCTTTAGTCATATTCAAAAATGTTGAATATCAATAGATTATATATAGATTGTTTGAGTGAGTCTTAAATTTTTTATAAGTAACTGTTTTTTATATACTTTATGTAAAATTATTATATAAAAATGATATAAAATGCCGTCAATTTATTCATTAAAAAGAAAGATTCGCTTGCCGTATTTTCGTTTTATTTCTATATAGCGTTTAATGTCTTTACAAGTCCACTAATTCTCTGTTTAAATATAGGAACAGTGTTCCTATTATAGTTAGGTAAAAGTCCTAATAATTCGCGAGTATAAAATATGAAAGATAAGAGTTTAATAACTGCCACCTATATCGATTCTAATGTAATGAGTTTAATTAAGAATGTGGATAGTAGTATTGGTAAACAGGATGAAACTTTATTAGCCTTGGGCGATAAACTAGCTGAAATTAAATTGCAAGTTGCGCTGGATAATAATAATGATGATAGAAAAACGAAGAATATATTTAATGCAATCAAAAAAGAAACCGCAAGTAAATTAAAATCTACGGATATTACCACGATTAATAAATTAGTTAAAATCACAACAAATTCGAAAATCACCCAGTACAGACGTGAAAATAAAATTCCAAATCGATGGGGAACGTTAACCTTGCTCACCTCACTTGATGATTCGCGTATAGAAGATTTAGTGGCTTCGGGTGAAATTAACAACAGTATTACTCGCGCAGAATTAAAACGCATAGTCGATGGCAAAAGACAGATAATTAAAATACCAAAAGCGAGTCTAGTTATTATTAATGAAGATAAGCAGTCAGTGAATGATGATGATATTTCGTTACTTAATGAGCTTCTGATTGATTTTGGTTGGCAAGTAAAGAAACAATTAAGAGGGTAAGTTAAACAAAACGCAATAAAAAAAGTGAGTGTTTGAATTTTGAATAGTGCGTTAATGATTCATTATTAGACCCTTAAAATAGCTATTATTGAGTGTAAGCAAGTGATTTTATCACTTGCTTTTTTTTTGTGTCTTTTTTGAGCGATTCACTTTTGTCTAATCAGTTTAATCAACCTAATCAGTTTATTTTATTTTTATTTATCTTGCGTTGATATTGTGATTATTAAATTGATGGAGCTGAATTTCCTTTTAATTATTTTTTTATCAATAATCCTTTTCTATTCACTGTGGTTTTGCTGATGAAATTAGTCTGAGCGCTATCAAATTATTGACTTAAATAAATTATTTCTTGAACATAAAGAGCACTTTGATATATTATTTCGTGCGAAAATCGCCAATCAATATGTATAAAGTGATTATTTTATTAGATATTGATAATTACTATTGTTTTTTTGGGTAAAAAATATGATTCAAGAGGCTAACCAAAAAGCGAGTCAGATTGCTGTTAATTATATTGATTCGACTGTTTTAGACTTGATTAGTAACATTGGGAAAAGTGAAAATAAGCAAGATGAAACATTATTGGCTTTGGGTGATAAATTAGCTGAAATAAAAGCAAGAATTATATCTGAGTATAGTAATGAAAAGGATGTTAAATTAATTTTTAATATTGTAAAAAAAGAAACTGCCAGTAAATTGAAATCTACGGATATCACAACTATTAACAAACTGGTTAAAATTACAACTAATTTAAAGATTACTCAATATAGAAAAGAAAAAAAAATTCCAAATCGATGGGGAACGCTTGCGTTGCTTACGTCTATTGAAGATGAAAAAATCGAAAAACTGGTCAATTCGGGGGATTTAAATTTTTCAATTACGCGTGCAGAGCTAAAAAATATAATCAGTAAAGAAAAAAATGTAGTAACAAGTTCAAGTTCAAACCTCATCATTATCAATGATTCAATCCAAATGGTTAAAAATGAAGATATTGAACTTGTTAATAAGTTACTTAAAGAAATAGGCTGGAGGGTTAAGATGCGAAATAAAAAGTGAAAGTTAGGCAATTAACTTGACCCTGTTTTATGAAAATTATCTTAAATTTACCAACTTCAGATAGTTTTAATGGTTTCAATGCCGGTTAAACAACCTTACATCACCTTTTAAGGGGCCTTGATATTCGTCTTCTACCTCTTTTTTAGATTCTTCGTTTTCTGGTTCTTCTTTTTTATCTAATAGAGAACTGCGATTAATTTGTTCTAAATAAAAATTGATAATATTAGTTTTTTCCGTATTAAAGTGTGTGATAAATCGCTCATTTTCTTTGTGTGCCAAATATTTTATAGCACCATAAATGCTTGCGCCAGCAACGGCTATGGGCGCTGCAGTTGCTAATAAAGTGTGCGTTGCAGCGATGGTTAAGGATGATCCCACGGTTGAATGAACACCGACTGTACCAAAGATGCCCCATGCCGTTGATGTTGAGGCCACGCTATGTGCAATGGTTGTTGGGTATGCGATTAGAGAGGCTACACTTCCGGTAATAGCTAATCCTGAACTCGCAATTAAATCTTTGATGTGGCCTTCGTCTGAAAAATAGTCGAGACTTTCTAAGTCATGCTCAGTAACAATTTTTTTCTTTATTGCCCAATGCAGAGCAAGATGCTCTGTTTCAAATATTTTGTTGATTACAAATTTTTCCTTTTGATTACGTTTTATCTCTTTTAAGTCTGCTGACGTTACAGTGGATTTCGATAACTCTCCCAGTAAATCACGTTTCAATACTACGATGTCAGAATCTTCATCATTTATCATTTCTAAATGCTCACTCTATTAATTGTCAATTAAAAAAAGTCCTTTTTCAATCGTCTCAAGAAGGGTTCTAGACCAATTCTCAGCGTCAGTTATAAATTCTTTTTCGATTGAAAATATCTCAATAAGCTCATGAAGCATATTTCGTTCATGATCATCAAAATTATTGTCTGCATTAACGAGTGACATAAGCTCTAAAATAACAATTTTCTTTGATTGCGCATTGACAATTTCTTTCGCAATTTCGCTAATTTCTCGTTTATGTGCAAACTGAGGATGTTCTATGCCCATCTCATTGCAATAGGATCCAATGACAATGGCTTCGTTTTCATTAAAATCACCGTCTGAATAAGCTATCGTATGAGCGATTTCTAAAAACGCTTTTTTTTCTTTTTCTTCTAAAAAATTCAAATACATTTCCGTCTCCAAGTGTAAATAATTACTATTTAAAGGTAAATTATCACTGATAAATTTTAAAATTCAATCGAAATTTTAAATTATTTATTTGTAATTCTTAAGATATTCATGTAAAAAAATGAATAGGTTGATAATTTAATAATTTTTAAATGAAAATTAGGAGGGAGAATGAGAACAGGTTACGAAGCCGTAAAGCATTGCGGAATGCTTGCCGTTCATGCTGAAATTTTTTCTTATGTTGCTGATGATAACGATATTGTTATTGCGACCCGTGAGTTAAATCACTTATGTGAGGGCTTAATTGCTGAAGGACATGCCTCCAAAGGCTTTCACATTAAAGCGAAAAGTTGTTCATGGGGGCCGATGGCCGGTATGGTGCTTGCTGAAGCGAAATTCTCAAAAGAAAAAAATTTAGAAAAACAACGTAAATGGATTACAGATGCTATTCATGATAATGCTGGTCGTGAAGTCGTATTTATATCGACGGCAAGAATTGAATATTTGATTAAAGAAGGCATTTTAAAGCTCGACGATAAAAATAGGGCTTATCAGAATTCCGGTGAATTAATGGTAAATGTGATTTCGCCTGTTAATGAATCCTATGTGTTTAGAGCTACGCGTGAAAGAAGTCAAGAGCCTATGTGGAAACTGAGCTATCAAGAGGGTGCGAGCATAAATAGTGACTGGCGACCGGTTGTTGGATTGACTAATCCAAAAGGCTTAGTTGCATCGGGGCCTCAACCCGTGGGTCCTTTATCCGTGGTCGCTGGGGACTATGATTTGTTTTGTATGTGGTTTAAAAATAAAAAAATTGATCGGCCAATGCCAACAGTTCCACGAATCATCAATGATGGCACTCGTCTCTCAACGAATGATGACTACATCAGTGGTATTGTAAAAAAACGTCGAGACACTTATTTGGATTTGGTTAAGCGGTCACAAACAACAGGCGAGGCAGATAAACATAGGGGGAATTTAGGTGCTGAGCATATAAAAATAATCAATTTGTTAAATCTGATGATTAACGAGTTCAGCGGTTATAAAGGCGGAAATATGATTCATCATGGCGATGAAACGGGAAATCCTTACTCGGCAGGCGAAGATTATCCGTTACTATTTTTTGTGCCAAATGAATCTCCTGTTGCCATTGAGAATGCTAGTGAATTAAGAAATTTAATGACTCGATGTGAACAACAAGAATTTGTGATTGACCGCAACAACCGATTTAATATTGGTGGAATGAATCCCTCTCAAGGGTGGGGTAGACAAGGCCATTAGTCCTGCATGTCAATAGAATTAAGTTTTTTTGATGTATTTTTTAAAAAGTTTGCATAATTTTATTTTTTATTTATTATTTGTCGCGAAGCAATTTCTGCCAAGGTGTATCAAGATGCTTAGGTGAAAAAGTGTTTTTGTTTCGTTTTAAATAAATAATTAATTTTGAGGGGTTTTAAATGGCTATTAATTTTTACGGTTCAACATATCAAGGGTTTAATTTCAAACGAGATAATCAAGATCGTTTAGGGTATGTTACAGCGTTAACAATCGGCGAAACTGAATTTACGGCCGACTTTGCTACACTAGTTAATCCAGAAGATTTTACAGAAGAATACCCCGCTGTTGGCGTTATCTCATCATGTACTTGGGGTGCAGGTGATGCAGAGCCGATTCATCTTTCGTTTCAAGTTAGTACAGTTAATAAAAACCTCTTAAAAGGGTTGTTGATGAAATCGATGATTAATACGACAGTTGAGATCGGTTTTGAATGCTGGGATTACGATCATGAAGCAAAAGTGTATTTCAAAACGTTCCACACTGGCGATGATGCCGTTAATGGGATGGTGTTAAAAAGTGGTGGTGCATTAAGAATCGCAGTGGCAGACGATAATGATCCTTCCGTGCCCAATCCACAAAACTTTACGTTAAATCTTAGTGTGATGCCGGCCTCTGAATCGCAAGCTCTACAATGGGCAGCCAGTAGCGATTCACCGCAGGCATTTAAATGGGGCACAGCTGGCTAAATAACAGGTTAGATTAGGTTAGGTTAAGAGTTTTATAGACTCTTAACCTGGCTACACGATAAAATTAGTAAATAATAATTGGAGGTTGTCATGGCAGTTCAAGATGAGGTACCCAAGTCGCGTTTAACGATGCGCTATAAAACGGAAGTCAATGGTGCGCCAGCGAATTCAGAATTACCGTTACGTTTAATGGTTGCGGGTGATTTCTCTGCGGGGTCATCTGTGGATGCAAAAGTGGACCTTGATGAAAGACGGCATCATGCTATGGATGGGACTAATACAGATAGTGTCATGCGTGAGATGGGAATTAAACTCAATATTGCTGTTCCTAATCGCATAGATCCCGCTGAAGGAGAGGATATCAATGTCGCATTGAAAATTGATTCAATGAAGTCACTGAATCCAGATCAAATTGCAGAGCAAATTCCTAAACTCAAAGCGATGCTCGCGTTGAAAGGGTTGCTTGAAGAGACTTTATCAAATGTTGATAATCGAAAAGATTTTAGAAAGCTATTAGAGCAATTATTGGCTGATCCAGAATCAATGGCTAAAGTATTGGAAGATTTAAAAGGTTTTGAAGGTTTGAAGTTGCCTAGCGAAGGCTAAAGCAGTTTTTACATTAAGAATAATCTTGTTTATTCTCAATTGTGTATTATTCATTCAACAAGCTTAAGGTTAAATATGGAAACTGAAACACAAACAGTAGAAGCAATTGATTTAAAACGCTTCTTATCCAGTATGCGTTTAAACGCAGAAATTGATTCACCAGTCCCACTCATTCGTGAAGGATTAGAGTTGGCGAGTGATGCAACTCGTGAAGAAGATCGTTTTATATCAGGTCTTGCCGCGTTATTACTCAATATCGATACTAGTCAACCCGGTAAATTTGATAAAAGTGCAATATTTAAAATTATTGCGCATATTGACGAAGTGGTTAACGATCAAGTGAATGAAGTTTTGCACAATGCGAAATTTCAAGCTTTAGAGTCAAGTTGGCGCGGAGTGGATGATTTAATTCGATCTACTAATTTTCGTGCTGGCGTTATGATTGATCTTTTAGATGCCTCCAAAGAAGATGTATTCGATGATTTAGACGGAAACGCGGTGGATATTGCCGCTAGTGCTATGTTTAAAAAGTTGTATGTGTCTGAATATGATCAATTTGGTGGTAAACCTTATGGTGGGCTTATTGGTTTATATGAATTCAAACACACACCAACAGATGAGTTATTTTTAAAAGTCATGTCACGCGTTTGTGCGGCCAGTCATGCACCTTTTATTAGCAGTGTTTCCACTCAATTCTTTGGATGTGAAACCATTGAAGAATTGGCAGCAATCAAAGACTTGGAAGGATTACTGGCTAATCCAAAATACAGCTCTTGGAATGCATTGCGTGATACGCCTGAAGCAGCCTATTTGGCACTCACCTTACCACGTTATGTATTAAGACTGCCATTTCACCCCGTTACAAATCCAGTTCCAGGTGGGTTTAATTTTACTGAAAATCTACACGGTGATGTCGATTCTGAGTATTTATGGGGGAGTTCAGCCATTCTGTTTGCAAAAAACATGATTCGCTCTTACGCAACGTCCGGCTGGTGTCAATATCTTCGCGGCCCTAAAGGTGGCGGTCAAGTAAGTGGTTTACCTGTCCATACATTTAATATTCGTGGAGAGGATGAAATCAAAATTCCTGTAGAAATGAATATTCCTGATTATCGTGAGTTAGAATTTGCTAATTCAGGTTTCATTCCTTTGATTTACAGAAAAGGCACCGGAGATGCGTGTTTCTTTAGTGCGCAGTCTGTAAAAAAAGCGAAAGCTTATGATGATGCGAAAGATAGTGAAAATGCGCAGTTGGTGACAAACATCAGTTATACCTTCTCAGTGACTCGTATAGCCCATTATGTAAAATGTATTATGCGTGACAATATTGGAAGTAGCGCGGATGGTCCTTATATTCAAAACACCTTGCAGCGTTGGATAAGTAAATATGTAACCACAGTCAGTAATCCAGATGATTTAACATTGCGTTACTATCCATTTAAAGCGGCATCAGTTCAAGTAGAGGCTCGTCCTGGATCGATTGGTTTTTATGACTGCAAAATGGCCATATTACCGCATGTTCAGTTTGAAGGTATGGATACTGAATTGCGTTTAGATGCACGTTTGTAATCATAAATCTTAATTTCTGACTTCTTAAAAGGCATATTTCGTGAAATGTAATCCCCGTTTGCTTTGGTCTTTAGGTCAAACTTTATTACCCGAACACATGCGGGGATTAGAAGAATCGATATTAAGCGATGCTTCCTGCCGATCCGAGATAAGTGGTTTACCTGTGTATGGTTTTTCTAATCTTAGACTGTCTAAATCGTTAGAATCAGATGGGATATTGACACTTGAAAAAGGAATTATGATCACGCACAGTGGGCGTTTGCTTGTGATAGGTGAGAATGCGACCATTAATACCATTAATCTCAACGCCTTTAGTCAATCCAAAATTAAAGTTTATGTTCATTTGTTAAAAGCAGAGGCGATTGAAAAATCGCCAATGTTAAACATGAAAATGGAAACTGACCTACTGCCAACATGGAAATGGAATTTACATTTATCTTATGATATTACTATTTCAGGTACCGTCGAGTATTTGATGTTAGGTGTTTTCGAAAAAGATATACATGGTCAATGGAGAATGAGTGATGAATATTTTCCGCCTCTTTTTCAATTAGGAAATGGTGATATTTTATTTTCTGAATTGACAGAATTAATTACGGTATTAGATAAATATTTACAATCACTAATTGAAGAGTCTGCAAATATTCAACTTTCAGGTGAAAATTTAATCAATGTAAAACGTTGTTTAATTAACGTTCGTGTTTTTAGAAATTATATTAAAAATATTGTTTCTCAAATTCATCCACATCCGTATTTTTTCTACGAGAAAATACAACAATTCTATTTTGAATTATGCTCCTATCAAGGCGTAGATTCTTTGATTGCGGATAAAATCTATAATCATGATAATTTATCTGCTTGCATAGGTGAGCTCATTTCTGCCACAAGTCAGCTGTTGCAAAAGGATCGAATGGTCATTCCGATGCATGAGTTTATTGATGTTTCGGGTGCGAAAGTAGTTGAAATGTCAGTTGCTGCATCATCTGCTTTACATTGGTATATTTTGGTTCAAAAACAAAATATTCATCAGAAAATAAATATTGAGTCAGTGAAATTTGCTTGTCAATCACGGCTGTCTATTGTCCATAAATATTTTTTACAAGGCGTACCCATTAAACAGATTGATCGCCCAGTTTTTCAACACTATTTCGGTCCTGAAGTAGATACGTATGAGGTGATGAAAGGGGAAGAGTGGAATCAAGTTCTTTTAGAAAATAATGTCGCCTTTATTTGCGATGCCTCCTTTGAGGGTGCGCGTTTTTATTTGTATTGGAGTAATGTCTAATGCCAATATTGCGGCAATATGACGCCGTCAATTATCATCGGCAACATGAAACGGATTTGCGCGTGTTGCAGGATTTACATAATTTACTCAATTCTAAGCGTGATTATTCCAGTTTTATAAAAGAATTTGGTGTGGATGATGTATCGAGTTATTCGAATCGCGAATATATTTCTAAGGTTGTAATTGAGGAAATCGCGCGTAATATCGAACAGTTTATGCCTACCGTGGAATTAATTGAGATTTTTGAGAAACAAGGAAATGCCATTGATCGAATTAATATTGAGATAAGATGTCGCATTTTAGGTTCCACTCAAGAAATTCAAGTCATAACAGATATGCGGACGCATAGTTGGGAAGTGCAATGACACTATTCACCGATAACGTTGAGGGACACGTTGATATTGCATTTTCCGCCAAAAGCTATAAGGTGCCTGCTGGAAAAATTGTTTCGCTCAATCTTCAACTATGGACTTGGGGATATGAAGGTACGTTAGTTTTTTCTGTCAATAGTCAAAAGACACCGGATGATGTGTTTGAGGCTTTTCAAGAAATGAAGCCAATCAAGTTAACTTTTTCTCTACAAGCTGGACTAGATGAGGAGCAGGAAGATACTTTGATTCCTTTAGATATTGAGGCTTGGGTGTATGAAAAGGCGATTGAGGAAGAAGGAAGTCAAGAATCACGGTATATAGATAGAGTTATTATTAGGTACTATACGTTGCATTTCAAGGATCCAGCGCGCCTTTTTTGGCGTCAACATCACTTGGAAAAGCTTTACATTGATTCTGATTTGAAAACCATTATTAATGAACAAGTAGTCGAGCAAATTTCAGTGACTTGCGATGGGCCATTTTTGGAAAAAAAACACAAGCAAATTTTGGTTTCCGTCGGTTTACGAACCAAAAATCAAGCAAGCTTCTATGATTATATAATCTGGCTAGTTAAAGAAAATAATGGATTATTTTATTATGATTACACCAAAAAAAGTTATGTGATTAGTGAAAAAGCCCCTAAAAGCGAGCAAAATATGGATTTATCGTTGCAATCGCTACATAATTATAAAGTGATATTTCCTGAAATTAGTTATAGCGATTACAAAATTCAAAATGCGTATGTTAAAGATAGCTCTGCTGAAAAGGGAGAAAATGAAAATAAAATAGCCCCTTTAACGCAAGACTTTATAGGTATTTGGGATCTTCCTGCTAACTTTAAAGATAGTGCAACCTTATTTCAATCTATCCATACGCAAGAACAGCCTTCAATCCAGTTCAATTTTAGAAAAATACCCTTAGAAATCTGTGTTCCCTGGAATACAGTAAAATGTATTGAAAAACAATGGAGTAAAGGGGCTTATCCTACCGGAAAAAAATATATCGTCAGATCGATGTCATTGGAAATTAATTCTAAAAAAGAGGGCATGGAAGATTATTTAAATAAGAAAAAAATTTTTGAATGTCATTGTCATGTTCTAGCGCAGTCTCCAGAGGAATTAACGTATCAATATCCTTCGTACATTAAGCCAGAATATCCTCTACAAGTTGAAGGTGAGGTATTTAGTGACCAAGGTGAAGAGGAGAATTTGACTTATAACATGGTGGAAGACAGTGATACCTCTGTGAAATATTATGAAGTTGAAATTCCAGTATTTGAAAAACTAAAAGTGCGAGTGCCCTATTTACCTGTCAATATGAATGGTCAATTTTATTTTCCACCTTATAAAAAACAGCAGGTGCTCCTTGCTATCTGGCATTACACAAGTGACATTATTTCATATCTTGATTGGCGTAAAAACGCCCCTTTAGCCATGGATACGCAAGGAAATCAAATTGTGTTAGGTCAAAGTGAGAAAAACAGAACCACTATTAAGCATTCATATGCGGATAATAAACCACAATTAGAAATAAATAGACTACTTGAAAAAGATACTCAGACTATTACCCTGGGCGAAGGCATTATTATTCTTCATACCAAAGAGGATAAATAGCATGGTATTAGAATGTCGCGTAGAACTTAATAAGAAAGATGGCATTATTATTACGGTGATTGATAGTGATAATAAGTTATCACAAGAAATCAAGATGGATGGTAATCAATTGGTCACTACTGTCAAAAAAGATAGTGATACCTCAACCATTACTCAAAAGCCTGATAGCATCGCTATTGAATGTAAAAAATTTTCGGTAATAGCAGATGAAATTAAATGCCAATCTAAAGAAAAAATGGATCTTATTTCAGATGGCAAGTTATCTTTGGAAGCTAAAGATAAGATAGCCGTTAAGGGTTCACAAGATATTAATATGCAAGCCACAAATAACCTTGAATTGAAAGCGCTTGCAGTGAAAGCAAATGCTGATACGGAAGTCAAAGTAAAGGGCACACAGGTTAAAATTGAAGGTGACATGTTGGATGTAAAAGGTCAAAAAGTCACGGTAAAAGGCGATTTGCAAACTGAAATCGGTGGCATGATGGTTACCGTTAAAGCAGATACATTAATGAGTGTTGAGGGATTGTCTACCACGGTTAAAGGACAGATAACCAGCATTGAGGGTACGCTTGTGAAATTGGGAGCATGAGATGGATATTTATCAAAAACTCTACCCCTTGTATTTAGAGCAGTTCAAGGAATTGACTGCATTCATTAGAAGTTATCATCATGAACACACTGAAAGCGGCATGCAAACGGGTCTTTCAAGTGGTGATCCTGATGTTCTGCGAATAATCGAATCGATTGCTTTTTTTTCTGCGCGTACGTATGACGCGTCTATTCGAAATATTAAGCAAACGCGTAATCGGCTGTATCGTGAGCTTTTTCCTTTCTTGATGTCGCCATTGCCTGAATTATCGATAATGAGAGCGATACCAAATGGGGGGTTTACTGAAACAGCCTATTTTCAAAAAGGCACTGAATTTGAGTTTCGTACGGATGATAATACGCTTTTTACCTTTGAGACAATGCGTAGTTTTTATGCGTTGCCTATGGTGATATCAAAAGTACAATTGCTACCATGCGCAGAGAATGAGTCACGCTTAGCAATTGATTTCACCAGTTATCACACGCTGCATTCGATTCCCAGTCCATTTAGTATATTTTTTGATTACATTGGTGATACGTCTGTTTCTTTTGATATATTTGGATTCTTTGTAGAAAAAAATTATGCAATCAAAATGCAGTTGAATCCGTTAGATAATGTAAATGATGATGAAAGTGAGTGGATAGAGCTTGAAATGCCAACGTTTGGTATGGCTCCGTTATCAATTGAAGATGATGATTTTTTTCATCCACTAGAAAACGAACGATTATTTTTTAAAGATCCTCGTCAAGATTTATTTATGCATTTAAAAATGCCAACAAAAATGGATTCTTTTAAATCATTCCGTTTAGTATTTGATTTTTCGCAAACATGGCCAAAAGGCATACTGCCTAGTATCGAGTTGTTTCACTTATTTTGTATTCCTGTAGTGAATATCAAACGCGATATGGCATCACCAGTGGTATCTAAAGGCACTAAGAGTACCTACAACATTATTCATTCTAAAGCGCAAATGGACTTTCAGTTATGTAAAGTCATTGCAGCATATCGGATGCTCGATAAAGGGATGCAACCTTTAAATCCAGGTATTTTAGCAGATGAAAATGGAACATACGAAATAGAATATGTCGACACATTTGATAATAAAACGCATGTATTACTGCATCTCAATTCTCCGCAGTCTTTTGAGAGTCCCGAAGTTGTTAGTGTCGATGCCCTCTGGTTTCAACCTCATTTTACGTTGTACTCAGATCGGAATTTTCGCATTGCACCCTATTCTAAGCGGGTAAACGGATTAGAATGGGAAAAAATTGGACAGCCAATTAAGCGAAAATCAGTCAATAAAAATAAAAAGAAATTCAACGAATATGAAGATGTCTATCTAAATTTTCTTGCAATTTCACATAAGCGATTTTATAGCGCTTCAGACATGGTGCATATTATGGATGCATTAGGCCCCCTAGATTTCGGTCCTTTCAGTGTGTTTTATAATTCATTTATTGATGTGAAATATGAAATTCGCTCGGTTGATGGCAATGTTTTGACTGCGGGCTATATAGTTTACTATATGGTGTTTGATTGGAATAAATTCGATAAAGATAGCATGTTATTTAAAGTATTTATCAAGCATTTTGAAAATGTATTGAATTATTGGAGCAATGATAAAATTGTGAAACTCGCTCTCGCTCCTGATAACTTTTCAAGAGAATGGGAAGTTTAATTATGAACGAAAAAGATTCGAATTTTTGGTACAAGATTACCGGCATTTTGTCCATTGTTAGACCCTTGAGAGATTTTGAGCAAGCCGTAACGGACATAAATCAATTACGGCAGAAATTGTTTACGAATTTATGGGAGCTTGATCTCTATTTACGTGAAATTTATAGTGAGAGAGATGCGTATTTAATATTGTTTGCTCTAGTTGCACATTGTGATGAAATCGCACAACTTCATGTTCAGCATTTTAAAAATACTGGCTGGGAACCCTTGCAGTTGCAACTCTTTCAAATTGATAATGCAGGTGATATTTTCTTTCAGCAAATGGATGCTTTTCTTTATCGAAATGATATTCCTGAGAGCGTCTATGAAATATATTTTTTCTGCATGAAAAATGGATTTCAAGGGCGTTATATTGCAATGAATGACAAGATCGATTATTACATGGACAGTGCGAAAGCACGAATTAGTGTTAAATCGATCAATCTTGATTCACGATTAGAAACGCAAGATGTCTTGCCCACTTTTTTTAAAGTACCGGATTTTATTTTTTATTTTATTGCGATTGGCTTGATTATTATGTCGCATCATTTTCTTCACAATATAGCTTCCACCTCAATTAATTATGATACTAATTTTAATATTGAGAAATAGTTTATGAATGAAAAATTAATTATTCCATCTTATAAAATAGATTGGGAAGCTACTCATATTCATAATTTAAACCAGGAAAATACGGAAACCACCTCTTCTATAAATAAAATAATGCGTTCAATTGAAGAGTATATTGAACATAATTCATCCGATGCGCCTTATATTTTACTTTATTGGAATAGTTGCAAAGAGCAATTCAATTCATTAGAAACTTCGGACAAGATAAATAGTTTTCCATTATTGGAATTACTTGATCAGTTGGAAGATTTGTATTGGGGATCTGAGTTAACAGATATTTATTTTAATAATAAGTAGTGAGTCGTTAATGAATAATACACAGTGCATACTTACCCCATTATTAAAAAAACGTATCCAAAATTGCATCGGGATGTTTGATATTAAAGCATTATTTGATTTATTGACATATTTAGGTGTTGATTCAAAAAATATCATCTTTGAAGGGCATTATGGCAATGAATCACAACCTAGATTGATAAAGAGTATCGATTTTATAGATAAAGATAATAAAGTGGTCATTACTTTATATTTTGGTATGTCAGGTGCAATGTCTACGTTACCGAGTTATTTATTTAAAATGGCTGAAGAAGGCTATATTTCTGAAACGCATTTTCATGATTTGCTTCGGTTATTTGATCGCATTATTATCAAGGATTGGCTTAAAGCGATTTATCCAGAGGCACTTAATATGAATTATATTTTTAACCACGATAGAACATTTTGGTTGCGCAGTGTTCATAGTTTAAGCTCGCTCTCATCACTAAATTGGCTATTTCAATTAACATTACCCGAATTACAGTTACGCACCAAGCGTCATGAATTTGTTAATGCGAATCAAGCGGTGGCCGCGAAATTAGGTTCTGCTACGTTAGGGGTTGAGATGGTATTAGGTGATAGTTTTAATGTTATTAATAATGGCTATCATATCACCTATATTTCTGATGATGAGTATTACTACGATGAGCCATGGCATCTTATCGTTCAAGAAAGATTAGCAAAACTCGTTTTTCCTTTGCTAGCTAATTTTGATCTGATGCTGGAAATATGGCTGATTATCCGAAATTCCTCTAAATGGGTGTCACTGGAGCGTAAAAATTACTTAGGATATAACCGCCTTAAGGATGAGCACAGTGAAAATAAATCAATTTTAATTTATTCAGGTATTCCCACAAACCGAGATAGTGAGTAGTGTATATATGATGCTAGCTGAAGTGTTATCCAATTTAGATGAATCAAAACCCTTAATTTCATTAGATGCCGAGTCGGAATATCTTGTCAATTTGCGAGATCTCGTTGATGGACAAAATTTTAAGGCGGTGGGAGAACTTAATGAAACTCTAGTGGGGCAGGGCATATTAGATATTCGTTTTTTAACCTATGCTGTCTACAGTGAATTATCAGAGGATAAATTATCTGGTTTTTCATTGTTATTTGAAAATATATTAAAAATTTTTTCTGTTTGGGAAAATGTTGGGCCTGAAAAACGTAGAGATAAATATGCAAAAAGCAGCTTAATGTGGTTGTTTAAGCAAATGTTATTAGATCTTAAAACACTTGAGTTTGAAAAGAATGATAAGTTAGATTTTTGGTTTTCGCTTGTTTCTTTCGATGAATTATCCGATATTCGCACTAAGATTGCTTCAACTAGATCCGTATTTTCAAATCAGTTAGACGCGAATACGTCTGATGCAGTTTCAGCACCGATAACTGAATTACTTGATTGGCTTAAAAAATATGAATCCAAGCTACCCAAACTTGAGGTGATAAGCGAACCTATCCCAGAAGAAACGGTAAGTGAAGATTCAACTGATAAAGCGATAACAGGTCATGGAAAAGGAAGTGGAAGTGGAAATTTAGTTATTTCTGGCGGCGTTCATTTAGAAGAGTTACAGCGAAAAGTAGATGTTTTTGCTAGTGTACTGGCAAAAGGTGAAATATTAAAAGCAGCCATTATCGTTAATGATATTAATGGACTTCTTGAAAGTTTTGACGCACGCAAATATTTACCTTGGATATTTGGTCCCTACTTTACAGAATTGTCACAGCATGTAAATCAAGTTGCTGATTATTCAGATAGTAGCGGAACACCGCAATGGTTAGCATTAACGGATCTCTATACTGCAGATTTGGATTTATTTTTAAAAGTCAAAATTGATTAGGGGGAAATATGGCTATTGTGGTGACAGGCACTGCAATGATGATGTGTAGTTTTGGCGTTGCACCTAGTGTTCTCAATGTACTACCAATAAATCGAGTGTTGGCAAATACGCCTGTAGGAACCATTATGGATAATATTCCTATGCTAAATATTGTGCCTTTTGGTATGTGTAATAGTATTGCAAACCCTGTGGTGATTGCGGCTACGGCGGCTAAATTAGGAGTGTTTACGCCTATGCCCTGTATTCCTGCCACTGTTGCGCCATGGATTGTCGGATCGCCTACCGTATTAACTGGCAATATGCCGACGCTCAATAGTAATTGTAAATTAATTTGTATGTGGGGCGGCGTCATTAATATCACTTTCCCTGGTCAAGTTTCTGTAATGGCAACGGGATAGATCATGGTGGCCTTCAGTAGTTTGTTAGATTTTGAAAGTTCAGATAAGGAATCGTTTAACGATTATGCTTATCAATGGTGGAGGCAACATCATGGTTTCTCATCAAAATCGGTAAATGGCGATAGTTATAATTTATATCATGATTTCATAACGAGATTTCTCCATAACGAGGACGCAGGGATTCTTTTTCAAACCAGTGCTGGCATTGAAAAATATACGCCACGTCAGATTGATTTGCTGGTGGAAACACTTTGTCGTGCCTGGGTGAGTCAAAGTGTTATATCAGGGAAAGTTATACTTATTGTCGTGGATACAACGCTTAGACGTTACGTTTCACTATTAGCGGCACTACGCCTGGGTTTAGTTATCTCTCTACTGGATAGTAAAGCGCCACTTGTAATTCAAGATGCCATTAATAGTTTAAATCCCGATTTTATTAGTATAGAAAGTAAATTAGTTGACAGCGCATTTGCTGAGCGTGTATTGAAAATATCAGGCAATTTTGAGCCCATAACAATACCTATTGAAAGTTATGCGTTTGGTAGTCCGGTGTTTTATTTATTGGATTCGTTCTCGCCTCGCGAATCGTCCATTAAAGTGATGTCTGTCGAGCGATTTTTTAGTGGAATGATTAGGGATGCTCATTTCATTTTAGGGTTGAAGCCTGGCTATACCCTTTGCACAGGCGATATGGAAAAATCGTTAGCTTCCCCTTTACTCGAACTGGCTTGCTTATTTGCTGGTGCAAAATTACATTTAATTGAAACTGATTGGTTAGTAAATCATCCTAATGGTGTATTTGAGTCACAAGCTCAAGTGGTCAGTATCAGTGCGAGATTACGTGATTTATTACTGGAAAATTCGACGGCAATTATGTCTCCTTCGCGGATTGAGCGCTGGTTTCGCTCTGCAAACGAGGTTTTAAATTTTACCGATTGGCAAGCATTTATAAATCAGTGTGGATTAGAGAATGTACCCCATGCGGATATTTTTTTTAATGCTGCATTAGGGGGGATTATTGCTTGTTCTGATTGGAAAACAGATATGTTTAATTTACTGTTATCTCCTGTTGTTGGTCAAACATGGTACAAGGGGGATATCGCAAATCCAACGATAGAAACAATGCAAGAGTTTGGGCGTTATTGTCTCAAAGTGGATGAGCGTCTTGATATCACGCCAATTGTCATTTCACAACATCAATCACAAATGAAATATTTGGGGTTCTATCCCCCTGGTAGGCAAGGATTAACCTATCCTACGCAGTTAGTTTTAGATGCGATTAAAATTGTGGCCGCTTGGCATGTATGTGTTGAAGTTCCCATAGGGGTTGGAGAGAACAGAGTCCACTATATTTTGTTAGCATTTTGTGATCATCGCTCCTCTGATGAGTTACGCGCAATAATTGAAAAAAAAATTGGCGCTGAAGCCATACCTGACAAAATTTTAAATTTGGATTTCATCCCCCGATTGACATCCACTGGCACACCCAACATAGCATGGTGTCAGCAAATGTTTATGGGAGGTGAATTTCAAAGGCGATTGAATCATCCATTTTATAAATTAATCAACCAACTACGTAATGAAATAGTTGCCAAATCTTAATTTCACAAACTAGAGACTAAAATTATGCTAATTGAAAAATTTACACCTACAACGCAATCGCTTATTGAGAAAGCATGTCGGCTTGCTGTGCAAAAAAATCACCAGTATGTGACTTATTGGCACTTACTTACTATTATGGCATCCTCTGAGCCTAACGGTTTATTCGCCTCAGAAAGCCTTGATACGAAAAAACTTTCCCTTAAATTGGATTTACGTTTAAGCGAAATTCCTAAAGCATTACGTGATGTTCAACAAACGCCTATAAATAGAGAGCTAGAAAGATTATTTATCAATGCAGAAACTTTAGTCGAAGAACGTAATACCTCTAAAATTACTCAACAAGTTCTTCAGGAAGTGTTAGTTCAAATCGACGAAATCAAGAACTTATTTCAGGAATGCGGATTATCGGCTAAAGAAACGGATTCTTTAATTAAAAATGGTAAATTTAATGAGAAGCAATTAGTGTTGAATAAGTCTGCGGAAAATGGAGGTGGTGAAGGGGGTTACCTCGAAAAGTATACTAAAAATTTGACGGCACTTGCAAAAGAAGGACGACTTGATCCTGTTATTGGTCGTGAGAAAGAAGTGGGATTGGCTATTCAAATTTTATGCAGACGTATAAAAAATAATCCTATTTTGTTGGGCGAGCCAGGTGTTGGGAAAACAGCTGTAGTTGAAGGTTTAGCACAAATGATTGTTGAGGAAAGTGTGCCAGAAAATCTGCGTGGTGCCGTTATTCTATCCCTCGATATGGGTCAATTAGTGGCGGGTGCAAAATACAGAGGGGAATTTGAAGAGCGTTTGAAAGGGCTGATCGATGAATTAACCTTAACACCAAAAGCAATTTTATTTATAGATGAGATACATACACTGGTAGGTGCTGGTAAGGGTGATGGCGCTATGGACGCGGCGAATTTACTTAAACCCGCGTTATCTAGAGGGCAACTCTGTTGCGTTGGTGCTACCACTTTAGAAGAATATCGTAAATATTTTGAAAAAGATGATGCACTTATGCGACGTTTTCAAACAGTGGAAGTGCCAGAGCCTACAGAACAGCAAACGATTACTATTTTACGTGGTCTCAAAGAAAAATATGAACAGCATCATGGTGTTCGTATTTCAGAGGAAGGATTGCATGCAGCGGTCAAACTTTCTAGTCGCTATATTACGGAACGATTTTTACCAGATAAAGCTATCGATTTAATCGATCAATCAGCCGCAAATCTCCGTATTCGCCTTTCTTCTAAACCTGAAGAGCTGATTGAAATTGATCAAACTATTTTACATTTAGAAATTGAATTACGCTCAATGCGCAATGAAAACAATCCAAGTGTTGTGCAATCGCTTGAGGAAGAAATTGCAAAGCTAAAAGAGCAAAGTGCTGAATTGACACTGATTTGGGAAAAAAATCAGAAAGGGATGCAAGAAGTTCGTGATGCTTACCAGAAATTAACCTCCGCCCGTAGAGAATTAGAAGAAAGAATCAGTGAAGAAGATTTTACGCGTGTTGCAGAATTGCAATACAAAATTATTCCTGAATTAGAGAAAATCGTCTCGGAATTTGGTGATGTCAGTGCACTTGAAGAAAATGAAAGTGAAAAATCCGTTGTAGCAGAAGATATTGCCGCAACGGTGGCACGCATGACAGGTATTCCCGTCAATAAACTTCAAGATTCAGAAAGAGATAGGCTGATTCAATTAGAGAGTTTCCTTCATCAACGAGTTGTTGGTCAAGATGAAGCAGTTTGTGCGATAGCCAAGTCCATTCGTCGCGCGAAAGCTAATTTAAATGATGCACAAAAACCATTAGGTTCATTTTTAATGTTAGGTCCTAGTGGTGTTGGTAAAACTGAATTAGCGAAAGCCCTTGCAGAGCAATTATTTACAGACGAGTCTGCATTGAAACGTTTTGATATGAGTGAATATATGGAGAAACATAATGCAACACGCTTGACCGGGGCGCCTCCTGGGTATGTTGGTTATGAAGAAGGGGGCGTTCTAACGAATGCCATAAGAAGAAAGCCCTTTAGTGTTTTACTCTTTGATGAGGTCGAAAAAGCACATCCAGACGTTTACAATTTATTTTTGCAATTGCTCGATGATGGAAGATTAACGGATTCACAAGGACGGACTGTCAATTTTTCCAATACGTTAATTATTTTAACGTCAAACTTGGGGGCAGAATTTATCGAGCCTGTCGAATCAGAGGAAGAAAAACAGGAAATGAATGCGAATATTATGCAAGCTGTTCGCAAACATTTTAGACCAGAATTTTTAAATCGATTAGATGACGTGTTAGTGTTTAATCAATTGACGTTGGAAAATATGCGTCCAATTGTAGATATACAAATTAAACGCTTAGCGCAACGTTTAGCCGCGCAACAAGTGACATTAAATTTAACAAGTGAAGCCGGTGATAAGTTAGCACAATGGGGATACAACCCTATGTATGGTGCACGGCCTTTAAAACGTGTTATTCAATCTCGTTTACAAGACAAAATCTCAGATTTATTGCTGAGCTGTGAAGTGATAAAAGACAGTATTTTAACGGTCTCCGTCAATGAGGCCGGCGATGAACTGGTTTTTGATTCATCTGTTACGGTTACACACTAAAATTTTTATTTAATTTATTAATACTTGACTACGCTAATGTTTAAAATTTTTCTTATTAGTATCTTATGGTTAATCCCCATTATGACAACAACTGCTGATGAACAACAGGCATCAGCCGCTGTAGTCACGTCAACGTTGGATTCCAAAAAAGTTGATGCGGTTGATACTAAGAGTCAAGTTGCAACTGAGGTAGAAAAAACGGATAGTCAAGATGATATAGACGCTGAAGAAGATGCATCCGACGAGGAGCAACAGGATGCATCGACGCCTAAAGAGGGAGAAGAAAAAAAAGAAGAAAAGAAAAAGCCCATTAAGCTTAAAAAACCGAGTAAAGGTAAAATAATTCAATGGATGCTTCAAAATTGGTTGAAAGCGTTAATTATACTGCTGATTGCTATTGCGCTATTCTTCCTTGGCAGGTATCTCTGGAAGCGATATGGTGATTATGTCAAGAGTTGGTGGCATGAGCTTATTCGTAAACCGGATATTCAGTACAACGTGCTGACAAAAGTGTGGATTGAATTTAAGCAAACCATTCCGTTTGGAATGCGAAATAAGGTTAAACAGTATCCTGTGTATGTGGTGATGGGCGATGCAAGAGCTGGGAAGTCTGAAGTTATCCATAAATTTTTAAATATCGATATTCAAGCACAGCGTTATCATAATAGTGATACTTCGGATTCACTATTACAGATTTATGTTGGCAATAACAGTATTGTGCTAGAAATATCGTCTGGTTTTATTTTTTCTACCTCCAGTGATCATGCTGAAGCGTTAATTCGATTATGGCGAATGTTACCGCTTAGCACGCAGATTGTTATGGTGATGAATGTATCGGGAATCGTTAGACCAGATGAAGATGAGCAAAATGGCGTTTTAAATGCCATGATGGCAAAAATCGCTTTATTTTCGGAGCTGAGTGAATTTAACGTCCCCTTTAAGATAGTCTTAACCCACATGGAAAATGTGAATGGATTTCATTCATTCGCAAATACTATTGATTCACAGAATATGGATGTTTGTGTCGATCTTAAAAAAGATCAATTAATTCCCAGTTCAAACGATGGATTGGAAAGTTATTTTCAATATATTAATAATTATTTAGTCAGTAGCGATGTTCAATCGTTTGAAGAAATACTTGATTTCTTAAATGTCATCAATAATGCGTTTTACACACTAGATAAGCATATCAAATCTGCTTCTGGAAAGAGTGAATTAAAACAAATTAAATGGACGCAAGTTAGTTTCTTTTCTGGTGATCAAATGAGTGGTTCAAGCTTGCGTAAAGCCAACAACCCATTTTTTTATGAGAAAAATAGTTTTACCAATGTTCAATATTATTCACACAAACATGCTAAAAGAGCCGTTTGTTTTGCAATGATATTGATACTTTTAGATGTTGCTGTATTTATGGATGAAAAAACGGCGTTGGATGAAGTACATGACGTTATCACAAAAATTTCGGTAATTGATAATAGTCAGTATGTGACAGACGTTCATTCTGTTATAGATTCGCTTTATCAAGATGACGTTGAAATATTTGCACACATTCATTTTTTACATCTGTTTGATCAATATTTTCACGATCAATCAAAGCAACTCAAAGAAGATTTTGTTCACTCAATTAGAACCTATCATCTTTTACCGGCTATTGAATTAGCAAAACACCAAGAATATCCATTCTCACGCTCCATTCGATTACTTGCCTTAATTCATGCTAATTATACGAATCAATTAAGTAAATATTTTAAAGATGAGCATCCTGAAGACGGGTTATCGATTCCGTATCAAATGATGCAGGATTACATGAAATTTAATGTCATTACGAATGATCCCCAAATGCAAAGTTTGGATAATTTGGATTGTTGTAAATTTGAATACTCATGGAATGGTGTGTTCCCTTGGCGTGATATGAGTGATCAATTAACCGTTGCAATGAAGAAAACGTATCTCAATCGCACTGAGTTAGCTGAATTACAGCGTGTCGCCAATATTTTCCTAACCATATCTAATAGATTTGAAAATTTTCCACAATTAGATAAACAACGTAATTGGTTAGAAAAAAATGGTCATGTTTCGCTTACCACTCGTGCTGATTGGAAAAAGGTACCGAGTCAGACGCAATTGACGTTTAAACCCCTTCAAGACGCTATGCGTTTTATTATGGAGAAGAATTTAGATATTGAACAATCGCCAACCAATATTCGTGACTGTTTAATTAAAATTCAACAACTTATAACCGCTCATAAATCATTTACAGAGAGTAATCGCTTAGGCATTATTAAAATTGATCTAAATGATAAAGTATTGATGTTTGATTCGAATGCGTGGGCTAATTTAATCCTACGGAGCAAAATCAAAAATCTACTGGATAATTACTATAAACAAAATACGCCCGTAAACGGTTGGATTTTCTTTGATCAAGTTAATTTATCGGTAAAAATTCCTATTGGAACGAGTATTGATTTGACAGGGTCTTTGAGTAATGCGTTTGCAGTAGACGAGCGTTTAACGAGAGAAAAATTTGATAATAATGTCAAGCCTACAATTGCGCTATTAGCGGAAATTGTCCCACTATTGCCCATTGATTCTATTGAAAAACAACGCCTTGTTGATTTTGTTATTCAAAATTTAGGATTCTACGCTGCTCAATATACGGCGGCTTATTGGGAATTTTTCTCCAGTATGCAAATTAATTTTAGTGGCGAAGAGCAACTTGAACAATATCTGAAGGAATTACAATCACCGAATTCGGCTTTGTTTCGAAATTTACAAGCTATAAAAGAAAATGTACTGCTGGATATTCCACCAGGGCCTAATTTTCAAGTATTTAGAGAGCAACTCGACAGTTTTCGTTTTATTAGAAAGTTGATGGAAGAGCAGAATGGAACCTTCCCGCAATTTCAGCGATATATTCAAATTATCACTGATATCAATTTAGAGTTTAGTGGTCAACGCGTTGATATCGCTCCAGTGGATCCAGCGAAACCTTCTATGGGGGCGGGTTTGCGGCGCACACTCTCACCTATGGGGCGTATTGCATTCGATATTTTACTGAATACAAATACATCAAGTTTACGAAATCTCAATACATTTCTAAGAGAACTCACTATTCCCGTTAATTGGCAAGGTCCCTTTTTGTCACCCATTTATCGATTGCTAGAGCTTGGAACGGTTGAATTAAATGAATCGATTGAAACAAACTGGAAAGAAAATTGGGATTTAATGATACAGCCTATTATGACCAAGTTTCCCTTCGATGAATCACAAGGAATGGAGGGTGAAAGTATTGAAATTGAGAAACTAACAGCCCTTTTCCATCCAACGACGGGTGAATATTGGCAATTGATTAATAGCACGTACCGCTCATTATTTGTAGTGAAAGACAACAATTGGACATTAAATCCTATTTTAGGAAATAAACTAAAGCTTCCAATTACGATGATTGAAAAGCTAAATGCTACATCAAGTTTAACTTCTACATTGTGGAATGCAGATGGGACACCTCGCGCTATTGTCTTTGAAGTTAAACCTGATCTTTTAGCTATTCCCCCTCAGGAAACATCTGACGGTGATATGGCGCATGCCAGTATGTCATATTTACGAATTGCAGATAGTACCGTTCTTGGTTTTAATCAATCGCTTAGTTGGTATAAATTAAATTATGAATGGTGGAACATGAACACCGCAAATGTTGGAATTGAGTTTACCAGTACGGGCGTTAGTTCAAAAAAATATGCAAGTATCGATATTGAAAATAGTAATTGGTCAATATATAAATTGCTCGCTCAAGCAGATAACAAGCACCATACACAGTATTCATGGACGGTTACGCATCCCTATTTAATGGCTAATAAAATTAATCTTGGATATGAATTTAAAAAAGATCCTTTTGAATTATTTAAAAAAATTAAAAATCTAAAATGAAAATATTGAGTTATGTAGCAATTATAATCAGCATGGCATGTTTAGTCGGTTGCGCAAGTGATGGCATTGAGCCACCGCCGCCTCTGAATTTATATGTCAGTGCCTCTAAAGAACTTAATGATGGTCATATGGTTTATATGCTCATTCGAAATGTTAATGAAAAACAGTTTATTAGTGAAAACTATGAAGCGGTTGTTTCCAAGGTATTTCCATTAACTGAAGATGCGACACTACTCAGTTATAAACCCATATATCCTGGCGAAAGTGTTAAGTTCAGCATTGAAAAGCCTTTAAAAGGGACTATTGGTTTGTACTTTATGTTTACAACGCCTGGTGGCTATTGGAAAAACCTATTGCAGATGCCTCTGGATGATGAATATATGGTCTCGTTACCCAGCGGGAATAATGTATTGATTGAAGCCTCTCCTTGGTTTTATAAAAAGTGGTTTTATTAATAAAGGTCACTTAGCAATGATATTTCTAAATATTATGTTTATTTTAATACTAGGTGTCATCTCACTGATTTCATTTTATGTGATTCAATTGGGTTATCAATATTATGAAAATAGGGGGCTGGCCTCCAAAAAAAGTCGCTATTTTGTTGAACAAAATGATGAGTCTACTGTTATTCATAGCGACGGAATACCAGTAGAGAATGAAGATAATATATTAAAAACTATTCCGTCATATAAAGACGTTTTTGAAGGATCAAATTCAACAGCCAATCCAGTTGAGATGATTCGCCCTCAATCATTTGAAGCCTCAGATCACGGTGTCATCCAATGGCTTAATTCTTTGAGAATGACCCATCAAAAAAATCAAGAATATTTGAGGAGGGAGTCAGCTATGCCCATTTTTTCAATGTTAAAAAAATAACATTAGTCGTCACGTTTAATAAAAATTAATAATTTAAGGAGTTAAAAATGGATGTCGATTTTCATTACCATGCAACATACGTTGCTGCCCGTTTTGCCGGATATAGTCATAATCGCGCTGTCACTATTGCAACGTCAGCGCAAATGATTGATGAAAATAATGCGCATACGATATTTAAATCAATGTCGTCATCTGCAGTAACAACTGAAGCATCTGCAAATCGCTTGAAAGATATGGACGTTGTGGATATTTATGAAAATGATACTGATGAAGCAAAGTTACTCATGCACTATGAATGTATCGAAAGTTTTCAGACTGTAGGAACTGTAGGAACTACTAAATCTACTCGATATGTTCAAGCAGTATGGGCGGCGTTTCATTTTTTACCTGGAAATTTTGATGTGAAGAGTGTTGTAGATACTACGTTAATTTCACCACTTTGGAAAAAACGAATTTGTCCATATCAAAAAGTAAATAAACATCATGATTTTCAATGGATGTGTCGCCCACATAGTCCTATGGCGATTAGTTTAGTACGTAATTGTACTAACAAAGTAAGTGAAAAAGAAATAACGGATTTTGGTTTAGAAGACTATTTAACTGGCGTGACAGCCCATGTTTTTGCCGATACATTTGCCCATCAAGATTTTACACATGCGCAGAATAGACATGTTAATGGATTTATATCATTTGGTAAAGAAAGCTTTCAATGGCGAAGTGTCAAGAATAGTAATAAATTACCGCTTGAAGGTAATAAGAGTATTTATGAGGCTGAATCAAATTTAGAGTATACAAAGTGGGTTGATGCTAAGTGGGCATTCGGAGAATCATCTCCTAGTTTAAAACTAGATGTATTTAATTTTTTCTATGTCGGTCATGGACAAGTGGGACACACTCCTGATAACAGTAGCCTCGTAATGCAATATCATCCTACATGGAGTAGTGACCCTATTATTCGTAATAACCCAATTGTGTATTTGGATGCCTTTGTTCATTTAGTCTGGGCATTATTTTGTATTCGTACTGGAGAAATTTATGAACCTTTTGAAGTTAATACAAAGAATTTGAGCGATAAATATACCAAAATAAATTCCAAATTTAATGAAGAAAATTTAACTAAGGTATGGAAAGTGCTCTGCATACCGCGCGATCCGTTCGGAACTGAATCAAAAGCGTCTCCTGAACTAAAGAGTACTATTAAAGACTCTTGGGATTTGTCTATTTTTCAGCATGGTCGCGAGTGGTTTGAATTAATTAATACGCTTGGATTTGGTGCCCAGGAAAAAGGGGATAAACCTTTAATGCCTTGGCTCCCTGGTAAAAGTCATTGGATATTAGATGTTCGATCAGAATTTAGTAATAATATGGAATTGAGTAACAAAGAAGTTTATAAGAAACGTAACGAACGCAGTAATAGACCTTGGCTAAATGCTGCACAATTTGAAAGTTTAGAATATTTTAAATTTAATGTGGCGGTTAAACATCATTATCGTTTTGTCAAAGATCAAATGCATTATTTTCGACAACCTTTATCTGAACATTGGGCGGGTGATAGTCACTGTTATGTAAATGATTTTTCTGTATTTAATAAGTGTTTACGGGGTAATATTGAAAGTCCTATGTTAGTTCAATTTCTAATCGATTTACGTGCATTGTTCTTTAAATTTCAGGAGGTTTCTCAAAAAGAAACACGTGTTGCGAACGATACTTTGAAAAGGGGCTTAGGTCGTCTCATTGATGATGTATGTGCACTGAATACAGACGCAGAGGCAAATATATTTATAAGACAACTAAGTCAAGCATTGCATGATCCAGTTTCCAATGCTGAATTTATTGAAAAATATGGATTATTTGATGAAAATGGAAAACCGATTGATCGTAAAAGGGTAACAAAGTTGAAAATTATGGGACTGGATAAACATTGGACTCATTCTGAACCTTTAGAGATTGCATCGAATGTACTGGATAATTTTTTAAAAGATGACTATATAAGTAAATTTGATTTGGCAGAATTACCTTTTCATACATCTGATATTGATGAACCAACAAACACTTCTGTGCCTCAAGGTGGAAGAAAACAACCCGGTGGAATTCGTCGGGGGGGCTAAATCTGATTAGAAAAAGTAACTTTTGCGGAACATCTGGAAATAAAGTGAAAGAAGAATAAGGGATAACCATGTCAAAATTTTATGAATTAAAAAAGGGTGCCGAAGAAGCACAGCAAAGAAAAGCCAGAGACGAAAAAGACGCTATCGCGATGGCTACAGATTATTTTTTAAAATCCGGTATTGACTACAAAGGCCAGTTTCAATGTTGTTATGACGCAAAAGGTGGCGGTGGTGATGTAGAAGTTTCAGTTGACCCGGCAGCTTTTTTTAATCCGCTCGTACATACAAAACTCACCGTGACGGCAAAAACCTCTTTAGCAAAAGAGAGAATGATTGTCACTCAAAGAGGCCCATCAGAAATCGGTATATACAGTGTGTCTATGCCAATTATGATTAATTGCTTAGTTGGCTGGGATGTTACCGCTTCCATAAAAGGCGAGTTAGAAGTGAGTGTTGGGGCAAGTTTTTCATTAGGTCCAGCCTCAAATATTAAGGATGCTGTAACGGAGTCTCGGAAATCCTTCCATGAACATAAATTCGGAGAGTTTGATTGTGACTTTGAAAATGCTGGGTTGAGTTTTGAAGCTGAAGCAAAAGTGGGTGCAAAAGTGGGTGGAGGATACAGCTATGAACATTTTTTTGCGATAGATTGTGCACCGATTCCCTTTTCGTCAAATGATAAAGCGAAGGTTAGAAAGGTATTAGGGGAAGTATGGCATAGTGGTTCTTATAAAGAGGCTCTTAAAAATGAAGTTAAAGAATTTTTAAATAGTCGTCCGAACCTTTGGCAAAGGCCTGGGGAAGGACTGGCTCATTATGGTAAATTGCATAGGGATTCTTCTAAACAGCTTAGTGAATACTTAAACCGGATTATTAATAATCCTTCGTTAGAAAATTTTATATATTCAGGAAGCAGCAGTCAACGTGCAGCCGCTTATTTGGATAATCTAAAAGTTTGGGCGAGTAAAAATAATCAACCGAATATATCCACATTTTTAGCAATTTCAACGCATCAGGCAGAAGGTGAGGCGGGATTGTTTGCAAAAGCAGGTGTATCAGCAAATGCCACTTTGGTGAATGCTGGGGTAGAAGCAGAAGTCAATGGTCCCACTGTGAGTGGATCATATAAACACGCTAATGTACGTTATCAAGCGGTATATCCTGCTACATTTGATGAAGCTGATAAGACAACCGGGGAAATGAAGACCAAGGAAACCAAGATTGTGATGACCCAGGAAACACGAATTGTTTATAAAACGTTTGACCTGACTGTATTTGCGGCTTCAATTAGTGCACAGGCGGGATCAATTTTCACCGGTGAAGTAGAAGGGAAAGTAGAGGGCAAACTTAGTTTGGCTCAAGGGCTTTCAGCTAGAGCAACTGGGCAGGCTAGACCTAGTGGGATATCGAGAGGAGGGGCGAAAGAGGCAGAATCAAAGAAATCGACTGGTGGAGGTCATTTTTTTTCTAATTTAAACCGATTAACGTATGAAAGTACTACTGTTTTTTGGAGCGATGATATGTACACGGAAGCCCTTCCAGGAACTGGTTATTCAGTAGGCGGTTCCTTTTTAATTAAGAATATGATTGGTCTTTGGAAAGACATTAATAATCACAGCAACCAAATGGACAAGTTAAGTAAAGGGTCTCTGAGATATATAGATAACATTGCTCAAAGCCTAAAAATAAGCAGTCAAAATGTATTTGATTTTTTTGTACAATTGACAGAAGATAATATTGAGTTTTATTTTAAGAATACTGAAAAACTGGGATGTGAAGCTATGTTACTTGAAGCTAGTTTTAAAGTACCGCATCTAGAGATTGATATAAATCCATTATCAAAGATACCAGATGGCGATAGTCAAAGTGAACGTGAAGTCATTGTGTTAAATCCAACAGTTTTTAAAGATATCTTAGAATTACCCTTTGGTAAAGAAAAGCAATTAGAATCAATAAAGCTAAGGTATCGTATACAAGATACTCATGATTATAGTACTAATCTATTTAAACTCGGTGTTAACGCGACCGGAGTTGGGGGTAGTATTGCGTTGAAAAAAATTCATAAAGCAGGTTCAGAGGGCATTGTAGATCTGTTGAGTGTCTGGATAGGTGGTAAGGTTGTGGCAGATTCAAAAGAAAGTGCAGAAATGTATGAAAGAGCTGTACCTCCAGTTGTTTTATTTTGCCAATAATATTTATAAGTTACGATTGATATAACATAATTTGAAGGGGAAAACATAATGGTTTTATTTCGTAAAAGTCGATTTGATCATCTAAAAAATGATGCCCAAGAAAAACAAGGGCAATTCTATAATCCTGAAACAGGTGAATACGAAAGTGGCAACAAACACTTCGATGAAAAAACACAACAACTAGTATCTGGAAAAGTTAAAAAAACTGATGAGGAAATTAGAGCAGACACTATTAATCACGTATTGTCTGATGGCCTAGATTATAAGGGACAATTTCAATGTTTCTATGATGCCAAAGGATTAAAAACAGAATTAAGTGTTTCTGTAGATCCTGCTCAAATGTTTACGGGGTTTGTTAATACCACTATTTCAGTAGGTGCTGGTGTAGAATTTACAAAAGAAGTAATGGTAACCGCGCATCGTGGTCCTATGGAAGTCAGTGATTCTCAAGGCGGGCCAGTTTGGAAAATTCAAACGCCAATTCAAATTGGATGTTTGCCTGGGGTACATTGGAAAGGAGAAATATCAGCGGGTATTGAAGTAAGTGTCGGTGTAAGTTATTCAATAGGCAGTGATGGAGAAGGGGAGTCAAGTGTACCAAGTTCTGAACCAGACGATTCAGATGATGGAATAGAAGTTGAGGGATTGAGTCTAGGATTCGAAGCTGAGGCAAAAGCCGGTGTTGAAGCGGGTGTCGGTTATAAATACGAGCACTTTTATGCTGAAGATGTTTGTCCCTTGCCGAGTACTACTAATGAAGCAGCACGACAAAATTTACGTAATATAATTGAATTTGGATCCGCTAAAGCGGCTCAAAAACGTATGGTGGTTGATTTTATTAATGCAAATAAGGTAGTTTTTGCTGATATAAAAGTGACTTATGATAGATCTATTACGCATCTTCATCGTACAAGTTCTGATGAACTCATTGAAGTTTTAAAACTTGGAATAAGTAATCCACAAATTCCTAAAGATAAGCGGGCTGAAGCGATTAGCTATATTAATAGTTTAGGATATTGGTCAAAGCATCCTACCAAAAAAACAATAGAAACTTATATTTATATTTCTTCACATGAGGGACTCGCTAATGCCGATGTATTTGCCAGTGCGTCAGCAGGTGTATCAGGGGCGTTGAGTAGCGTAGAAGCAGAAGCAAAAGCGAAATTTTTAGAAGTGAAAGGTAGTCGAAAAAAAGCAAATATTAAGTATCAAGTATGCTTTGATGCGATAAATCAACATAATGTAATTTCTCAAGTGGTAATGACACAAGAAACTCAAATTCAATATTCTACATTTGATTTCATCCCCGTTGATGTAGAAGTGTCAGCTGAAGTAAGCCTAGCCGGTGGTCTGGTATCGGCAGGAGCAAATGTGCACGCGAATCATACTGGCGTCGAAGCTGGTGTAAATGTATCTGCTTATGGGCAATCTAAACAAGCAACTGTAGAAAAGGAATCTAGATTTAAAAATAGTCTCTCAATGAATCGCATGTCATACGTGACAGCAACTGTCTTTTGGGAACCGTCTGCGTCACATATTGGGCCTAATAATACGTCATCAATTAAAACACTGTCTGGAACAGGAATATCATTTGGTGGATCTTTCTTAGTCAGTAATATATTACGCTTTTATGAGGTTTATGACAGTGCTAATAAAAAATTCAAAAGTAAATCAACTGAAAAATATTTTGTTCGAGTTGCTAAAAACTTAAATATATCAATGAATGATTTAGTGCGATTTATGCAGGATGATTTTCTTGAGTCACTTCTTCCTGATATGGAAGCAAACGGGGTTGATGTAATTTTATTTGAAGCGAGTTACCGAATAGAAAAAAATGACATATTGATACAGCATAAGAAAAATAAGAGCGGACCTACAATTAATAATACAATTAGCATTAAACCTGGCGAAATTAAAAAATTATTGAAGAATTTTGAAAACCAAAGTCCACAATTAGAATCTATTCGCATGCGTGTACGTTTGCAAGATACGTATGAACGTGAATCTAATCTTTTTGGTTTAGGTCTAAAAGCTGGAAATACCGGCGGGAGTATTAAATTGAAATATGTGCATGATGCTGGTTCAGAAGGCATTTCGGATTTACATGTAGTATGGATGGATCCCAATTTAGGTTCAATTTCGGAACAGGATGGTACGCAGGCATATGAAAAAGCAGTGCCAGCTGTCGCCTTATTCTGTCAATAATTGCTTTTTTATATTTAGGTAACGTTTTGTAGTCGCCTTGATATGAAAACGTATCGATGGGTCAGAGGAGTTTTATTCTTAATGCAATGTTGCATTTTATCGAATCTGACCCATGCAGATATGTATCGATTTGCTACCTCAGACGGAGGCGTATTTTATACGCCTAGTCCCAAAAATGGATTTGATTTTCGTATCTTATTGCGCAATAAGCCTGAAAGTTATACACATGATTTAAAAGCATTGCCAATTAATAGACCCCGCTATAGCGAATTAATTGATAAAATGGCAACGAAATATGGCATCGAATCAAAGCTTTTACATGCCATTATTCAAACAGAATCTGCCTATAATGCGAATGCTATTTCATCAGTAGGCGCAGTTGGTTTAATGCAACTTATGCCAGAAACAGCAAAACGCTATGGCGTTATAGATCTTCATGATGCAGAACAAAATATTGAAGGGGGGTGTCGCTATTTATCGTATTTGTTAAAAGTATTTAATCAAGACTTACGTTTAGCGTTAGCAGGATACAATGCAGGTGAGGGAGCTGTGTTGAAATTTAATTATAAAATTCCTCCCTACTTGGAAACCAAAAACTATGTGAATCAAGTGTTAGTTTTATATAAAGGCACTTAATGAAATGGATTGGCTATAAACTAATTAGAGGTATATGTGTTAAAACTTCGTTATTTTCAATTTTTAGGTGCCGCTATTCTACTCAATAGCTGTGCATTCGATACAACATCACCCACATTATCTTCAATTAATACGCCAGAGCCTGTTAATAAAGATCAACCATTAGCGCCTATTGAGCAAACTATCTCTCCAAATATACCGAGTAATACGAATCCTCAAGTGATTGAGGTAACGCCAAATTATGACAAAAAAGAACCACTTTTACCTAAAGAGATTGAATTAAAACCAAAAAAAGTGATCGAAAAAAAAACAGATAATGCTAAAAAAAAGGTGGATTCAACTGTCGCTAATAAAAATTTAAAATCGAGTGAAATGAATGTTGGAAACGATCAAAAATTATTAAATGAATTAGTGGCGCAAGACAAAGACGAACAATCTAATTTCTCGGATATTCTAAGTAATCTTATTAATGATAAGACCTTACATCCGAAAAAATTATATGATGTACTTGAAAATTTATTGAATACAACCACTAAAAATCAGCCAGAGATTTATCTTGCTCAAGCTAAGATTTTAATCAATCAGAAAGACTATTCTGCATCAGAGATAAAAATTAAAAATGCATTAGACATTAAGCCAGAATGGGCAGATGCTTTATTTGTAGAAGCCAACTTAGCATTTTTAGAAAATGATTACGACCGTGCAAAGCGTTTATTAACTAATGAAAATTTGTCGAACGCCTTTGCAGAGAAGGTTTTTTATAAAGAATTACTGGCTCAAACTTTCATTAAAACAATGGATTTTGTCCAAGCAGAACCTATTTATGAATGGCTAATCAATCAAGCATCGCCTAAAAATGAATATTACATGGCGCTTGCATTGACTCAACTGAAGCTTAATAAAGAAGACAGCGCAAAGAAAATATTACAAATGTTCACTGAGAAAGAGAAAACAGTTTGGCAATCTGCGGCAAATTTCTATTTAGCTCAAATTGAGGAAAAAAATCAAAATTTTTCGAAAGCTATTACACTTTATGATAAAGTCGTTGAGGGTGAGCTTACTTTTGAGGCTGGAATTGCGTCAGTTAACTTACTTATATCGTCAGAAAAATATGGGTTAGCAGATGAGCATTTACAGGTTTTACTCAGTAATTTCCCTATGCATCGTTCCAGATTAGCGTTAATGCGAGCGAGCTTGTTTAATTTACAGAATCAACCTGAAAAATCAATTAAAATTCTCACTGATTCAATAGAAAAACTTCCTGATGATAAACATCTTTTATATGCAAAGGCACTATTAGCTAAGCGTTTAAAAAGATTTGATGAAATGGAAAGTAGTTTAAAGAAAATCCTAGCGAAATCACCCAATGATATCGATGCACTCAATATGCTTGGATACCGTTTATTAGAAGAATCACAACGTTATGCTGAAGCAGAAAAATATTTACAGAAAGCGAAAGAATTAAGTCATAACGATCCTGCTATTTTGGATAGTTTTGGTTGGTTACAATTTAAAAAAGGCAATATTCAGTCAGCATTAACCTATTTACAGATGGCTTATGAAAAGACTGAAAACAGTGACATTGCTGTTCATCTTTCTCAGATTATGTGGATATTAGATAAACAAGAGGAATCCAAGAAAATCTTACAATTAGCGTTGAAGAAAACACCTGAAAACGCTGAACTTTTATCGATCCAAAAAAAACTATTGGATCGATAAATTAATGTCGTAAAAATCAAAAGAGGTTATTCATTTATATAAGATCTCACTTCTACTTTTTGTAGGTTTTGATTTTCCAATAAATCGTCATGCTTGGGTAAAATTAACGTAATTAACGCACAAGAGGTATGAACAAGTGAAAATACACGCATAGGCCCAAGAATAGGATCTATAACTGATAAGAGGACAAATATTGCTTCTGCGGGTAAATCAAGCGGGGTGAGAACAATGCTTATCATAGAAATAATCGTTGCGCCTGATGAGCCTGCAGTGGCAAGTCCAGCGAGTATAGAGAAAATAATAATCGTTAGCATGGATGTAAAAGGGATTTCCACATCATAAAGATGCGCCACAAACATGGTAGCTAAAGAAAAATACAGTGTTGGTCCTGTTCGACAAATAGTAAAGGTAAGCGGCACTAATAAATCAATATCTCTTTCTCGATAACCTAATTTATCTCGCATAGCAATACGTGATGACTCTAAACAGGCAAATGCATTTCCAGTGCCTAAAGCAATATACATAGACTCTTTGAGTTCAGCATTAGGCTTAATAAATGATCCTGTTCTAATGTAAAAAATAATTGAACTGACCACAAAAAGTAAAAATACACCAATCATGGCAAAAGGAATAAATCCCATCATAGCAATTAATGCATTTAGACCCACTTTTGTGACATCTTGAGCAATTAAGCTGATTAAACCAAAAGGAAGCATATACATTAACCACTGTATGACTTTTCCAAATGCCAAAGAGACTGATTCTAAAGACGTCAGTAATGAATGACTGGTTGTTTTACATATACTTCCAATGGCTGTGCCAAATAATATTGAAAAGAACAATACTTTAAGGCTACTGCCTGAATTTAGAGCCGAAAATATATTTTCGGGAATCATACTTTCAATGAAATTTTTAAAAAATGCTTTCTCTTGCTTGGCTTTTTCTGGCTCATAAATAGTAATATCCACATCAGCCATATTCGAATCACGAACAATAGATCCAAGAGAGGTTAATTGAGTAGAATCAACTTCCTGTGTAATACTCATCATAGATCCAGTAAACACGCCTACAGTTGCAGCCGCTAACACCCCGAATACAAACACAACTAATAATCGCTTGATATGCTTACTATCTTTTTGATTATGAATTAAATGAGCAATACTGACAGAAATAGTAGCAAGCAGAATGGGCAGAATACACATCGTTAAAATGCTAATATAAATCTTTCCAATGGGAGAAATGAACTCGGCTTGTTTGGGAAAATAGAGTCCTAAAATTACCCCAACACCTGCTGAAAAAAGAATAAACCAGCCACTTCGTAGTATTTTTTTTATAATTGGCATTATTGGTATCATTTATGAAGCCTTTGATTAATTTTATTTTCAATTTCAGCGACCGTTAAATCATAGTTACTGATTGCTTTTTCAGGCGTGAGTTTTAGATGTAACATTGAAAAGTAGAAATTGAGTAAGTCTTTTAACTGTGGATTATCGAGAGATACTACAGCACCTTTCGGATCAAACGCATCTTGAATTTCAACTGACATCAGTTTAAGAGCGCTTTCGGGATTTTTATGTAAGAAAATCTTTATTTCAGCTTCATCTCGAAAAACAGCGGTAATTTTGCCATCACTAACATCCTTCAACGCATTATCCCACACATCATATTCTACAAGTTTCATATTTTTAAAATAGGTAGAATAGCCCACATAGGAGGATTTTTTAAGGACGCCAAGTGTTCCATGTAAATTTTTAATTGCGTACTCGGAATCTTGATTCTGTACTTGTTTTGCAAGTAACAATCGATTGATTAATAATGCTTGATTCAAATTTATGTAGGGCTCCGTGACGGCAACATTCATCGCCCGATCGAAGGTGAGACTCAGTTTTGAAATACCGACATCGGCGTCATGATTTCTTACCTTAATCGCCACATCATCTAGAAACTTCGCAGTACGATCAAATTCAACTTCCACCCCCAGTAGTTTGCCAAAACCTTTAATTAATGCAACATCAATTCCTTTAAGTTCTTTATCTTCATCTATAAAATAAAAAGGCCATGAATCGCGAGAATACATTGCCACTCGTAATTTTCCACGATTAACAATAGACTTTATCGTTTCTGTTTGATTGGATTGCAAAGTGGTTGGCGCATCTGCAAAGCTTGAAAATAAGCAAGAATTCCACTCATTTGTTGTCTGCAAAGCCATATTATCTGTCGCCAACGCTAGATGACTAAACAGTAGGAGTTGTATTATAATTTGAAATTGTAAAAATTTCTTCATTCTGTTAAACATAATAAATATCATAATTATTCAAACCTAAATCGATATATTAAAATCTGAATTGACTTTGAATATAAAAAAAATCGATGTCCTCAGGACTCACTTTTCCTGCGGTGGACACGCCATTTTTCGCAAATTCACCTTTGAAAAGATGATACCAACCACTGTCAAATGTCAGGCTACTATTAAAATCATGACGTAAATTAATACCAATCTGGTCACCCACATAACTACCGCTATTTTTTGAAGGCTTTAACATGGTTGTCGGAGGAATACATGCCGCTCCCCCCCAGCAATCACTCGAAGACGCTAACCATACAAAACGATGCTGAAAGTTAATTACGGTATCACTGCGAGGAGTGAAATTTATTTTATAACCAGGTGAATTTATATTGCTACGTGTAAATGCGCCATACAAACCCGTGTGTCCAAAATCGGGTACTGGCGACCCGAATAACCAATCAAACCGAGTATCTTCGCTGTTATTTTTACTCGGATTTTTGTTGCCACTGGCATAGTCATATTCAGCAAATACACGAGGTGACCAGGGCACCTCAAAGGTATACCCTAATTCAACATGGCTAGACCATGCTTCATGGTTTTGATTTGTTGACAATGCGGCATTATAGCGAGCCGTTCCAAATTGTCCCATTCCCTCGGCTTGGAAATCGAATTGCCCTTTCTTTGGTTTGATATAAAAACGAACTCCTGGCGTGTAATATTGACGGTTACGTGTTCTTACATTATCGGTTGTTTCTGCCGCTTCGTCAAAATAATAGAGGTAAGCTTCCCCTGTTATACCCATTGGAAGACGATTAAACTCAAATATGCCACCAGAAAACCATGTGTTGAAGTCTTCTTCATCAAATCGATGTTTATCATTATTTTGAGCTGTGAGTACAGCCGGTACCCTTGAAACAGGGAACATTGTAAATGTTTGAAATTGCCAATTAGAATTATCAAGTATTCTAAATTTGAGTCCCGTAAAGCTATTAACCGTATTTCGATAGTAGGGACGGGCAATAAATCGACGACTGCCCAAATCTAAGGTTTGTCTACCTACTTTAAATTCCATGCCAAGCTTTGTATTAAACGCATCTTTATCGGCCCACGAAACATATGCTTGGACAAAATCGGCTGTATCTGTTGATAGTTGGTTGTTCACGTCAGAATCCATAGCACGAGAATCCATGAACTCTGTGGCAAATCTAAAGTTATTGATGGTCGCTTGCAACCAGGCCGAGGTTTGAAAATTGATTTGCTGATCACCTCGGTTTGTCGATCTAAACGAGCCATCCATCCCCTCATAACGGGTGCGATGATCTACCCCTAGTGCTAACCAATCAGGTAAATTCAACGCATCATGCAAATTCCAAATAGGTTTTTCGTAATTATTTCCTAATAACGTATCATCCATTACAGATTGAAACGTACCCACTGGAGCTCTTTTATATGTGGGTTTAGGGGCTGCATCAGCAGCATAAGCGTGAGCGTGAAGTAACGTGCCGCAACATAGTAAGAATAAAGTTAAATACTTGTTTTTTATATCTATTTTTTCTTTCATTTTAGGATTGTCTGTTAGGGATAAAAATATGCATCACTTTATTCATGAAATAAAATCTTGTCCATAATCGCAACTTCGATAAAGGATCATAGAAAAATTATTAAAATAATTTAAATTATTTCAATAATGGCATATTTAATTTGTTATAGCAAACAAATTTACATACTTTTTTTGATCAAAAATAAACGGATGTTGTCAACCAAAAACGCTGTTGATCTTGTCCCCCAGCGCTATCTTTATGAAGTAAACTTACACCAGGATTTCCCCCTAGCGTATGGGCCCAACTCATATTAATAGAAAAATTTTCTCTACCAATTATATTAATGCCAGCACCACTCCCACTCAAAATGTAATTATTTTGATTTCCCGCATTATTGAGATCATTTTTTTTTCGTTGCTCGTTTAGTGTAATTTGTCCCGTGTCAAAGAAGACGACAAACTGTAAATCGCCCAGCGTTAAGTAATTTTGCATATCATATCGTATTTCAAAGCGATTGATCCATCCGCTGTCACCGCTTGCTTCACCGGTGGGATAGGCTCTAATACCATTTACGCCGCCTAAATAAAATTTATCGATACTGGCTAAGTTTTTGGTGGCAATTTGAATATCTAACGCATTATAAAAGCTAATATCCTGCGTAATTCGCTGTAGTCTTGAGAGATGTAAATTATGCTTATTATAATCATTCTCTAAATTTGGCGATTTATTAAGAGTATATTTTTCTATAGTATCAAATAAGAATTGGTAATTAATTTGATTGATTGCCCCGTTCCAAAGAGTATCTAAATATTGACTACTAAGCCCTAAAATGCCTTGATTTATAAACCGCTGCTCCGCTATTTTATCTAAAGTAAAATCCTGTGTTGTTCGATAATTATAATTGATGTTTCCCCATAAACTTAATTCTTTTGAACGAATTATGGGGTAACTAAGACCTGTTCCGATTGTTTGTGTATCACCGTGAATTTCTAATTCTTTCAGTTCTTTTCCGAGCATATAATCAAGATAATTATAATGAATATTTAGCAGCGCTGCGCTATATCCAATTGGAGTCGTGGCAGCGAAATAGCCTTGGTTAAGGTTTTCGCCCTTTTTACCCCCTAATGTCAATTGTTCGCCGTTACCTAATAAATCATTAACGCGTACATTAATATTTGCATTCCATAATCCAGTATAGGTGTTACCAAAATTGTCAGCTGAAAGGTCCCCATTAATTATAGGTCCTTCCTTTAAATTAATAATTAAACGACTTCCTCCAGTTTCGTTGCCTTTTTCAAAAGTGGATTGAGCCTTTATTCCAGGCAGGTCATTAAGGAGCAAAATAGCCCTTTCTAGTGATTGACTGTCAACAATCGCTTTGTTTACGCTATCTTCTAATCGACTTTCTACTAACGCTTTGCTGATACGAAATGGCTGAGAATTTTCTATCGTCATTAAGTTTCCTTGCGCATCCTTTTCTATATGGCCTAAGGCTACGTTAATGTGCAGCGTACCTTCCGTTAAATTTTGTTTGGGCAGATAAGCATTTGCCAGTATCCAACCTTGTTGTTTTAAGAAAGTATTGAGCAAATTGGTCAATTCTTGTAATTGGGAAAAATCTAAATTTTTTTCGAGAAATGGTTGGGTAATCGATTGAAATTCACAATCCTTTTCTAACGCATTCAAACAATGCACAATAATTTGATGCAATTTAACAGTCGGCTCAGGATTAGTTGATTTTTCCAATGGTAACGCACTTTTAGGTACGCTATCATTGGGCGATTCGAAATGACTGAAGTGATCAGGTTGTATTGAATTTTTATCTAATTGATTGCTAATTTCCCCCGCATCAGGGAGTTTCGCCAAACAGAGGCGAGGAGTAAGCATTGTCAAGGCAAAAATAAATTCTACAAGAATAACTAATACAAAATTGAGTTTATCCACTTTCACAAGATGATTGGAAGACGTTTTAAGATCTCTTAATATCGGCATATTTTAAAAACTTAAATGTAAATTTAACCATATCTCATGAAATCAATTATTTATTGTTTACATTAAACAGGACGATTAACTGGGATGAGCGGAATATTTTTAGCTAGAAAATCTTGGCGAATAGTGAGCAAGAACTTTTCTTTTACAAAGGATTTACTCACCGTCACAGGGATACGATAGGAGGCGACATAATCTGACATCCAATCACCATTGATATTAATAGTGCCCTTGTAGTTAACTTTGGCTGAATCACCTTCGAATTCCTCACAAATTTGACTAAGCGCGTTCGTAATAATCGGCATTACCACATCAGGATTTATGCTGGTGATCGTATAAAAATGGGCTTCTATAGAAATTCCACTGGGAACATTACTAAAGTTTTCCATAAATGCTTCAGTCACTTTACGATTAGCCAGGCTTATCATGTGACCATCTTCAGATTCAATTCGCGTTGTCCGCCAAGTAATATCTTTTACCGTACCCATTACATTATTAATTTTTATTTTATCACCAACGGTGAATTGACGTTCAAAGTTGAGAATAATCCCAGAAAAAACATTAGCAATAACGTCTTTAATTGCCATGCCTATCACCATTGCTAATACCCCTGACGTGGCCAGCAGACTTGTCGGAGATTGATTAAATACAAAGACCACAACACCAGAAAATCCGCAGGCATAAATTAATATTGTGATAAATAGTTTAATCACGTTAGGAATCTTACTATTTCCATGTAGCGTTAGCACGTCCCAAATAAATCTATTCACACCTAGATTTACCAGTTTCGCAGCAATTAACCACCATAAGCTTTCGTAGATAATCACGATGATATGTGTATAGATAAGCGTCACATGATTAAACGCCCAATCTATTGTCATATTTCCAAGGGAAAACAGCATGAGTGGCCAGAACATTGCACGCAGTACCCAAGACTGTAACGCCCAGAAACGCCCCCATCTATGAAAATCCAGTAACACCGCAATCACTGAACCGATAATGCCAAAAATAGCAATATATATAAAATAATCATTTGGAATAGTATCGTGCATTGACGATGTTGGTTTTAAAAGCATACCAAACGTAATTTTGGAAAAACTAGGTTGCTCGCCTGTTAAATTGACATAACGCGGCTCACCATCGCTATTTTCGAAGACGATGTCTTGCGCCCCCCAGGTGTTTTCAATATTAAACCCTGTCTCTGGACTGAGTGCTTTGGACTTGATGGCGTTTTCGAGAAAATCCTTATTATTGGGCATGCCTAGTATGTCAACAACATACATCAGATTATTAAGATTTAGTTTACCATGGCGAAAACTTAATCCCGCAATATGCTGGCCATAGGCACGTTTTGCATTGGTAAAATTTAATTTAAATGTCTGTTTGATGTGATAACGACGGTATATGACATCTTCAATTTCTTCTGATTCAACCGGAGAATCTAGTTTTATCGGTTCAACGATATTGTCAATTTTGATATTTTGCGGCTCGGAGTTGCCACTGTAGCGAAACCAAATCATCAAATCGATTTGAGCAGTTTCTTTGTTGAAATCAATATTGTTTATATCATTGACAGTAACGCCAACATAAACCACATTTGTTTTAAACATAAATCTATCGTTAACGTATAAAACCCGTCCTTGTCGAAGCGCTTCGATATAATTAAAATTAGCTTCTCTTGAAATAGGTAATAATTGTATCGGCGCTGAAATTAAGCGGTTACCAATGTATTTGCCTACATGAATTGGAATTTGTATGTTATCCCCCACTTTTTCCATATTCAAAATACTTTTTAGTGGACTTTTTCCAACTATCTTCGTGATGGCAGTATTGGTCGATTCATAGCCAAACGCGGCCATCCAATCAGCCGAATGATTATATAATTTTAGATACTCTGCCTGAAAATATTGTGCTTGTTCATTAGCTGTATCAAATAATAGGGGAGAGGTTGTGATAATGCCATGCGTTAATGCGAGCGAATCATTGGGGGTTTCATTACGTGCATTATGTGAAAATAAGTATGTTGATAATTGTGAGGGACCATAAATATCTAACGTTAGTTTATCGATGCTACGAATTTTTTTTATAATCTTTGCAGATAACTCAGGACTCGCGGCCACATAGACTCCGCCTATATAAACATTTTTAAGATTTTCTGCTATTTCTTCAAGTTGTTTTGTAATATTGTCATCGGATTTGGAATTATCAATCGTCCAAGTTTTTTTGATAGGGGTTTCAAAATAACTATAAATCTCATAGAAAGGATCCGTCAATTTTTCAAACTCGGGGCTTGATTCGCGAATTATATACAGTACACGTTGTTGTTTTATATTTCGTGCATAATTTGCAATAAAACGTGATTCTTCTTTGGGGTTAAAACCCAATGAAGTCACACCTGCTAAGGGTTCAGATATAAAAATAGGGGTCACTACGGGAATATGATACTGAGCAAAGGTAGGTGCTGAGGCACTCAGTATCTGTTCATTAAAATAGCCTAAAACGCCAACAATTCGTTTGTTTTCGACAATTTGTTGCGCTGCACTTGGCTTCTCATCTATTTCTACTAATTCATATAATCGTCTTCCTTCTTGCTGAGCATTCCGATTCAGACTTTCTATATACAAATTCACCCCTTGTTTAAATTCTTTACTAAGAGCGTTATTTGATGGCATCACCACGGCAATTTGAGGGCGGGTTTGAGCATCATCTTGCATCACCGCAACATTTGTTATCACTGAAATCAATGTACTTACAAATACTATTATAAGTAACATGATAAAAAACGTCGTCCATTTGTTAGTTTTATAAATAAAATCGATTATATTTTTAATGTTCATAATAGTTTGATTGGCAATTATTTAAATTGAAATCCATTTTTTGTGATTTCGATAGTGTATTTATTGGATAAGATAATGCTAAATGGTAAATGCACATTTTTTGGAATGTCATGGATGATTAATCTATCGGACGTGGATTCGTAGTTTATCCATGCGGGAAATGAATTTTTATGATTAGCAATGAATTGCTTTAATTCATGACTATACGCCAACGGTAAGTGGGTAACGAAAATATTTTTATGCTCAGTACCTAATGCTAATGATATTGAGTGATCGATGCTTATGCCTTTCGTTAATGTGTTATTGAGTGCATGATTGAACGGTTGATTTTGAACCTCATCGTTTATGATGCTATCGATATTTTTTCCAGTAGCTAAAATTGAATGAATACTTTTAGTCGGATTAAATTTTTCTTCCGTAGGCTTAAAGTTTAATGTGTTGATATCAGGCAATAGAGCATAGTCTCTTTTTATCATCGCATTTAGCGTCTTATCAACGCTGGGGTCGATTAAAAAATCGTTTAATTTACCTGTGGCTAACTGAGTTTTTGGTTTATCGGAATAGGGCGTATTATTTTGAGATAAATCGTTATTGTCTTTTGATAATATTTCAATTGCTTTAACAACAGGAGTTCCTTGTGCCATAAGCGATTGAAAGCTTTTGTCAAAATCTTTTTGTTTAAATATATGTTTAGAATTATTATTTATTATGGAAATATCTTCTACTAATTTAGCCTCCTTATTCATTATCGGTTGCTTAACCTGATTGTATAAAGTATTAGCAGATTCAATTGATTTCTCTAACGGTATTTTTTCTATCAGTAATTGGCCTAGTATTTGATCAAATACAGATGATTTTTTCTCTAGTTTTTTTATTTTTTCATTGACATCACGATTAGGGTTATTTTGTTCGAATCCCATAGCCGAATTCGCATTTTCGAACGCTTGCTCAATACTTTTTCCTTTTGCCAATTGATTGTTGACAATAGAATTCCATGTATTGACATCAATGGATTCATTTGCATCATGTTGATACATCAATTTATCTTCATTTTTAGCGTTTGTGAGAAAATCTTTAAATTTTGACGTTGATGTTGGCAACGCTTGGTTGGTTATGAATTCATTGAAACTCTGCTCAGCCAGTTTTAATGATTCGCGCATTAATACGCCTTTTGCCAAATTTTGAGTCAAGACGCTAATAAAGCTATGGCTTGCTATTTTGGCTGTTTCAGAGGGTATATTTTTTTGACTTGCAAGCTGAGTTAATTTATTTTCCAAACGATCAATGCCATAGATGCTAGAACTAGGATTACTTAAAAAATCATTGCTAATACTATTGCTTAATGAATTGTCTTCCTGTTGTTTTTTTGCATTTTGTTTTTCTTGAGATTTAATCGAGTTGATTAACGGCGAATTAGGCGTACCTTTTTTAGCAAGAGCGGACATTAAATTCGTATTATTATTGTCATTTTTTTGATTATTCTCCACTACACTCTGTTCATTTTTTTGGCTATTAGCTAAGTTACTAGGAGATTCTGTCCCCTGAAAATCGATGAATTTTAACTGGCTAACATCATCATTGTTGATTGCATTCGTCACGCTTAAGACACCATTATTTGCAATTGATATCGTTGCTGAACCAATGATAAAGCCTTGGTTATTAATAGAATCAATATCAATTTCGGTTTTATTTACCGTGACACTACCTAATAACATTGAGGGATTTACCGTACTACATTCAAAACTTTGTAAAGCTGTTTTAGAATTTTGGGTGATTTCGCCAATATTACCAACGATGCTAGTTGGCAAAGTATAGTTATTCAATAATGTATTATTTAGAGGTATAAAATCAGTAGGCAAAAAATTGGCAGTAATTTTTTTATTTTTACCTATCGATGAATTCTCAAATACTGCTGATGAATTTATAATTAACACATTATCATCATTAATGAATCCAGTAATATGGTAGTTTGAACTTAGTAAAGTGGCTACGTCTGTTCCATCAAAAGGTTTTTTTACCTTCCCTACGAGACTCCCATTTAATATTATAGGATTGATATCAAAATTGGCAGGCGTATAGCTAATCGCATAATTGGGATTCATGAGTGAGCTGGCAATACTATAAGTCCCCACATTTTCACCGTCAGCACGACTCAAGCCACCGGATAAATCTTCGGTGGTATCACTTCGTTTAAATCCTGATGCCGTGTAGGTCAGCAGGGGATCGGCATCGCCATAAAGCTTACTTTTCGCATTGGCTGAAATTGTTAAAGATGCTGGTGTAATATCAAAATTAGCAGGCGTATAGCTAATGTCATAATTGGAGTTCACGAGTGAGCTGGCGATACTATAAGTCCCCACATTTTCACCGTCAGTCCGACTCAATCCACCAGTTAAAACTTCGGTGCTATCACTTCGTTTAAATCCTGATGCGGTGTAGGTCAGCAGGGGATCGGCATCGCCATAAAGCTTACTTTTAGCAATAGCTGAAATTGTTAAAGATGCCGGGGTAATATCAAAATTGGCAGGCGTATAGCTAATGGCATAATTGGGATTCACGAGTGAGCTGGCGATACTATAAGTCCCTACTTTTTCACCGTCAGTCCGACTTAATCCACCGGTCAAATCTTCGGTAGTATCACTTCGTTTAAATCCTGATGCAGTGTAGGTCAGCAGGGGATCGGCATCGCCATAAAGCTTACTTTTAGCAATAGCTGAAATTGTTAAAGATGCCGGGGTAATATTAAAATTGGCAGGCGTATAGCTAATGGCATAATTGGCATTCACGAGTGAGCTGGCGATACTATAAGTCCCTACATTTTCACCGTCAGCACGACTCAACCCACCGGATAAATTATCGGTAGTATCACTTCGTTTAAACCCTAATGCGGTATAGGTCAGCAGGGGATCGGCATCGCCATAAAGCTTACTTTTCGCAATAGCTGAAATTGTTAAAGATGCAGGGGTAATATCAAAATTGGCAGGGGTATAGCTAATGGCATAATTGGGATTCACGAGTGAGCTGGCGATACTATAAGTCCCTACATTTTCACCGTCAGCACGACTCAACCCACCGGATAAATTACCGGTGGTATCACTTCCTTTAAATCCTGATACCGTATAAGTCAGCAGGGGATCGGCATCACCATAAAGCTTACTTTTTGCATTGGCTGAAATTGTTAAAGATGCAGGCGTAATATCAAAATTGGCAGGGGTATAGCTAATGGTATAATTGGTATTCACGAGTGAGCTGGCGATACTATAAGTCCCCACATTTTCACCGTCAGTTCGACTCAACCCACCGAATAAATTACCGGCAGTATCATTTCCTTTGAATCCTGATGCGCTGTAAGTCAGCAGGGGATCGGCATCACCATAGAGTTTACTTTGGGCAATAGCTGAAATCTCTAAGAATGCAGGGCTGATGTCAAAATTGGCAGGGGTATAGTTAATCGCATAATTGGGATTCACGAGTGAGCTGGCTATACTATAAGTCCCCACATCTTCACCGTCAGCACGACTCAATCCACCAGTTAAAACTTTGGTGCTATCACTTCGTTTAAACCCTGATGCGCTGTAAGTCAGCAGAGGATCGGCATCACCATAAATTTTACTTTGGGCAGCAGCTGAAATCGCTAAGGATGCAGGCGTAATCTTGAGATTTTCAGGGGTATAGTTAATCGCATAATTAGCATTCGCAAGGGAACTGGCAATCTTATAAGTCCCCACGCCCTCACCGATAGCACGACTCAAACCACCGGTTAAAACTGCGGTGGTATCATTTCCTTTAAATCCTAAAGCAGTGTAGGTCAGCAGAGGATCGGCATCACCATAAATTTTACTTTTGGCAGCAGCTGAAATCGCTAAGGATGCCGGGGTAATATCAAAATTGGCAGGGGTATAGTTAATCGCATAATTGGAATTCATGAGTGAGCTGGAAATGACATAACTCCCCACGCCCTCACCGATAGCACGACTCAAACCACCAAATAAAACGCCTACTGTATCATTTCCTTTAAATCCTAAAGCAGTGTAGGTCAGCGGGGGATCGATTTCACCATAGGATTTACTTTTCGCATTGGCTGAAATCGTCAAGGATGCAGGCGTAATATCAAAATTGGCGGGCGTATAGTTAATCGCATAATTGGCATTCATGAGTGAGCTGGAAATGACATAACTCCCCACACCCTCACCGATAGCACGACTCAAGCCACCAAATAAAACGCCTACTGTATCATTCCCTTTAAATCCTAAAGCAGTGTAGGTCAGCGGGGGATCGGCATCACCATAGGATTTACTTTTCGCATTGGCTGAAATCGCTAAAGATGCCGGGGTGATTACTAAAGAACCTAAACTAGAAGCTATACCAATGGGGTAGTTGCCCGTATTTAATGTGCCAATTGATTTTAATGCGTTTAAAGTCGCGGGCGTAAGAAGATTTAGTGCAGCAACCCCGTTATAGTTAAGTGTGTTCAGATCCCCATACGTTGCATTTGCAGTAATTTTGGTGCCGGTCGCAAAGACATAACTATTAGTTAGAATATTTACTGGTGGGGTTGGTGCAAATAATGCCTGAGAACTGTTAGGTAAACCTAAGCCATCGAACACTGTCGTTGTCGGATCTTTGCTGTAAACAATCCAGCGATCATTAGCACCGGCATCAGTAGTTTTTAAGGCATTGGGTCCTGCATAATTAATAAAATTACCTCCTGCGGATAATGCCAAATATCCATTCGCTTGATTGGTGGCGATAGACGAGCCATTTGCTATTGTTATATCACCACCAGAAATCATAACTACTGAATTTGTGAAGTTGACGGTGCCGCTAATATTAATATTGCCAGAGGTTGGAGAACCAATTATTAAACTGGGGAATCCGCTCAGTAATTTTTGATAGGGAATTTGTAATGTACCGGCACCACCAATACCAATGGTTGTGTTGGCTGTTCTAGGTTGAATAATTAAATCTTGCAATGCTTGGACTTTTATATCCGCTAAATTCATTGTGTCATTTCTAAACGAAATGTGCGATGAATTATAAGTTGCATCAATTGGATAGTAACCAATTGTATTTGATTTGGTTGGACTCACATAAAAATCAACCCCCCCCGTCCCTGAAGTATTTGTAAAGTCAATCTGATTTTTGGCAGTTATTAAATTATTATTATTTAAACTGATACCGTTACCACCCGTTGCCCCATTCCCTCCTTGTCCAGATTCGGTAATATTGTTCTTGGACAAAATTGTCACATTATCCTGTAATTTAATCCCATCACCTCCTGTCCCCACATTATTTCCACCTATCCCCTTAAGCGAAATAGTATTTCCATCGATAATACTATTATCTTTTAGTAATATTCCTGGGGAACCCGCTGCACCTTTCCCGTACAGAATAATATTCCCCGTGCCAGTACCAATATGAGCGTTAGTGCCCAGAGTAATGCCGGCTAATCCGTTATGTCCTAAAGCAGGTTCTTTTAGTGGATCACTTTGCCCACCTATGACAACATTACCTCCAAATGTATAAATGTGGCTATTATCATCTAAAAATACCAAGCCTTCCGTTGAATTGATTCCTGCATGAAGAACAACATTTAAAACGGTTTGCGCTCCTTGTATAACTTTACCATTATTTAAAATAATATCATGATTTGCCATTAGCGTTAATGTGGCGTCTGCTCCTGTAGTCTTTATAATGTCATTTTTTATATTTATATCGCCTACTTGAGTGCTAACAATATCGTCTGTAGACACGGTAACATTTGTACCTGAATTAAGAGTATTTACAATAGTTGAAGTCAAAATGGTATTTGGAGCGCTTAATGTTGAGTCGATTGTGATATCAACTGGGTCAATCAACCATTCACCATTTTTCCCTTTAGGGGCAGAGGCATTTATTTTTATATCATTAACGTCAAATTTATGACCAGAGGTTTCTATTTTTCCTCCATCACCACTTTTAGCTCCCCCCTTAGCGGAAATTTCACCATGAATCTCAGTGGTGCTTTCAGTATTTTTAACGTCACTCCAAAGAACTACTTTTCCTCCGTGTCCGTTTTCAATAGCGTTAGCGTCAATTTTTGCCTTAGTTTGCATAGTCACTTTTGTGGCTTGTGGTAAGTTGCCTTGACCTTGCCAATCACCGCCAATTAGTACGTCCCCTCCGCCTTCTTGACCATTTGCATTGAGATATGCGTTGTCTTCCAGAATGATTTCGTGTCCAGTTACGGTGATTTTTCCTGCTTTTCCAGTGTTACTGCTAACATCTAATGTGCCAGATAGTTGCGTTTGATTACTATCATCACCATCCAAAATAATTTGTCCACCCACATTTTTTAAAGAATGGGCTTCAATAATGCCTTGATTATTTACGACGGAGGATAATAATTGGTTAGCGCTTTTTGCGTTTAAGATAACGCTGCCATTTTCTGCTTGGATTAATCCTTTATTTTCAACAACAGCATTCAGCGTTGATTTATCAACATTAACTGAAATCAAGCCATCACCACGAAAATCGATATTCACCTTATCACCTGAAACAAGCGCGACGTCGCCATTTTTGCTGATAATATTCCCACTATTACTGACGCGGGGGGCAATAAGGGCAACCATCCCATCCTTCGCATTAATGCTACCCTCGTTATTAATTTCGCTTAAAGTCCCTGTTTTATTGGCAAACTCATTTTTATCCGCTTTAAAATTTTCATTAGTTAAATCTTGACTACTGGCAACTATGCCGCCCACATCCACTTTCGCTGTTTTGCTGAAAATAATGCCTTGTTGATTCAGTAAATAGACTTGACCATTTGAATTAAGTTTTCCATGAATTTCAGTAGGATTTGCGTCATTGATACGATTTAATAATTTACTATTGGCTTGAGGTTGCTCAATATTAACCGTTGAGTTCTCTCCAATATTAAAAGATTTCCATTCGCTGACCATCGAAGGGCTGTTTTGTTTGATAGTTAAAGTGTTGTCATTTGAATAATGAATACTGCCTGCGCCGTCAATGATTACGCCATCTTTTGGCGTTTCTGTGGCAAGGGGCTCAGTGTATCCGTTTGTTACTTGCGATAGAAATAAGCCAATAATTTTGACGTGAGTAAGAACTACTTTTTTTTGACTACGCATATAGACACAATTAACTATTAATAGGGATATTTTAAATTATTGAAATTTCTTGTGTCGCGTCAATGGATGGTGATTGGAAAATAAATAGACAAACGAGTATAAACATTTTTTGGTAAAAATACACTTTTTCATCTGTCTTAAAGTGGACGCAAATTGAATATTAAAGTTGCTGGTTAAAAATAGGAACACTGTGCCTATTATTATGATTGAGATTTTTTTGAAAATAATGAGAGGCTTTGTGTGTAAAATAAAAGAATGTCAATTAGTTAGTTTCAAGTTGATGAGGGGAGAAGTTAATGCCCTGAGTAGGACGGATTTTTTTTAGAATCTACTTCAGCGCGTTTAGGCTTTGTTGCTCGGCTCTTTTTATGTGGACACTCTATACCGTGCTATGCGAAAATTATTAAAAAATTAATAGGTATATTTTGTAAATAAATCACTCTAAACGGCAATATAACTAAAATTAACAAGGGCATCTACTCCGTGTCAATTTATTGAGTCGTTTTTATAGTTGCCGAGATAAATATATGAAATAATTCTAAATATGACAATCGGCCTTGACGGTGTTTGATGCGTATTTTTGATTTTAATAGCAATGAATCTATTAAACTATTTGTTTATAATGAGACTATATAATGCCAATTCCAATCCCACCTTCTACAACAGAGCAAACGAGTTCAATTACCCTAACGGCAAACGATTTTCTAGAAAATCGCGTTGATAATGCTAGTGTTTTTTTGCCTAATATTTCGGATATCCCATTTTTAGTAAATGGCTCATTTTATCTGGATTCGTCGATTTCAATTCTTCAAGAAATGGCGGGTTTTGTGACTGAAACTTGGAGTCCAAAAACACTAGGGTCAGATAATTACGAGCCAAACTCAATATCGAATCAAGCTGTTTCGTTAAAAAGTGGCTTGGGATCAGTCATTGCCTATACAGAAAATCAATCTGGATATTGTAATTTAAGTTTTTCAAGTGGCGATGGAAAACTAAAGTTGATAAGTAATTACAAAAATATTTATTCAAAATCAACGGATTATAGCAATTCTATTGTCTTTGTTAATTTAGGAAATGACCCGAAAACAGATGATATTACCGTTTCCGTTATTAATAAACGAACACCTTTCATCACTTTTGTAAAAAAGGGGGTGGTCACCGATAAATCGACTGAAACACTTGCGATAAATTACGTGACAAATGACTATAAGTTGGAGTTTTTAACCAAAGATAATCAAGTATTTACGCACTCTGCTGATATGAAGGTGATGGAGGATTTACATGTTGTTACGCTATCTAAATATGAATTTCATGAACAAGATTTTTCTATTTCACTTGGAGGTTCGTACTCATTAAAAACAAAATTTATCAATAATACGTCTTCTTATGTATGTCAAGTAAATTTAAAAAATGTGAAATTGAGCTCAAGTGACTATATGTTAACAACCGCAAATATTTCCTATTCTAGTAGTAATTTAGCGGATATTTTTTTTGTTAATATAAATACGTCGAGTGATAATTTTGTCACTATTGATAAAATAAAAGCGGAGAGTATGAGTCGCATTATTCCCAATGTTTTAGGTGGAAATAATGTGATATCGATCATGAATCAGAACGGATTTGAAATAAATTCAGAGAAGGGTAATGATATTATTTTTGGCGGAAACGGCCGTGATACCCTTATTGGCGGGGTTGGTTCAGATCAATTGACAGGCGGAAAAGAGGCAGATATTTTTTCTTTTAGTAATTCTGATTTCTTCTCACCCAATAAAAATGGTGATTCCGTTTTTAATAAATCAGCTGATATTATCAAAGATTTTAATTTGAATGAACATGATATGTTGAGTTTTAACGATTTGGGTTTTATCAGTTTCTATAAAACACTTAATGAAGCTAAAGCAGATTATGCCCAATTATTTTATGTGAATGGATCAGGGAAAATTTATTTAAACACGGACACGAGTGGTGCAAAATATAACCCTAGTATTATTATTACATTAACGGGAAATCCTTTACTAAACGCTGAAGGTACTGATTTTAACTATCCAGTATAAATTTAAATAGCTTTCTGATTATACATCCGTTTTGCCGCCAGTGACGATTGACAGAGTGGTAAAATAGATGTTTTTATTGGATATGGCAACATTAAGTTTTTTCTGTTTTTAAAATAGAGGATAATCAAATTAAGATAGTCATTTTATGGATAAAAATTGGATAAAAATATAATTTATCCTTTAAAATCAATAAGTTAAATTAATAATTGATTAATGCTCACTTTCTTTTAAATTAGGTTGCATAGAAGTTTTTAGATCTCTAAATCAGGCGATGATTATAACTTAGACATCTGTCATATCTTCTACGCTAAATTAGCAAAAATCATTGCATTGGAATAATCATGAATTACACTTTCGACGAATATCAGTATGATTTTAATACCGTTAGGCAAAAGTATATTGCCTTAGCTACAAAACCCGGTTCTGAGTGGCTTGATAAAAATTTGGATGTTAAGCGTGGATATGAAGTTTATAAAAATACATTGGTAAATACATTAGGGTTTTTAGTGATTGGTCGAACTAATGTTGATAAAGAGGCTTCGAAAAGAGTAGCGGGGACAGCCATTGAAAATGATATGCTGGCTAATTTTGGTGCTATCAATGATGGCGATTCGATTGATCCTAGAATTAAAGGTGTCTCCTCTGCACATCTCCCCTCTACTGAAACCCTTCAAACGAGCGGAAGTATTCTGCATTATCCAGAAAAAAATACGGCAATTGGCATCAATAATTCTGGGCCTTGGCATTTTCTCATTAATGATTCTTTCATCTTAGCGGGCGTGCATAAAAAATTTGAATTTCATTTGGCATCACCCAGAACCCATTCAAATTTAGTTGGTCCATTTGGGATGACGGTTACCTTTCGTGAGCTTATAGGACTGCGTGCTTTTGGATATAAATTTAAGTCTTCCCCTGTGTTTACCTCTCCTACTGGTGAAGTAACCCAACTGAACGAAATTGCGCTATGTTGTGATGCGAATGCCGCCAAAAACGCCTCACTTCAATTATATTGGCAGGCTATTGCCCAGTACGAAAATCGGCACAGTGAATTTACTAGTCCAAGTCCATTTATTGATCTCGTTTAAGCAATGTCGGTCATAAAAGGGACTGGCACGTTGGCGTATTGGGCAAGTATTTTTCCATTGAAGTGAGTGTCCATTTCAGCGTGGCTTTTGTGGCGACGCGCTTCTGGAATTTTTTAATTTATAGGGGGGCAAAATTCAATGATTCCAGTCACTGCCTTATACGATTTACATTCATAAATAAAATGGTTTAGTAAGTCAAAGTAGGTTAATTAAGTAGGGTGTTTTGGTGTTTATGTCAGTCTCATGGATGTCACTTTCTACTTTAAATCGGCTTTATTTTAGTAAGCTTCCCTGAGATTACTTTTCAAATACAAAATAAATGATTATGTCCACGCCATGCCATGAAATTCTTTTTATTGATGCCAATATATCTAATATAGATACCCTTCTTGCTGGACTTTCCCAAAATATTGACGTGGTTATCTTAGATGACAAGATGAATGCTTTGGATCAGATTGACGCGGCGTTAAGGGGATATAAAAATCTTGATGCCATTCATATCATGTCACATGGAGCCGAAGGCGAGTTAGTGTTTGCTAAAGGCGTACTTTCGCATTCTAATATCACAAGTTACGCTACTCAATTAAAACGTATTGGATCTGCATTGTCTGCAACGGGCGATTTATTACTTTATGGTTGTGATGTTGCTAAGGGTGAGAATGGCTTGGCTTTCATCAATGCGCTATCGACTTTCGCAGCTGCTGATGTCGCCGCTTCTGATGATTTAACCGGGGCTAAGGTTTTAGGGGGAGATTGGGTGCTTGAGAAAAATACAGGTAAGATTCAAACGCTCGAGCTATCGCCTGCTTCTTTTCAATCTGTTCTTGCCGCAAAACCACTCCCAGCACCAGGGGTAGTCATAACGGATTTGGGTTCCAATACCGATTATGCTAAAAGTGTCGATGTGCAGCCCGATGGTAAAATATTGGTGGGTGGCTCGGGAAATGGGTATGTTACTTTAGCCCGATATAATAGTAACGGAAGTTTAGATGTTGGTTTTGGTACTAAAGGTATTGTTAAGGCTAGTACAGGATCTGCTACGGCGGTTCATTACTTAACGAGTGTTTATCCAGGCAAAATAGTGGTGGCAACAACACAAGCCGTCTCTTTATTTGACAGCAATGGTATCTTGGATAGGCATTTTGAATCTTACAGTCGATATCCTTATGCGAAAGGCATATTTTCTGCTGATGTTGCGATACAAACCGTTAAAATTACTGGTGGTTATTCTAATTACTTATTGGTCGTAGGCGGGACGGCTGGAAATTATAATAATTTGACCGTAGCGCGACATTTTTTCTCTGGCCCATACGATACAACGTTTAGTGGCGGAGATAGTTCATCTCTTGGAATGGGCGTGAACAGCTTTATCATTCAAGCGGATGGTAAAATACTCACAGCGGGGTATCGTTATTTTTACAATGATTTATCGGGCACTTCCCCCACGTCGCAGTGGTCTTTGCATCGTTTTAATAGTGATGGTTCAACGGATTTAAGTTGGTATAACACGAGTGCGGCTGGTTATGCCAATAACGGGGGCAATTGGAATTATGATTTTGGTGGGTTTAATCAAATTGCTCAAAGTATTTTGCTCCAGCCAGATGGTAAAGTATTAGTCGTTGGCACTGTCCAAGCGTCGATTGATAATATTTTACATTCTTATTTCACCCTTATTCGTTTTAGCAGTAACGGCCTATTCGATACAAGTTTTGGCACAGTGATGACTGATTTTTTTGATCCAACAAATCAATATCAAGTCAATGTCAGTAAAGCCGTTCTGCAATTGGATGGCAAAATAGTCGTAGTGGGCACGAAAACCTATACTACTGGCAATTCATCTATTGTATTGGCGCGCTATAACAGTGATGGTAGTTTAGATCAGAGCTTTGGTGTCGATGGAATAGTGACAAGTAGTCAGGCTAATGGGGCGTATTTAGCTAATAGTGTGACTGCGCAGTCCGACGGTAAAATAGTTGTGGTGGGGAGTTTCAATAATAGCGGCAACACGGATTTTTTGTTAATTCGATATAATTCTGATGGCAGTATTGATTCGACATTCAACATTGATAATGTCATCACGGGTGACAGTGGCAATAATACGTTAAATGGTGGAGAGGGAATTGATACCTTGATTGGAGGATTGGGCAATGACACCTATGTGGTGGACAGCACAACTGATACCATTAAAGAAAATGTAAATCAAGGAATCGATGTCGTTCAATCCAGCGTGAGTTTCACGCTTGCCATCAACATTGAAAACCTTGTTTTATTAGGAAATACAGCCATTGTCGGTACGGGTAACCAAAGTAATAATATCATTGCTGGTAACAGTGCGGATAACACGTTAAACGGTGGCGCAGGCGTTGATACGCTCATAGGTGGTTTAGGGAATGACACTTATGTAGTAGATAGCGCAAAAGACACCCTGACTGAAAATCTGAACGAGGGGATAGATACAGTTGAGTCGAGTGTCATTTATACGTTGCCAACTAATTTTGAAAACCTCACTTTAACGGGAACATCCGCTCTAGCAGGCACGGGTAATAGTAGCCATAATGTCATAGTAGGTAACAGTGGAAATAATACGTTAGCTGGACTGGATGGCGACGATACCTTAGACGGGGGAGCAGGGCGAGATACGCTGATTGGTGGTTTGGGTAATGATTCTTATTTTGTGGATAATAGCGCGGATGTGGTGAGAGAAAATGCGAACGAAGGGATAGATACGATTCAATCGACTGTCAGTTATACGTTGCTTACAAACTTTGAAAATCTCATTTTAACGGGCACATCCGCCATCGCAGGTACGGGTAATAGTAGCGATAATGTGATAGTCGGTAACAATGGAAATAATTCGTTAATTGGACTCAATGGTGACGATACCTTAGATGGCGGAGCAGGGAATGACACGTTAATGGGAGCGTTAGGGAATGACACCTATGTGGTAGATAGCGCGTTCGATACCCTAACTGAAAATGTGAATGAAGGGACAGATTTAGTGCAATCCAGCGTCAATTTTACATTGCCGATAAATATCGAAAATCTCAATTTAATTAGCACTTCTGCTATCACGGGAATAGGGAATACAAGTCATAATGTCATGATAGGTAACACCGCCGATAATACCTTAGACGGTGGCGCGGGCAATGATACGTTAATGGGCGGTTTAGGCAATGACACCTATGTGGTGGACAGCACAGCTGATTCTGTCATAGAAATTGCGAATGAAGGGACAGATTTAGTTCAATCCAGCGTCAGTATCATGCTACCCATGAATATTGAAAACCTCATTTTATTAGGAAATACAGTCATGACTGCGATGGGTAACGATAGCAATAATGTTATGACAGGAAACACTGCGGATAACACCTTAGACGGTGGCGCGGGGAATGATACACTGATAGGCGGTTTAGGCAATGACACCTATGTGGTGGACAGCTCAGCCGATTCCATAATAGAAAATGTAAATGAAGGAACAGATTTAGCTCAATCGAGCGTGAATTTTACGCTGCCTACTAATATTGAAAACCTCAATTTAGTTGGAACTTCCGTTATCACAGGTACGGGTAATCTTAGTAATAATATAATGATAGGAAACACCGCCGATAACACCTTAGACGGTGGACTGGGGAGCGATTCACTGATCGGTGGTTTAGGTAATGACCTTTATATAGTTGATAATATAGCAGATTTTCTGACAGAAAACGCGAACCAAGGAATAGACACCGTTCAGTCAAGTGTGAGTTATACGCTAAATTCCAATATTGAAAATCTGACTCTAATAGGCGATTTGGGAAATACGGGCATAGGTAACGCATTAGATAATATTCTTACAGGTAATAGTGCATCAAATACGCTATCAGGATTAGGCGGTCATGACACAATATATGGAATGGGTGGTGATACCTTGATTGGCGGATTTGGTGCAGATCGTTTAATTGCAGAGGGAGATAAGAACACGCTTCAAGGGGACGCGGGAAATGATACTTTTGTGTTCAGTAACTTTTTATTTACAAATAATACAATCGTAGATTTTGTAAAAGGCGATAGAATGGAGATAGTAGGCTATGGCGCAGTCAATACGATTGTGAGTGGGACTGGCGATAATGTTAAACAGGGGGTAATTGAATACAGTCTTGATGGGATTAATACAATACTCTATCTCGGAGTAGATGATAAAAACGGTGCTGATGCTACGATTACCATTAATAATCTGATGACACCAAATTTATTAACGGTCGTTGAAAATACAATATATATCAATAGCTTGCCGACGGGAAGTGTAGCAATTTTAGGCAAAGTCATTCAGGGAGAAGTGCTCACTGCAAGCAATAATTTAGCCGATGAGGAGGGACTAGGTACTCTCAGCTATCAATGGCTGAGCAATGGATTAGCTATTTTAGGCGCAACGGGGGAAACCTATACTTTGACGCAAACCGAAGTGGGTAAAACCATCAGTGTTCAGGCGAGTTATACTGATTTACTGAGTACAGTTGAACGTGTCACGAGCTTGAGCACAAATAGTGTGGTGAATGTGAATGATTTGCCTCTGGGTCTCATCGTGATTACAGGGACAGCAACTCAAGGGCAAGTGCTCACTGTGAGCAATACCTTATCGGACTTAGATGGTTTAGGTACCATTAGCTATCAATGGCTCAGCAATGGATCGGCTATTTTAGGCGCAGTAGGGGAAACCTATACTTTGACGCAAACCGAAGTGGGTAAAACCATCAGTGTGCAGGCGAGTTATACTGATTTACTGAGTACGGTTGAGCTTATCACGAGTGCACAAACTAGCACTGTAGCCGCTGCATCGCCGGTATCTGTTTCACTCAATGCCACTAGTACGTCTTCCATCGCAACAGCCGCAGCAGAGATTTTCAATATCACTTCAGGTAATTACGCTGCCTCCATTGCCGGCTTTGGGGTAAATGACAAGCTCGTCTTTGCCGCAGGCACCGCGAAATCACTCACAAACGCTTCTTATACGGATGGCAATATGACTGTTCAAGGGACTTTAAATAATCAAATTGTCACTATTCAATTAACGGGAATCAGCGCTACTTTAGATGCTCAAGTAGACAGTTTAGCTTCGTTCAACACGGTATTTGGTACAGGCTCGTTAATATAATTATCACGTCTTATATTTACGTTTCAAATAAGCTAAAATTTACGCTTTGACGCGAGAAGGATTTTAAAATACGAGAGTTTGGTGTGTTATTGTAAGTTAACCCCATTCTTTCTCTATGGGTAACTTAATTTTGTGCACCTTCAAGAGATAAACATAGATTACTTTTGCCAGCAAATATAGATATAGAGGATAATTATCTAATAATATCAATTAGTTAAAATACGATAATCAAGCATAATGTCTGATTTTTTAATGAAATCCTTTTTTAAGGATATAAAATTATTTGACGCTTTTTATTCAACCGATTGATTTCATGTATTATTTGAAATTGTGTCTGTAGCTATAAAAAATAGTGCTAAAGATTTTTTAAACCGAGTACTTATCTATTGTCGGTGGTGATTTTGCATCTATAGTGGCCTGAAATTCTCGGGTTGCCGGCTTTGTCGGGTGCATAGGTGCAATCAAATCCACTATGATTTGGGCAACGTCTGACAGATGAATTTCATACTTAAATGGCGTAAGGACGAGAGAATCATTTTTGTTATTAAATAATCTCAGTTACAGTATTCATGTCAATACCCAAACGCTAACTGACCGAGCCAATATGAATTTACCTAAACCTAAAGAGATTATCATTATTTATCATGCAGATTGCATCGATGGCTATGGTGCTGCATGGAGTGCATTTATGAAATATGGTAATCAGGCGAAATATGTGCCTGCGAGATTTGGCGAACCCTTTCCAAAACATAACGAGAATGGTGAAGTTTATATTCTTGATTTTTCGTATTCACCAGCTATTCTTTTAGATGCGGCTAAAACTGTTAAGCATTTAACGCTAATAGATCATCACGTCACGGCAATGAAGCAGTTTGAAAATGTACCGATGCCTGAGAATGTAACCGTGCATTTTGACATGAATCACAGTGGGTGTGTTTTAGCCTGGCAACATTTCTTCCCCGATCTTGAGGTACCAATCATTTTACAACATATTGAAGATCGCGATTTATGGCGTTTTCAATTAGCAGGCACGCAAGAAATTACTACCGCCATTTATGAAAAAATGCCGTTATCGTTTAAGGCATTTGGTTCGTTAAATTTGAAAAGTTTGTTTTCTGTTGGACGTATTCAAGTAGCTCAAATGGCTAGGATGGTTAAGCGATTAGCCAGATATGCTCATCCAATCAAAATAGGCAATGCTACAGGTTTAGCCGTGAATGCGGGTCCCTGTTTTTCGAGTGATTTGGGGCATCTTTTAGCAGAAAAATCCAGTGGAGTAGGGATGGTTTATTACTACGATGGTGATAAGCTGCGGTGGATTTATAGTTTACGTTCCATTGGTGATTTAGACGTTGGTGCGTTAGCAGTGGAATATGGTGGAGGAGGTCATGTTAATGCAGCAGGTTTTTCATTAAGCCATAATCCGTTTTTACCAATGTAAGTGAGGTATGACGTCAGGTAAGTAGACGATATAATAACGCAACTGGTCTTTTCGTTGCGTTCTAAAAAGTTTAATATTTCCATATGGTATCAATTTGATATTTTTATGGTATAACTGAATTTACAAATAAGTTTTAATATAATTCAACTAGGTCGAAAAAAGAGGAAACGCCATTAGCGAATTATTCTTTTACATCTAGAACACACATTGCAGTCATATTCACAATTCGACGAACCGTTGAGGATTCGGTCAAAATATGAACAGGTTTTGTACACCCTAACAAAATCGGTCCAATTGAAATACCGTTACCAGCAGTAACCTTTAGCAAATTGTAAGAGATATTTGCAGCATCGATATTGGGTAAAACTAGCAAATTCGCGCTCCCTTGTAGCGGTGTATTGGGAATAGATTGTTTTAACATATCAAAATCAAGCGCAACATCGCCGTGCATTTCACCGTCAATTTCTAAATTTGGGTCTATGGTTTGAATAATTTTTAAAACTGAACGCATTTTTCTTGCCGATTCGCTGTCACTAATTCCAAAATTTGAATGTGAAAGCAAAGCTACTCTTGGAATTAAACCGAATTGGCGAATTCGTTCAACGGCTAATAACGTAATTTCAGCGAGTTCTCCATCGGTTGGGTTTTCATTAATATGGGTATCGACAATCGCAATTTGGCGTTCAGGCAAAATCAACAAATTCATCGACGCATACACACTCACATTTTTACGTTTACCTAAAACTGTGTCGATATATGATAAATGCGAATTTGTTGAACCTAACGTGCCGCAAATCATGCCATCAGCATCGCCTTTATGAATCATCATCGCACCAATTAACGTATGTTGACGACGCATTTCAATTTTTGCGAATTGCTCACTAATACCTTTTCGCATCGTCATTTCTAAATACGTTTGCCAATAATTTTCGTGAAATTTGTTGATTTCTGGATTCACCACTTGAAAATCAACCCCCGCTTTTAAACGCAAACCAAATTTTTGAATTTTCTGCTCTAAAACCTCTAAACGACCAATCAAAATAGGATTTGCAATACCTTCATCAACAATAATTTGTAAGGCACGCAAAATACGTTCATCTTCTCCTTCGGCAAAAACAATTCGTTTTTTTATGGGTTGAACATCTTTTGTCACTTGGAAAATTGGACGCATAAACGCGCCACTGTGATATGAAAATTCCTGTAAATGTCTAACATAAGCCTCCATATCTTGAATGGGGCGACTTGCAATACCAGAATCTTGCGCGGCTTTTGCAACAGCAGGTGCAATTTTTGTCATTAAACGTGGATCAAAGGGAATTGGAATTAAATAATCTGCACCAAACGATATGTTACTAATGCCATAGTTTTTTGCTACAACGTCCGATTGTTCAGCTTGTGCTAAATCTGCAATTGCTTGAACCGCCGCAAGTTTCATTTTCAAATTGATCGTACTCGCGCCACAATCTAATGCTCCACGAAAAATATACGGAAAACACAGCACGTTATTTACTTGATTTGGATAATCTGAACGTCCTGTTGCAATAATCGCATCATCACGAACGGCTTTAATTTCTTCAGGCATAATTTCAGGTGTTGGGTTCGCTAACACGAAAATTAACGGGCATTTAGCCATCGTTTTTACCATTTCAGCTTTCAAAACGCCTGCTGCTGATAACCCTAAAAATATATCCGCATCAACAATAATTTCCGCTAGTGTTCGCGCATCGGTATGTTGAGCAAAACGAACTTTGTCTTCATCCATCAATTCGATGCGACCTTGATAAACGACGCCTTCAATGTCAGCAACAAAAATGTTATGAAGCGGAAAACCCATATCAACAAGCAAATTCAAACACGCCAAAGCGGCGGCACCTGCGCCAGAAACCACTAATTTGCAACGCTGCAAATCTTTTTTAACGATTTTTAAGCCATTTAATAATGCTGCCGCGACAATAATAGCTGTCCCATGTTGGTCATCATGAAAAACGGGGATTTTCATTCGCTCGCTTAATTTGCGTTCGATATAAAAACATTCAGGTGATTTAATATCTTCTAAATTGATACCCCCAAACGTTGGTTCTAACGCTGCGATAATGTCACATAATTTATCAGGGTTAGATTCAGCAATCTCTAAATCAAAAACATCAATCCCCGCGAATTTTTTAAATAAAACCGCTTTACCTTCCATCACAGGTTTGGCAGCAAGCGGTCCAATGTTCCCTAAACCTAATACTGCCGTTCCATTTGTAATGACAGCAACCAAATTGCTTTTTATCGTGTATTTGTAAACGTTATTGGGATCAGCGACAATTTCATCACATGCTACCGCAACACCTGGCGAATAAGCCAAAGCTAAATCACGCTGGTTTGACAAATGTTTGCTTGGAATAACGCTGAGTTTGCCTGCAATGGGAAATTGATGATATTCGAGAGCGGCTTCACGAAAAGGTAAGTATTTGTTTGATTTCATTATTTTTTGAAAAAATTGTTACAGTCTTGCGAGTAGTTCTGCTTTTTTAGTGCTGAACTCGTTTTCGGTTAATATCGCTTTGTCTTTGAGAATCGCTAATTTTTCAATAGCACTAAAAATATCGGTTTCTTGAAACGTTGATTTAGGTGAATCAATTGTTATTGGTGCGACGATTTGTTGCGAATTAAGGCGCTGCAAATCATCATTATTGACGGAAACAATAGGCAACGTTTTAATATCAACAAGCCCATATTGACTAGTGAAAGTCAACGACGCTTCGTTACCTTGTTGTTGAGAAAAACCACCTATTTGATGGTCTAAAGTATCATAAAGCGTTATATCACCGTGCAATTGAATTGCCAATCGGCGAATGCTCGCAAAATAGGCATATCGAATGTTGTTTTGTTTGCCGATACTGTTTGGGAATTGCAATCCACTTGATATCCACCAATTTTGTGAATCCTCACCAGGCATAAATAAACTCACTGCATTGCCAGAATTTGAGGAATTTTGTTGTGGTGAATTATTAGCGTCATTAGCGTGTTCTTGATTATCTTGATTTTGTGATTGAAAACTGCCCGTTTGAATTAAATTCGGTTCATTCGCAATTAAATTCGCTAATTCTTGACATAAATTCCCAACGCTGTTTTTCAAACCGTTATTAAACATATCGCCCACCATAATCATACCTCCGCGCATCCATTGGCCAGAGCCACCGAATTCAGGATGGTTAAACTGCGCCATAGAACCATTGCCGTTAATTACCGACACTAACATACTGAAAACCGCGTCAGAGCTGAAGGCATAACGTTGCGCTATGTTGTTTATGATTTGTTGCCCTGTTGGGCTAAGTTGTTTCATAAAATTCCAGTATATTGAACGTTAAAAGTGACGCTCAGGTGCGCCGCAATAAAGTTGGCGGGGTCTACCGATGCGTTGATTGATGAATTTTAAAATCTTAAAATGACTTAATCTGATGTCGATACTATGGCGTTTAACAGTCAAAATTTGATTTTATGTTGTTATTTTATGTTGTTATTCGAATCAACTTGAAAGTTAAGAAAATGAATTTTTAAAATTTTCTAAAACTTAAAAGTTGAGCATAACGTTAAATCAGTAATTGTTATTGCCAAAATTATCCATCGCAACCCCTTCTTCTTGTCCAGCCGCAAACGTTAATGAAGCCACATTTTCTTTAGTGAAAAAGCCTTGAAAATCACCAAAACGTTGTACATATTCAATAATTAAGGATGAAAAATCAGAGGCTGACGAGAAAATTTGTTTTAAACCTTCTTCGCGTGAGCCTACGGTTTCAAGTAAAAAACCTTTGCCTTGCGCGGCAATTGCATCCACTACAACGTCTATATTTTCTTTACCGTTGACGTTGCCATCTTTTACGTTTACGGCGATATGATGCAAACGAGGTCCATAATTTCTAACAAATGTTTCGGTTGGACTTGGCAATTTATCCAAATGATTTACGCAATACGGGTGATTATTTGCGGTGAAAACTTTTGCAGGACTTTTCGATTCGGGGTCTAAACGAACATTTTTTGTCACGTTTGTTGATGAATTTTGGTCAGAAATATTGTAACTTCCCCAATAGTAATAACTAGATAATGCTAGATATTCTAAAATTGCAGCTTCACGGTTTTGGCTATAAATGCGTGTTGCAAGGTGGTCAATTGGCAAAATAAAATCTTTGATTCCTAATCGTTCCTGCATTTCTTTGCCACGATTATTAGCCGCTTGCGCCGTGGGTAAAATCGAACAATTACCATGCTGGTAAACACGAATGCCATTTTCAGGACGTTCCATGTAACCCACCACGTTTTGTGTGTAAGGAGAAGGTTTTGAGATGCTGACGTTTAACGGTAAATCCAAATCCGCTAATTGCCCAATCGGGAAAAAACGGAATTCACGTTCTTGTTGCAAGGCCACGACTGCATGGCGATTTGTTGTTAATAAAATTTCACCTAAATAACGGCTATGCGAACGTTTTGCACCAACAGGATACAAATCATTCAAGCTTCTGAAAATATCGTTATGGTTTGCATGTTTCACTTCGCGCAACAAAATATCGGGTGAATTCATGTCAATGCGTAAAACGTGTGTGTAATGTTTTTCGCTGTCGAGCGTAACCAAATATTCATATGGCGTCATCAATGCTAATTCAGTAATATATTCGACAGAATTACCAGGTTCAACACTAATCATCAAAGCTTCAATACCGCCAATCATGTCAGTTAAGCCGCTTTTATCACGTTCATTTAATAATCGATACACATATTCTTCAAAAAAGTCTGAATTTTTTTTATCGCCAAAACGCGGCATATTTGTCGAGCAAAACATAGAATTATCCTAAAATTTGAGTAAGGAAAAATAATGTGACTTCTGCACTTTGATCTTCTGATTCACTTATGGGTAACGGTTTTTTATACTGACTACCAATTTACATTGAGTGATTGATGGAATTTAAGCAATTTAGTTGCCAATTTATAACTAATTGTAAAATAACGATTTTATAGAAATGTGAATTTTTGCTTGATGTATTTGTGAGCATTATTTTATTTTTTTGCACCATTTTGAAGCAAAATATCACATTTAGGCATCAATAGCTTTATCAAACCATCGTTCGGGTCTACAGCCATAAAAAATTAGCTGTGTAGCTGTTTAGGATCAATTACTTACAGAAATGAGCTGGTTATTTTCCATTTATACTGTTGAAAATTATGGATTTTATTTCAGGACTTGTTTTAAATATCAGCAATTATAGCTATGTGACTCTCACGCCATGTCCGAACGTGCAGCAAACGACTTGCTTGGTGTATAAAACGATATAACATCAAAGCAGCTAATTCAAAAAATCGTTCAATTCTATCACTGGTTAAAAGTGATAGAAGTTTTTAATGGTAAATAAATCAATCTGTTAAATGTAAAATTTCGTTACTTAAAAAGTCGCGCGCATATAGTAATAAAAAATATGGCTTCATTATTATTGAAGTAATGGGAGCTTTTTTTGCCTATAAAATCCATTTTATACGTCATTTGACGTATTGAGCCAAGTGGTAAAGCTATAGATAATACGTTCAAATAGTTTTGTGTTTCAAAGTTTGGTTTGATCTCTAAGCTCTCATTGTTTAAAAGCAGTGAGGGCTTTTTTATTTAGAGCAACCATTGTAGATAAATCTCATTAGTTGTAGTAAAGAACGACAATTTCTTTCAAATTCAAAAATATTCAATATGACAAAGTCAGAACTGATTAACGTACTTTCAAGTAAACAAAAGCATTTATCAAACGCAGATGTTGAAATAGCAGTAAACATAATATTGAAGTTCATGGAAGATGAACTGGCAAAAGGAGGGCGAGTTGAGATTAGGGATTTTGGGGCATTTAGTTTGCGTTTGCGTGCAGCACGCCTTGGACGCAATCCCAAAACTGGTGAAGCAATTCAACTCGAACAAACGCATGCTGTGCATTTTAAGATGGGTGCAGATTTGAAAAAACGCGTAAATGAATCGTCCAATCAATATCCGATTCAAAAATTATGATGCTTATTGGCAAATACAACGTTTATATACAGCTCCAAAATGACACATATTTTTTCATTAAAAATCGCTATGAGCCATGTCCTATAGGGGTTTAAGCGTCAAAACTTTTTTCGAAAAATTCGAAATAACTTTTTTATTTTGAGTTTAACGTTGCAATATGGACAAGAGGTTTGCGGGGTTGCGCGTTGAAATGTATTAAACGCCCATTAATAAGTTATTTGACGTATTGTGCCAATTGATAATTTAACAGATACTGAAGGTGAATTATTTTTTTAATTTGATTGATTTTATCTCATACCAGTAATTGTTAACTCAATGAAAAGGAAATATATTTATGGAACTTAGCTCTGTTGGCTTATTTGGTTTAATTATTTTAATGGTGTTATTCATGCCGTTTTATTTACTGAGTTTGAAATAGGAATTTTTCAGCTTTCATTATTTGGTTGTTATAACTCCAATGCAATGTCATACACGTAAAAGATGCAGTTATACGCATTGAATACAAGTTAGGGCATGCGCGGTAACGGTGTGATGGCTAATCAGTATCATCTTGCAGCAGTAAAGAATGCAAATCAATCTTCTCAATTAGCGTAATAGCTTCACTGTGATTTTTCGGATTTTTCTCCAAACGAGCCGCAAAGCGTTTAAGTGAAAATTGTTTTAACTTTAAGCGCTCTACGCTATGTACTTTTATTTTATCAAGGTTTTTTAGCGGTTTAGGTGCTTTGGCTTGTTTGTATATAGCAGTGATAAATTCTGACTCATCCATAATCAACTATGATTAATTGTAAAAATAAAGTGATCCCTATTATATTTGAAAAGTGAGTTTGGGTTGATGACAATTTTTTAAAAATTGGTTAAGTTCATTTACTTATTTCCAGTATATATTCATGGAAAAAATAAATTCAATACAATATTTACTGTCAGTAATCTAATTCAATATGCACATCAATGCTTTACACTTAACTGTAATCAATTATAATAAATTGGTTTATCTATAAATTAGATAATAACGTCATTATCTATAACGATTAAACAACTTAACAATTAATTATATTTTTGGAGAAAAAATGAACGATCATGTAGCTAATATAAATTATGAAGCAGAACTTGAACTGTTAGTAATGGAGCAAGCTGAATTAGCTGAGAAGATTGAAGCGTGCAAAAGAGCAGGGCGTGAAGCTGCGCTAGAGAAAGTGAAAGCGTTATGCAAAGCGTATGAAATTTCTAAGTTTGATTTACGTGGCAGTTTGAAAAAACCAACCGTGCAAGTCGCTAAAAAAGTTTACCAAAAAAGAAAATAAAAGTTTGCTCGCAACGAACATCATTAAGCAACCCTCTTTAACTTGCAAGCGTTGTAAGCGCGGTAACGGTCTAATTTGAAAATTACGCTGTCATGCAATAAACCAAAACTCCCGTGCTCAAGCTCTTACTCCATTTCCGACCATGCAGCAACGTGAAACAAGGCCCATGGGCGTGTTGTAAAGTGTGGTGTAGAGCAGAGAACGCGAGGCTTTAGCTTATATTCCAGATGGGCAGCTTGTCATCTTGTTTGGCAATGTGACTTACGATTTTGAGTAGGTGCACGTTTGTCTAAGTTTTTTTGTGTAACTTGAGCGAGTGGGGATTAATACAATCAAGCACTTGCATTTGGCAGATTATTAGCGTGGTCAAAAGCAAGTGATTGAAAAGTTTAGGAATTATAAAATTCGTTTAATCCCACTCCGCAATGACTCTGAAAAAACTCACTTAAAGAGCAAATCAATGCTTTGATTGTTGAAGGTATCGCTGATCTAGATTTTATTTCAAGTAAACGGGGGCTTGCTTAGGATGTGGGGCATGTGATGTGGTCATAATGGCTGAGCATGAGCGAGATCAAAATAAACAGCAAAAAATAACTTACAAAAGCGATACTCGAATTTAGCAGTGATTTACTTTATAGTGTCGAATCTTGCAACTAAATGCGTTACTTTTTAAGAAATTGTTAGCAATAAATCTGATGACATTATTGCAAAATGGATAAATTTCTTTGTTTTATATAAATCGATTATTTTTGAAAAAGTAATGACATCTACTCTTCAAGCAACTGTACACAGCCAATTATAAACAAATCAACTGCATACAGCCGCTTTAATCAAACCATCAATTACCATCCACATAATATCCGTCATGATTTGTTACTGTCTCATCAGATGAATATTTTTCAAGTTCTTTTGGCTCTATTGCATTGTGACAAAAATTATTAGGATTTGCTTTATCTAAATGATTTTGCGATACATCCCAATTAGTTTTATTTTGATGGTGTTTTGCACACTCCGCATCATGTTCATTTGCCATGACGGGACTATAAACCATTGCTAATAAACCTATAATTGATATAGATTTTAAAACAGATTTTGTGGTGATTGCGTACATTATCTTCTCCTTAATTTTTTATAATTATAACTTTTAAAGTAAAAAAATAACCAACTGCGAAACTAGGTTACTACTAAGATTTTTTCCTGTCAATATAAAAATAACGATATTTTTTAATAGCAGGGTTTCAAGTGTCTATCGATTTTAGCATGAAGATTTGTGGGTGAAATTTTATAATTTTATGAATAATAACTGAATTTTAGGTTACTATTTTTAGTTATTACATAAATAATAAAAGGTTTTTTCCAGTGTAAAAAATTGCCTTATTCAGTTTTAATTCATATTAAAAATCTATAATCCACAGTAAATAAGTCGTGAATATTTAATTCAGATTGCATTGCATTGCAATCCATTTTTTGATGGTTTCATTTTTATAAGTTCACGCTATTTAAAAAAGATGTTGATTTTATTGTGTGGGCATATTGAGGTTAAAAAAAAATGAAATTATTACTTGTTGAAGATGATCACAACCTTGGGAATTTAATGAAACACGATTTAGTCCAATCTGGCTTTACTGTTGATTTAGCGACGGAGGGGAAATCAGGTGAGTTTATGGGATTTTCTAAGGATTACGACATCATTGTACTTGACTTAGGCTTATCCAAATTATTAGGACTCGATATTTTAAAAACATGGCGCATTAATGGATTGACTACACCTGTTTTAATCCTTAGTAATCATGATGATACTTGGTCTAACCGTTTGGATGCTTTTAATGATGGAGTAGATGATTACGTAGAAAAGCCATCCCGCACTCAAACATTGATTTCACGCCTGAACGGAATGAATAATTGCGATAAAGGAGATTCTCAAATAGCGGAAACTTCAACAGCAGGTATTGACGCGTTTGGTTTGTACTTGAATGAAGATAATAAAACGGTTACGAATGATAATATTGTTCACGATTTAACCTATATTGAATTTGTGTTACTCAAGCTGTTTTTGTTAAATCCCAATAAACTTTTGACTAAATCAAAATTGATTGAAAGTGTATATGAACTGGATTCTGATCCAGATAGTAACGTTCTTGAAGTTTATATTTCTCGATTACGTCAAAAGATTGGTAAACATCGGATTATTACAAGACGCAGTCAAGGTTATATGTTTAAATATTAACCCTTTTTTATAAGGTATTAATTAAACATCCACGCAATAGGATTTCAAATGATTCATAAGCATATTGCTTATTACGGTGCAAATTTCAGGGGTGACATGTCTGCCTCCTTAGTGGTGTTTCTGGATGCATTGCCTCTTTACTTAGGAATTGCACTCGCATCAGGGGCGCCATTATTTAAGGATTAATTGCGGGGCTTGTGGGGGAGGAAAGCTATATGCAAGAAAGTGCGCAGTCGAGTATTCAAGAGTTAATTGAGTCGATTTCACATTAAACTAAAGTGATAGCGATTCTACTTTATTAAAGGAAAAGCCAATGATTTTGCAAAGATTAAAGCTATTTTTTACGTTTTTTGATAGCAGATGGGAAGATATAGACCGTGCTAATTGGGGGCGAATTGTGTACCGCGATTTTAGTGCGGGCTTAATTGTCGCCCTAACAGCCATTCCAATGGCAATGGGCTTTGCAATGGCAATGGGTTTGCGCCCAGAACAAGGCATTATTGCAGGGGCGTTAGCTTGTGCGGTTGGGCGAACTTTTGGTGGCTCTAAATATCAAGTTTATGGACCGACAGCGGCATTTATTCCGATCATTGCAGCGTTGATTTCAAAATACGGCGAAGCGAGCGGCGGGTCGTTGCAAGAGGCACACGGATTTTTAGTCTTAGTTTCTGTTATTGCGGGCGTGATTTTGATGCTAATGGGCGTATTTGGATTGGGAAAATATGCCAATTTAGTACCGAATTCTATCGTGGTAGGTTTTACTGCTGGCATTGCTGTTGTTATTGCCATGACGAATTTTAAAGAAATTTTAGGCGTTACAAAACTCAGTGATTTGCTAGTTAAACAAGGTGAACAAGCGGGCGATTTTTTTAGCACGCTCGCGCAAACATCCATTGATTTTAGTCAAATCAACATTTGGGCGGTAGCTATTGGTTTAGGTACGTTTGCGTTAACCAAAATTTTGTTGCGAATTTCGATTTTTATTCCTGCGCCACTGCTTGCCATTTCGTTATCAACGCTTTTGAGCGCGACGGTTTTAAACGACAAAGGTATTAAACTCGTTGGCGATATTTATGGCTCAATTCCTAATAATTTTTTCCAATTCACCCCACCCATCATGCCAGACCTCACAACGAGTGTGATGATTGATATTGTGTTTTTTGTGCTGGCGATTGTGTTTGTTTCAGGCGTTGAAAGTTTGCTTTGTTCATCGATGGCTGACCGTTTAGCAGACAATCGCAAAACACCATTTAATCCAGATAAAGAATTTTGGGGACAAGGTTTGGTACAAGTGATTGTGCCGCTGGTCAATGGTTTTCCTTGCACAGGCGCACTCGCAAGAACCGCAACAAGTATTAAAGCGGGGGCGGTTACGCCGCTTGCAGGCTATTTCAAAGCATTTTTAAAACTCGCTTTGGCTTATTACATTGCAGAGTATTTGGAAATGGTACCGATGGCGTGCATTGGTGGGATTTTACTTTGGGTTGCCAGTAATATGTTCAAACCCGCTGAAATTAAACAAGTTTTAGAACACAATAAATTCCATGCCAGTTTAATGACCTATACCGCTGTGATGGTTCCTTTAACCGATTTTTTAACAGGCGTTTTATCTGCGTTAATTTTGTATGCCATTTTATTTAAATTCTTAGATAAAACACCTGCTCACACGCATCAGAAAGAAACAGCAGCTGCAACGCTAAAAGAGCGTGTCAATGCGGCAGGCAAATTTGGCTGCGTAAATGTGTTGCTTGCTATGAATGAAGAAGACGCTGAAATTTTGCGTTATGCGGCAAATTTGGCAAAACATGGTATCAGCTCAGAATTCCATTTCATTCACACCTTGCCGCCTAAAAAACCACCTTATTCCAATAAAGAACTCGCAGAGATTAAGGCGCGTATTCAACAGGAAGTAGATGATTATTTTGATACGTCACGAAATGATTTAACGTTCCAATCGCAAGTCTTTAACAGCGTGTCGCATATTGATAATTTGATTGAATACATTGTGATGTCAAATACCGATTTAGTCTTACTCGGACATCGCAAACAACAAATTAAACGTCGCTCGCTTGCCGCGCATTTGGCAATGGTGACAAAGGCTTCGGTGTGGGTTGTACCTGAAAATGCTAAACCGGAAATCACACGCATTGTCGCACCGATTGATTTTTCACCCGCGTCTGCTGACAGTTTGTCACACGCCACTGCGCTGGCAAAAATGTATGGTTTAAAAGAAGTCGTTGCGTTGCATATTTATTTTGATGAAGTTGCCGTGCGTTACGATGAACATATTGAACAAGTGGAATGGCAAGAAGCGAAAACCTTTGAAAATTTCCTTGCCACGGTTGAAACGCATGGCGTCAGTGTGAAACCTGTATTTATGGAAGGGGGTAATGCCGCACACGCCATTTTGTACGAAAAATTGCAACTCAACGCGGATTTACTCGTTATCAGTACGCATGGTCGTTCACGTTCAAGCACTATTTTACTGGGCGATACTGCGGAGCAAATTATTCGTGATACGTCAATTCCTACGCTTGCAATCAAACATGATGGTAATTATGGTTTGCTTGACGCTCTGGCAAAAAGCCGTTTTTGGGCGCATTCGGAGTTGGTGAGAGCTAATTAGTTTTTTAGTGAATGCTCATCTATGCCGCTTCAACCAACATAGAAACTGCTGTTGTAAGAACGAATATGGTAATTGGCATGACAATTGGTTTGTTCTTTGTCATAAAAGCCAATTATCATGTTGCCCTTACGCTGTCTAAAGACGTTCACATTACTAGCTTTGCTTTAATAAAAGAGGTGTTATTTTTCAATAAGGCGGTACTGCGTAAATTTATTTTGAGTATCGAAGAAAATAGCCATGTCCCCATTGATACGACGAAAGCAATATTTATTGATCATGATATTTTGGAAACCATTGAAGATTTTTTAGCAACCACTTTAGACGACAATATACGCGTTGAATTCATTGAAATAGACGGCTACCAACGTTTTTCAGGTATTGGTGAAAAACATATTTAATTTTTTGTGTGTCCAATAATAATTCCAGTGGCTTTATCAATGATTGAATTTAAAAATATACAGTATGATTTTTCAGCGGGTTTAGCTATTTTCTTTATCGCTATTCCTATGTCCATGGGCATTGCGCTTGCTTGCGGGGCGCCACTTTACTCGGGATTAATTGCCAGTATTGTCGGTGGCATATTAGTTGCCCCACTGAGTGGCTCTTCACTTGGCATTAGTGGCGCGGCAGCTGGACTTGTAGTCCTTATGCTCAGTAGTATTGAGTCACTTGGGTTCAGTGCATTTTTACTAACAGTATTTATCGCGGGGATGTGTCAAATTGTGATGGGGCTTACCAAAATGGGCACCATAGCACATTATTTTCCAAGTGCTGTCATTAAAGGGATGCTGTCGGGTGTTGGAGCGATCATTTTTATCAAACAAATTCCGCATGCAGTCGGTTATGATTTTGATTATGAGGGAGATTTATCTTTTTTTCAGTCAGATAGTTATTCTTCATTTTCTGAATTAACGCATATGTTTGATGCGTTTTCACCTACGGCGACGATTATTGCCGTTTTATCTTTAGTCATTTTGATCATTTGGGAGCATCCAGCACTTAAAATAACGAATTTTGTTCAATTACTGCATGTTGTTATCTTGGGAGTTTTATTTAATGAATATTTACGATTCTATTACCCTGATTTAGCACTCAAAGAATCACATCTTGTCTCCTTGCCGGTTGCAAAAACGATGGGGGATTTATTTGAGCAAATGCACAGCCCAGATTTTTCACAACTCAGCAATCCGGTCATTTATATAAGCGCAATCACATTGGCGTTTGTGGCGAGCTTAGAAACATTAATTGCGGTTGAAGCGGTTGATCGATTAGATATGTATAAACGCGTGACCCCAACAAATCGAGAATTGATAGTGCAGGGCATAGGGAACATGGCGTCAAGTTTACTGGGTGGCCTGCCTCTTACACAAGTCATTGTTCGCAGTTCCATTAGCATTCAATCGGGCGCAAAGACAAAAGCCGCTGGATTTATATCAGGGCTAGCTCTTTTAATGACGGTTATTTTAATTCCTGATTGGTTCAATAAAATTCCACTCGCGAGCCTTGCAAGTATTTTGCTTGTCACCAGTTATAAACTGATGCGTCCAAGTATCGTTATCAAAATGTATCAAGCTGGAATTTATCATTTTCTGCCGTTTTGTGCGACGGTTTTAGGGCTTATTTTTACCGATTTCTTGACCGGTATCTTCATTGGTTTTGCTTGCGCTTTAGTGTCGGTTATCGCTGAAAATTATAAAAGTGCCATGTATTGTCGAGAAACGCATGTTGGCAATAAAATCATTTTTCGCTTATCTGAAAATGTATCTTTTTTAAACAAGGCTAATCTTAAACAAACGTTTGATCATCTGCCTAAAAATTCTGAAGTCATAATCGATGCAACTCGCTCAACCTATTTAGATTACGATGTTTTCGAGGTGATTTGTGATTTCAAAAAAGAAGCACCTTTAAAAGATATTCAAGTGACATTGCAAAATGTGCGCGGTTTTGGTGTTTTAGAGCCTGTGCAAAACGTCAAAGCGCAAACGTATGAGAGCCAACAAGCACTGACACCAGCACAAGTATTGGAGATTCTCAAGGAAGGCAATGCGCATTTTATGAATAATCTCAAAGTGAATCGTAATTTGTTTGAACAGATTAACGATACACAAGACAATCAATTTCCCTTGGCAATTATTTTGAGTTGTATGGATTCGCGTACTTCCGTGGAATTGATTTTCGATCAAGGACTCGGTGATGTGTTTAGTACGCGTGTTGCAGGCAATATTGTGAACGAGGATATTTTAGGTAGCATGGAATATGCCTGCTCCGTAGCGGGATCAAAGTTAATTGTCATTTTAGGGCATACGCACTGCGGCGCAATCAAGGGTGCGTGTGCTGATGTCAAACTCGATCACTTAACCGGTCTACTTGAAAAAATTCAACCCTCGGTTGCCGGTGTTTGCTCACAGCATAACATCACAACAATCGGTCATGACGAAGCGTTAATTCAAGCCGTATCTGAACAGAATGTTCTGCTTATGGTTAAACAAGTGAAGCAACGCAGTCCTTTGCTCAATAACTTATATCAACTCGGTAAAATTGATATTGTTGGCGCTATGTATGATATTGAAACGGGTAGAGTTTCATTTTATGACCATTAGATAATTTATTTGTACTAATTTATCTGAGATGAAATGGGATAAAAATTAAATGGTCTGTTTCTAGCATCATAAAAAAGCCGCTGCAATTAAACGTAGGCTGAACGGCTTTTTATGCAAAATTAATGAACTGTCTTAATGTTTTGCATGATGATTCGAATGAGCCGCCATTGCAAGTTGCTCAGGCATTAACGAGGAATGATGATGCTCAATTAACCATTGGTCATCATCATATTCGTAAACGAATGAATAGCGCGCTTCCACTTCGTTGGTTTTGCCATTTTTTTCATGAACGGTGAATAGATAGAGGCCTGTATCTGAGGCGATGTTACAACCTAATTTAATCGTTCGCTGAACAATCTTACCTTGGGGTTTCTTTTGCAAAAAATGAACAAAATATTCTTTTATTTCTGCATGAGTAGTGCGCGGTATATCTGATAACGTCGGCAATAAAATTGCATCACTCGCATATTCTTGAGTCACTTCTTCTGGATCTAATGTAGCTAATGCCGCATTCCATCTATCAAATAATGCTTTAATTTCATCTTCACTTGTTTTTACGCACGTTACATTATTATGCGTTTCAGCGTGAATGGGTGCAAACTCTTGTGCGTATACGGCTGGCAAATAGATGGCTGTTGCCAAACTGACTATAGCGAATAATTTTTTCATCATCTCTCCGAGGTTAATTTATGCATTCACCAAAATAAGCCTAAGTTAATTTAAGGTGTAATTAATAATAAATTAAAATTGAGTTAATGAAAAATATATTTGTATTAATAATACATTCAGAAATAGTCGTGAAGACGGATTATATTAATTCAAGCATTTGCAATAGTTTTATATAGCGCATTATTTTTTTAGTTTTTGGGGGGAAAGTTGAAAACTTTTTATGTTTAAAAATTTTTTTATTCATATATTTCATCATTCAATAAGTATTACCCATGTTTAAGTATTACCCATGTTGTTGTTTATTTTCTTTTTTGAAGAATGATTTACAACACACTAGATTTACAACACACTAAAGGTATCTTATACGTCGAAGAGATGAATCAAAACTGAATATCACTAATTTATTTGAGAAAACTCAGTTTCTCAGGTAAATAGGGTTGCAATAAATAGTTGAGCGACATAAGCCTGAAGTTCAGGGCAGCCGCATTAAAAAAACCGGTTAAATTGTCTTTGCGTGTGCGTTGCATCCGAACTTTATTGCCGATTTGCTAAGTGGCTTGCTTTGCAGGAATGTCTATGATTTGTTTTGCAAAGTCATTATGCGCTTCAATATGATATGGGTAGGGACGCAAACGGTTAAGTTTGGGGTGGTTTCTTTAGCCAGAAATAATAGCCTAATGCTCGTGCGGTCAATTCATTAACCTAGATAAAAAAATGCCGATGGTTAAACCGGCATTTTTGTTGATACTTAAAAACGCGAGTACTTAATCGGCTAACTGCTGAATGCCATCAAGTATCCAATTTGAGTTGAAACCCGATTTTGATCTTACAAAATGCCAAACTTCGCGTATTTGATTTGGATGATCCTCTTCAGCTTCACGCATAATGGTGTCAAATAATACCACTGCCTCAAATTCGTTTGCTAATTCACGCACTTCTAAAATTTCAGCTTCCAATTTCAAAATATCGGTTTTATTAACGTCAGTCGAACTTTTTAGTTGATCTTGAATTTCAGCAAATACTTTATCGGATGTTAAACCGCGAATTTCAGCAAAATCGCGTTCATCCCACGCTTTTTGTAATAGCGTGTAGCGGTTTTTGACATCTTGTAAAAAGGCACCGTTATCAAATCCGGCGGGAACATTTGTCGGTGAGGATTTTGCTAAATTCACCGTTGAAGAAGATACACTTGTATCACTTTTTCTGAATAATAAATCCGTATCAAATCCTGCAGAGCCACTTTCATTTGCGGATGATGTGGCGTAATTAGGTTCATTATTTGTCCGGGGGTAGGTCGTATAATCGGGTGTAGTCGTTTTTTTATTGGATGAAAAATAACGATAGGCGCCATACCCTAAACCTGCAATCAACAACCAGCCAAACCAGCCAAATCCACCTGAATTGTGTGGGACGGCATTATTGTTATACCCTTGATTCATTGCGGGAGCATAACCTTGAGGTTGCATAGGGGCTTGTTGATAATCTTGATTTTGAGGTTGTTGCGCGTAGCCTTGTTGATTTTGCATAGGCGCTTGATGTTGTTCTGATCCATTATTCATCATTGAACCCACAAGCCCCCCAACAGCTAACCCAGCCGCCGCACCCATTGCACGATCTTTCCATGCAGAGCCACTATTTTGAGCGGGTGTTGGTTGTTGAGAAACGGGAGCAGGGTGACTGGGGGTAACAGGGGCAGGTGCAACAGCAGTTCGACTTGGTGTTGAGGGGGCAGCAGATCGACTATATGGGGCACTATGGGAAGGTTTACTGCCAAAAGAATTGCCACCACCAAGACGTTTTGCCTCCGCAGTTGAAACAGCGCCCAATGCGAGCGAAATCAAAACGAGACTATTCACAAAAATACGGGGTTTATTGTTCATAAAATTATTGGATTCCATTATTAAGTAAACTAAATTTGGTGCGAAAAATTCGCAAGGTTCACAGGCTAAATCTTACGCCATTTTTGTTTTTAATCCAACGAAATGCCGTAGGCTAAATCGATTTCCGTATAAAACTCAGCCGCAATCCACAAATCGCCTACTGCCGCTAATTGCTCATTTAAGTAAATCAAGGGCATGACGTCACGCTGCCATGGGGGGATGTTGGCGTCTTGGAATAGCTTTTTCAAGTTGTGATGACCTTGGCGATTGGGTAAGCGTATTTTCTCACCCCCTTGACGCGTTTTTAGCGTAATTTGTGCCTTATCCCAGTGCGTTTTTGAGATACCTTTTGGTTGAGGTGTTAGCGTTAACCTCGTGTTATTTGAAAGAATCAGAATGTGGTTATTATGGGGCCATTCGCATGGATCAAATAGTTGAGATTCGCTATGGTTAGCCATGAGCTTCTCACGATATCGGCGGAGCGTCACGTACTTGAGCTTAATTTGTGGCGAGCTATTTTCTTTTGCGCCAATCATGTCGTTTAAAATGCGCTCAAGAATAGTTTGTGACGGCATTTTCATGCCTAGCCACTCAAACCATTCCCGCAGTATCCAGTATTGCTCTCTAAGGGGGTATTGTTGGAGTAATCTACTATCAATTGAGTTATCCGTTTTATTTAAAACACATTGAAAATCTGCTTTAGCCATTGAGGAAATAAATTCTTCAGATTGTGCGCAATGCGCAGCAGAGCGAGAAACGGTTTTATCAAGTGAGGGCCAGCGTGTTTTTAAAGCGGGGATAATTTCTTTTCGCAAAAAATTGCGATCATAAACGGTATCTTGATTACTAGGATCTTCAATCCAAGTGAGATTATGTTTTAGAGCGTAAGCGTTAATTGCTTGTTTGCTCACTTGGAGCAGTGGGCGCAGCATCAAGCCAGCACTAAATTCAATTTTCGCAGGCATGCCAGCAAGTCCGCGTAAACCACTGCCACGAAAGAGTTGCAATAAAACGGTTTCGAGTTGATCTTCTTGATGTTGCGCAAGAAGAATCACGTCATGTTCATTTATCAATTGCTTAAAAGCTGCGTATCGTGCATTTCGGGCAGCCTCTTCGGGACTTTCTCCTAGATTAGGTGCCGCATTCACCGCGCACATGACATATTTTATCTTTAAATCCTCGGTTATTTTTTGACAATGCGCTGCCCAAGCATCTGCCTGTACTTGCAACCCATGATGAATATAAACAGCGATAATTTTAGTCTTAATATCAGGCAACATAGCGCACGCGTGAAGTAAAACGTGTGAATCTACGCCACCGCTATAGCCAATAAAAATGTTACTTGGAATATGAGGTAATGTCGTCAATGCGGAAATAAGGTGTTGCTTTACCAAACATGGTGCATTTTTCAATTTATTCTCCTCCGTCTTATCTTGAGATTTGCGTATGGTGGAACGATAATAACCCTTTTGAACGCTTTAGAAAAATGGAGAGTATATGCGTAATCGAGCCATCATCTGGTTTTTTAGTCTATTTTTGTTAAGTTTTTTTAATTTGCAAGCATTTGCACAGCTACCTGATTTTACCGAAATGGTCAAAACAAACGGTGGCGCGGTGGTCAATATTAGTACCACGCAAAAAGCACCGGTTGCTGGGGCTGAAAATGGGTTGGAAATACCCGCTTATCCAGAAGGCTCAATGCCACCCGAATTAGAAGAGTTATTTCGTCGATTCAATGAGCAACAGCAAGGTCAGGGAGGCGGCGGAGGCTATACACCTAAAGAGGCTCGATCATTGGGATCAGGTTTTATTATTTCATCAGATGGTTATGTGTTAACTAATTATCATGTCGTCAAAGATGCAGATGAAATTGTGGTTAAACTCAATGATCGTCGTGAATTAAATGCGAAATTGATTGGATCGGACGCGCGCACTGACGTTGCTGTGTTGAAAATTGAAGCGCATGATTTGCCTGTTGTAACTATCGGTGCGCCTGATAAATTGCAGGTAGGTGAGTGGGTGCTTGCTATAGGTTCACCCTTTGGTTTTGAGCAATCGGTGACTGCGGGAATTGTGAGCGCAAAAGGACGTAGTTTGCCTGGCGGTAATTATGTTCCGTTTATTCAAACTGATGTTGCAATCAATCCTGGAAACTCAGGCGGTCCGCTATTTAATATGGATGGCAAAGTGGTTGGGATTAATTCGCAAATTTATAGCCGTACTGGTGGATTTATGGGATTGTCGTTTGCGATACCCATGGATGTTGTGATGAACATTGTTGAGCAAATTAAACTCAAAGGTAAAGCTTCACACGGCTGGCTTGGCGTTCAAATTCAAGATGTGACGCGTGAGCTTGCTGAATCCTTTAATATGAAAAAACCGCAAGGTGCGCTAGTGGCAAAAGTTATTGCGGCTGGACCCGCAGAGCAAGCAGGTGTTCAAATTGGTGATGTCATTACGGAGTTTAATGGTCAAATTATCGATCATTCTGCTGATTTACCGCCCATGGTTGGCATTACGCCAATTAATGAATCGGCTACAATAAAATTGATTCGTCAAGGGGAAGTCCGTACGCTCCATTTCACAGTGGGCGCATTGCCTGAAGAAGATGATAAATTGGCCTTAGCAAAAAGTCCTTCTGCTAAATCACCAGTCAATCAATTAGGTATTTCGGTTTCTGATTTAACATCTGAACAGCGTCAACTACTTCAAATACCACGTTACGGGGTATTAATTCAAGAAGTTGGCAAAGGTGCTGCACGCGAAGCCGGTATGCAACGTGGCGATGTTATTCTCCGTGTTCAAAATAACGTCGTACATGATTCGTCTGATTTTGAGCGAATGGTGAAAAAAATGCCCACAGGCGTTTCGATTTCGTTGCTGGTTCAACGTCAAGGCAATCCCGTTTTCATTGCGTTGAAATTAAAATAATTCCTCATCGATATGGAAAACAAAAAAAGGGCAATCTTTCATGGTTGCCTTTTTTTATTCTTAACTCTTTTTACTTTATTATGAAAACACGATTTTATTTTCTATTACTTGTAGGTTTGACGTCAACGTTAGTCAGTTCGTATGCGTTAGCGGCAAAAAAAGCAACCGTTTCAACGCAAGCCAATCAAATTATTTCTATTGCCTATTTAACGCAATTACAAACACCGCCAACAGAGACGCTGTCAAATCTAGATCTTTTTATAACTGAAAAAGGGTCAATCGGTGCACAGTTGGCGATTTCAGATAACAATACAACGGGTGAATTTACTCATCAGCACTTTACTCTGCAGACGTTTATTGTGCCTGAAGAAGGCGATGTGGCTGATATATTTACTAAGCAAATTGCTACAAAGTTTAATTACGTTGTGACAAATTTGGATGCAAAAAACACACTGGCAATATCGAGTTTATCTGTAGATAAACCCATTTTATTTTTCGATGCAGGTACAACCGATGACGCGTTGCGCGGTGAGCAATGCCAAAAGAATATACTTCATCTTCTGCCAAGCCGAGCCATGAAAGCGGATGCACTGGCGCAATATTTATTGAAAAAACGCTGGACAAAATGGTTTTTAGTGAGTGGATCTGCGCCTGAAGATGTTTTATTTGTGACCGCTTTGAAGCGGGCAGCAAAACGCTTTGGCACTAAAATTGTTTCAGAGAAAAAATGGGAGCATACCTTTGACGCCCGAAAAAGTGCGCAATCGGATGTGGCAGTTTTTACGCAAACTGAGGATTATGATGTCTTGGTGGTGGCTGATGAGCAAGGTTTATTTGGTGAATATTTGGCGTATCGTACCTGGCTCGCAAGACCCGTTGTTGGAACGCAAGGATTGATTGCGAGTGCGTGGCATAAAACACATGAGCAATGGGGGGCGGCGCAAATTCAAAACCGTTTTCAAGCACTTGCAAAACGTTCAATGGAAGAGCAAGATTATGGTGCATATTTAGCGGTTCGTGCAATAGGTGAAGCGGCAACGCGTACAAAATCAAATGAATACGACAAAATAAGCAGTTATCTCCGTAGTTCATCATTCACGCTTCAAGGTTATAAAGGCAGTCCGCTTTCATTTCGTGCATGGGATGGACAATTACGTCAGACGGTTTTACTTGTCGCGCCTCGATCATTTGTGGCTTCTGCTCCTATTGAGGGTTTTTTACATCCCAAAACAGAATTGGATACGCTTGGATTTGATCAAAACGAATCCACATGTCATTTTTAATCACTAATTTAAAAATAGAAAACCTTGAATGCGTTGAAAACATTCAAGGTTTTATGATAAATCATTTCACTTAAGCTGAAGCGCTAAAAGCTCCACCACATGAAGCGCAATCACCCGAAGCCGCAGCACTGCCTGCAGAAGTAGAGCCTGTATTAGCGGCTTCTAAATTGGGCGTGCCTACGTTAAAATTAACTGGTTGCGGATTGTTTATTACACGAAGAACTTGTGCAATCGTTGGAATACCTAAGCCTAAACCACTACTACTAATCATATCAATCTCCTTTTAGATTTGGAAAAAAATTAACTATAATTAAATGTAATTCAGTGCAAAAAATTAAATGTAATTTAGTGCAAAGAAAAGTATATCAATGAATCAAAAAAAATCATATCAGGAAACTTGGAAAATATATCTCTCCAAGTTATAAAATAACTCACTGTAAATTCATCCTGTCACATGGCGTTATTTATATGAACCCGTAACATGTTTATCGGTCATTGCATGGAAAAATTAAATTTTTTTTGCCTATAAAAACAAAATAATGATGTTATTTTGAAAAATCTATCTTTACCTTAGACTTATAAAGGGTAAAATGTAAAAGCAATCATACTTGGTGTGTGGTAAAAAATAAAAATAACAAAGCAAATCTAATTGAGGATGAACCATGAGCAGAAGAAAAGTGAATCAAACTGTTGCTAAACAGCCAGTAAAAAAAACACCCGCTAAAAGAGCGCCTAAAAGTCAACAAACTACTGTCATCGCACAGGAAGACCTAAGTTTAGCGTCTGTTGCTCATGAAGAGTCAGTTGCAGTCACTCATGTAGAAACTAATGTCAGTTTAGAGCATGAAGAAACGGTTGTTGTTGCACATGAAGAAACGGTTGTTGCACATGAAGAAGCGACTGCTACTCATCATGCTGAACCTAACGAATCGGTCGAATCATCAAAAGGGATTGTAGAATCCATTATCGCATTCAAAAAAAGTAATGAAACTCAATTTTACGGCATTGTGGCGATTGCGGTTTTTGTTTTGATTATCCTCCTCTAAGTGGCGCAGGGCGTTGCAAAACGTATATTACAACGCCCGCTTGATTATACTTTATTGCAATACCGTTTAAAGCTTTGCGTAATTACGATACTGATATATTATTCAGCTTAAAAATGTAACTTATTTTGCTAGCGTACGGAAATTTATGATTAACTTTGATGCTGATACCATTATCATTACAGAAGGCAGTATTGAAAAGCAAATGTACATTGTCATTGAGGGGCAAGTGGAAATTTATATTGAACGTGATGACAAAAAAATCCCGCTTGCCACAATTGAGGCACCCAATTTTTTAGGTGAAATGGCAATTTATCGAAGTCAACCTATAAAGTATTCGGCAAAGGCGTTGACGAATACACGAATGCTTACAATTGAAAATCAGGCGCAACTTGAATTGTTTGTAACTAAAAATCTTTCATTAAGTGCGACAATGATGACTATTATGGGAAATAGGATAGCGGTCATTGACGATTTGTTAATTACTAAAATGGAGAAATTAAATCAACTCAACACCGCTAATCCTTTTATTGCCTAGTCTGCGAGTCTGATGAAGACAGTTTGGGTATTTTCAATTTTTTTTACAGCGTAAAAACTAGGAGGTAACTGTTCTCCCCCCTAGCAGTCAATGTTCTCTTTTTGATTTATCGCTGGAATAATAAACGTTTACTGGTTTTAGATGAATTTCCAGTATTGAAAAATAAGAGGCTATATTTTAAAAAATGCCGCCATTGCCACAGCTCGATCAGCGGCGACTTTTTGCACATGGGGTCGCGTTTCAATAAGCTGCATATAGGTTGTCACCGCTGGAAGATGCGTAGCTACGATATCTGTACCATAAATTTTTTGACTGGTCATGCTAACCATAAAAAAATGCAACCATGCAACGCAATCGGCTGCGGTATAAGTATCACCTGCAATATAAGGTGAAAATTTTGCCAGTCTCGCCAATCCTTTTAAGCCAATATCTAACCGCTCTTTGACTTCATTCTTGATTTCTTCAGAGACAACACCACCAAAAAACGCTTCTTTATACAAGCGACGAGCGTGCAATTCAACATTCAGTTCCAAATGCTGAATCAATTCGCGACATTTTGCGCGCTCAAAACGGTCCGCTGGATAAAGTGAATTCTCAGGATAAACGTCTTCCAAATATTCAAGGATAACTTGAGATTCAGACAATCCACCGTGTTCAGTTTCAATAAATGGAATCTTTCCAAGCGGAGAGCGCGCTAACAATTTTTCTTCTTGAGAGGGAAAGACTTGTTCTTCAGTGAAGGCGATGCCTTTTTCAAGTAACACCAATTTCGTTTTATTATAGTAATTGCTAACAGCAAAGCCACATAAATTAATCATCACAATTCTCCAAAGTAGTAGAAATAAACTCAGCATAGAGTCAAATAGATAGCGGACGAAGTTTAACACTAATGCCTAATGTTTCGCATGACATTACACTTTTGACGCTCAACGTGACGCATCAAATAAACCCGTCAGGCTATAATCGCCGCTCGCAACGACTTCCAATACAGCAAGCAACCTGCGTTTTTCAGCATTACGGGGCGTGAAGTACTACCGAAAGTCAAAAAGTACGCGATCTAAAAAATCCGTAGAACAATTATGTAAAGCTGCTGATTGGTGCAGGATGGTTGGATAATTTGGTGAAAATTGAGGATTAGCGTTGAAAGATAGGTGTTTAATAAATATAATTTTATGATTATTTTTCTACAAGGTTTTATCTAAAATACGTCTCAATAATTTATATAAGATTTATAAAATCCTATAGAGATCCGATAACATCCACATCTAACCTTTAAACTGATGGAGCTCAACTTAGCGTGGACAAAAATAAAGTTTCTCGTCTTAGCATTAAAATACGCCTTGGGATTATTGTAGGTATTTTTTCTATTGGATTCACTTTATTTGGTATTGCCATCTTGCAAGCCATGAATACGCTTAATGTTAATGGCCCAATTTATCAACGTATTGTGCAAGGTAAAGATCTCATTGCCGATATCCTGCCCCCTCCCGAATACATTTTAGAATCCTATCTAGTCATTTTACAATTAGCGAATACGAGCGATATTCAAGAAACGCAATCATTAATTAAACGCTTTGATGTGCTTAAAAATGATTACGATACTCGCCATGCTTATTGGCAAAATGAAAATTTAGAGCCAGAATTAAAAGCGCAGTTTTTAGAAAAATCAACGCTTGCAGCCCAAGCCTTCTACCATGAAGCAAAAACGCATTTCATTCCTAGTCTGCAAGCAGAAAATCAAGGTGATATGCGTGCTAGCTTGGCGAAAATACGCTTAATTTATGAAGAACATCGACTGGCTATTGATAAAGTTGTTGAGTTGACAACTCAACGAAATCAACAAGATGAAGCACATGCAAAAGTGTTGATAAATTTTTATAACGTAGGATTAGCAAGCATCTTTTTTATCAGTATCACGCTTGCAACCTGGGTTGCTTTCTCTATTAGTCGCGGTATTCTCGCTTCGCTCAAATCAGCAAAGAAAATTGCTAATGCCATTTCAGTGGGAAATTTAAATTCTGAAATCATCACCACGCAACAGGATGAAATCGGTGATTTACTGCGCTCAATGAGCAAGATGCAAGAGGCAATTAATTCGTTTGTTGATGCGCAAGGCTTTATGGCTAAAAAACATGCGGCGGGCGCTGTTCATGAAAAATTAGATGTGTCCAAATTTTCAGGCACTTACGCTCAGATGGCTCATGAGGTCAATGAACTCGTGCAATCTCGCATTGCGATTAATGAGCGAATTTTAGATGTGATTACAGAATATGCCAGAGGAAATTTTTCGGTTGATATGGATATTCTCCCCGGTGAGACATTCGCAATCACGCAGGCAGTCAATAGTATTAAAACAGCACTTTTAACCATCAATAACGAGATTGAAATGCTTGCAAAAGCAGGTGCTATGGGCGATTTCTCCTTGCGCGCCGATGATCAACGTTTTGAATTTGTATTCCACGCTATGTTGGGTGATTTGAATAAATTATTTAATACCTGTGAAATCGGTTTTAACGATATTTTACATTTATCAAATCAATTAGCGACGGGGGATTTGACACAAAAAATTGAAATCAATCTACCTGGAATGTTTGGTCAAGTCCAAGAGGGAATGAATCTGACTGTTGAAAATTTACAATTACTGATTGGCAAGGTAAAAGAATCTAATCAACTCATTCATGATATTTCCCAAGAAATTGTCAATGGGAATAACGAATTATCGATGCGCACAGAAAAACAGGCTGCAAGTTTAGAAGAAACTGCCGCGAGTATGATTGAGCTAACCAGTACCGTTCAAAATAATGCTGACAATGCGAAAGAGGCAAGTTCGTTATCAAATGAAGCAACTAAAATTGCCCATCAAGGAGGCATCGTGGTTAGCAATGTGATAAGAACGATGGAAAGCATCAATGAATCGTCAAGTAAAGTGGTTGAAATCATATCAGTTATTGACAATATTGCTTTTCAAACCAATATTTTAGCGCTTAACGCGGCTGTTGAGGCTGCTCGCGCTGGTGAGCAAGGTAGAGGTTTTGCTGTGGTGGCTACTGAAGTGCGAAATTTAGCTCAACGCGCCGCGGCCGCCGCCAGTGAAATTCAAAGTTTAATTAGTGACTCCGTTGAGAAAGTCGAAGAAGGCAGTCAATTGGTGACCTCGGCTGGCAAAACCATGCAGGAAATTGTAGATTCAGTGCAAGATGTCAGTATCATTATGGGAGAAATTTCGTCTGCCTCCCTTGAGCAAAGTGCAGGGATTTCTCAAGCCAATAAAGCGATTGCTGAAATGGATGATGTCACGCAACAAAATTTAGCGCTAGTTGAAAAAGCAGCCACAGGCGCAGAATCCCTTAGAAAACAAGTCGATATGCTCTCAAAAACAGTCGCTAATTTCAAAGTATAATTTTAGGTTTTTTTATCATCGAAGGGCGTCGGTTTGCCTTATTGTCCAATTGTACATCCTGAAATTAAGATGTTATCGCAAATTGCAATTCAATTAAGTAGGTTTTTAAAAGCGATAAAGCGCATTTTGTCAGCATGAATCTCGTTTAAATTAAGCGGTGATATTGCGTCAATATGCAAACGTATCATTTGAAATAATGTGTTAATTTAATAAATGTTAAAGAGTTTGCGCAATTTTAATTTAGAATAACGCCAATTTATTTTTATTATGAAAACGATTTTCTAAAATGATTTCACCTATTTCGATACTGGAAAAAAAAACACTCAGAACTAAACTTTTTTTAGCGGTGAGCTATGGTTTGGTCATTATGTTGCTCATCGGTTTTAATGCGATTAGTAATATTCAAACCTTAAATAATGATACGAAAATCATCTATGAAAATTATTTTCATTGCATATCCCACTTAAAAGAAGCGCATATTCATCTAGTCCAGATTCGTGAAAATATAGAGCACCTTTCGCAAACTGATGTGGAGAGCTACAATGAAGCCAAAAGTAATATCACAAATGCCATTGATTTATTGCAAGAAGAGTCGGCGTTAGCGCGAGATAAGCTGTCATCGGATGACGATAAAAAACTGGTCACCCGATTTGATATTTCGTTTAAAAATTATTTAGAAAATATTAATCACGCCATTGAATTAAGTCATTCATTACACGAAAAATCCATACAAGAAAATAAATTTAATGCGTTTATATTTAGCAGTGATTTTGTGGCAACCGCTAATACAACCGAAGAATTACTCTCAACATTAAGTCACAATAAAGAATCACAAGCCGCTACTACTTTGGCAAAACTCGAAAAAATGAGTATTGAAAGTGAACATATTTCACTTTTACTTATGTTTTCGGGCATATTTATAACGGCAATCAGCGGTTTACTGATTGGAAAATCCATTACAGCGCCCATCAAAAGATTAGAAAACGCCATTGAAGGTTTAGCAATGGGTAATTTAGAGGTGGTTATTCCTCATGTGGATTACAAAAACGAAATCGGAACTATTGCAAGAGCCTCCGCTGTTTTGCAAACAATGTGTCGTGGAATGGAAACGCAACGCTGGATTAAAGATAATTTCGCCACAATATCAACGGAACTTTACCAAATAGAAAATTTCCCCGATTTTGCCCAAAAATTTCTGTCTTTGGTGTGCCCATTAATTAACGCAGGTTATGGTAATTTTTATATCTATTCACAAGATACGTTAAACTTATTAAGCACGTATGGTGCACAGGAAAACCAAACAAAAAAATCGCCTATCGCATTGGGAGAAGGATTAGTTGGTCAATGCGCATTGGATAAAATGATCATTAAATTAGTGGATTTACCAGAAGATTACATCAAAATAAGCTCTAGTTTAGGTGAATCTAAACCTAAAAGCATTGTGATTTATCCCATTTTACGAGTCAACGCACTCGTTGGTGTCCTTGAAATTGCTTTTTTCAAACCTTTTACAAAGACTGAAGAATTGTTGTTAAGTGCTTTAATGCCCATGGTGGCAATGAGCATGGATATTCTAGATCGCAATCTTAAAACGCAAGAATTACTCAATCAGACTAAAGCGCAAGCCGGTCACATGGAAAGGCAAACCATTCAGCTTGAAGATCAAGCTATTGAGCTTGAAGCACAGCAATCCGAACTCAAAGAGACGGAAGCGTGGTTTAGAGGCATTATCGAATCCGCCCCGGATGCGATGCTTGTCGTTGATTCTGCAGGAGCCATTGTTCTCTGCAATAAACGCGCAGACGAAGTTTTCGGATATGACCCCGGTGAGTTGATGTGGGCCAATATTGATAAACTCGTTCCAGCACACGCACGCGCCCATCATCCGGTCATGCGCCAACAGTTCATGTTGGAAGGCAGTACGCGTATTATGGGCGCAAAAAAGGATTTGCGTGGTTTACGCAAAGATGGAAGTGATTTCCCTATAGAAGTTGGACTCAGCACGCTACCGAGTGCTAGCGGTCAAAATTTTGTCTGCGTGACGGCTTGTGACATCACCCTCAAAAAAGAAGCGGATCTTGCACTGCATCAAGCCAAAAAAATAGCAGAAGATACCACTCAAATGAAGTCCGATTTTTTGGCAAATATGAGCCATGAAATTCGCACCCCATTAAATGTTATTTTAGGTATTACGCATTTAACATTGAAAACCGATCTTAACCATAAACAGCATGATTACATGCGAAAAATCCAGAATTCAAGTCAGCATTTGCTCGGTATTATTAATGATATTTTAGATTTATCCAAAATTGAAGCAGGTAAAATTTTCATTGAACAAATCGATTTTAAAATTCAAAAGACGCTAAATAATCTCGTTGATCTTATTTCTATCAAAGTTAAAGATAAAGGACTCACACTGACTTTTGACATTGATAAGAATTTACCAGCTTATCTTAATGGTGATCCACTCCGTTTAGGGCAAGTGTTAATCAATTATGTCAATAATGCCGTGAAATTCACTGAACAGGGTGAGATTGTCGTGACCGTAAAAGTACTTGAAGATGATCAAAATGAATTGTTATTGTATTTTAGTGTAAGCGATACCGGTATTGGTTTAAGTGATGAAACAAAAAACAAACTCTTTCAATCCTTCCAACAAGCAGACACCTCAACAAGCCGCAAATATGGCGGGAGTGGTTTAGGTTTATCTATCTCAAAGCAACTCGTCGAACTCATGAATGGTGAAGTGGGCGTTGAGAGTGAATTAGGTAAAGGCAGTCTATTTTGGTTTACGGCAAGATTAAAAAAATCCATCAAAAAAGCGCCGACTTTAACGACCACAAATAACCTTAAAGACCGCCGTGTGCTTATTGTGGATGATACAGAGTCAGCACGAGATATATTGGAGAACGCGTTATCGAGTATTGGACTGAATGTCACTCAAGTTTCCAGTGGTGAACAAGCTTTACAATACATTAAACAGGCTGAAAAAAACCGCCTGCCTTATGAAATTGTATTCCTTGACTGGTATATGCCCGATATGGATGGCGCAGAAACCGCTAAAGCTATTCGAGGTTTATCTTTAACTCCCCCTCCTCACATTACTATCATTACGGCTCATGGACGTGAAGAAATTTTAAGCGAAATGAATAATCTAGGTTTGGATAATATTTTAATCAAACCTATAAATACCTCATTATTATTTGATTTAGTGATGCGTTTACTGGGTGAGTCAAATGCCTCATTTGACGATTTTGAAGATGATTTGAATGATTATCTGGAGTTTTCCTACGTTGTTGACGATTTAAAAATCATTCATGGCTCGTCTATTCTGGTGGTTGAAGATAATAAACTCAATCAAGAAGTTGCTCTTGGTCTCCTTGTCGATGAAGGATTTAGAGTGGATATTGCCAATGATGGCAGCGAAGCCGTTACGATGGTTCAGCAAAATGATTACGATATTGTTTTGATGGATATGCAAATGCCTGTCATGGATGGAGTAGAAGCCACGCTCGAAATTCGCAGAGACGCTAAATTCGATTCGTTACCAATTGTTGCGATGACTGCAAATGCCATGCTACAAGATCGTGAAAAATGTCAACAAGCCGGTATGAACGATTTTATCTCAAAGCCGATTGATCCTGAAGAGCTGTTTCGCACTTTACTTCAGTGGATAAGACCTAAGCACCCAGAATTATCTTCAACAAATGACACACAACAAAGTCAATTAAATACGCATACAATTGAATCACTTCCTGTCATTGACGGGCTTAATGTTTCCCTTGGTTTAAAACGCGTATTGGGTAAAACAACGCTTTACTTTAATTTACTACGTCACTATATCAGCAACCAAGAAAATGTCCCCCAAGAATTACAAGTAGCCCTCGATACCGGTGACATGCAAACGGCGGAGCGTCTTGCGCATACTGCAAAAAACGTCAATGGTAACATTGGCGCAAGTGAGCTTGAAAATCTAGCTGGCGAAATTGAACACTTACTTCGAGAAAATAGTCCGCTTGAGGTTATTGCGCCTAAAATCGATTATTTTAAAAATAAACAACAGTCTCTTATTGCCGATATAAAGTCTGCAATATCTACCATAAAAAAGCCTGAAAATACCATGGATGGCGAGCAAACAACGCAAGAGGTTATTGAGCAGCTCAAAGATTTCCTTCTCGATGATGATAGTTCGGCATTAACGTATTTTGAAGATAATAATACATTAATTAGTCGTTCATTTAGCATTCAGGTATTTAGCAAACTCGAAATAGCGATTAAGCAGTTTGATTTTGAAAAAGCGTTACAATTGTTAACAAGCAACTAAATTGACACGGTTAAAACGGATTCAAATGTAATTGGCGTCCACTCAAAAAGGTAGAATTTTGGAATTGACATCATGTTACAAATGGGCGATTACAGAAATGCAGAATCTTAATGAGATGGATTGAATCAACACATTTTAAAATAAAAAGACCCTAAATATGCAACCCGTTACAATATAATAATGCAGCAATGAATGAACTAAAAATAATGAGACGATACTAAAATGACAATTCAAAATGGCTTAGAATTTAAGCTTAGTAAAAGTGAACGCAAATTACTTGCCGTTTTCACACCTTCTGCAGATAAGCTTGATAATTTGACGCTTGATGTTGTCCATAAAAGCATTGAAGAAGCTGGATTAGCGTATTTATTTATTAATGAGTCGGCCATTACCGATTTACTCGTTCGCTATAATGAACCCAAAGCCGAGGCTTTTGAGTGTGAGATTGGCGAGCGTCGCGATGCAACTTGGTCAATTAATATATCGGATGATAAATTGAGAGCCCATCTAAGCGTCACGCCTAATTATGGTGGAAAAGAGGTTACGCTCTCGATGATTCAAAAAGCCATTAAAGAAAATCAAATTATTTATGGCCTTGTTGGGACTGACAAACTTCAAGAAATTATCGATAAAGGATTTTGTAATGCCTACTTGATCGCTGAAGGAATTAGAGCCATTGATGGTATTGATTCGCAGTTTAAAAGCATGATGCTCGACATACAAGATCGCAAGCCTAAAATTGACGAAAATGGCGTAGCCGATTACCGTGACTTAGGCGAAATTCCAGTGGTTCATAAAGATTCCGTGGTGATGCAACGGATTCCTGCCATTCAAGGTAAAGAAGGTCACAGTGTTTTGGGTGAGGTGATTCAACCCAAAATTGGTGAAAACATTCCCTTCTCTAAAGATATGACAGGGGTTTATGTTAATCCAGATGATGAAAATCAATTACTGTCGTCAGTAACGGGTCAACCTGTGCCCGTTCTTAACGGCATGACAGTGTCGTCTATTTTAACCCTTGATACAGTAGATTTTTCAACGGGTAATATTAATTTTGATGGCTCGGTGGTTGTCAAGGGTGATGTTGCAGAAGGCATGACAATTGAAGCGCTTGAAGACGTCATCATTAATGGCAATGTTATTAGTGCTAATATCAAGTCAATGGGGGGGATGACAATCAAAGGCAGCGTCATGGGATGCAGTCAATTATTCTCTAATGCGGATATCATTATCAAAAATGGCGTGCAAGGCGCAGAACAGCCTAGCGATGAAAACCATGTTAATGATACGCAAAAAATTGTTGCGCGTGGCTCGGTGATTGTGGAATTCGTGGAAAATTATCATATTGAATCAGGTTATGACATCGTCATTTCAAAGTATGCGTTAAATGCTGAATTGATGGCGGGTAATAAAATTTTTGCCGGCGCCAAAAATAGTAGTAATAAATCGTCCATTATGGGCGGAACGAGTAGCGCTTTAATACAAGTTAAAGCAGCCGTTGTAGGCTCTCGTGTTGGGATAAAAACTCATATTCAAGTAGGTATAAATCCCTATCTGCAAAAACGTCTTGTGAATATGAAAGAAGATTTAATAGCTAAACAGGATGAGCTTGTCTATATCGGAACGCTCCTGTCTTTCTACGATGATCATCCAGAAAAAACAACCGATAGAATGATTGCAAAATTGCATCGCACACTCAGTAAAATTACTATTGACATCAAACAACTCAAAGTTGATATAGATGAATTAACGCAAAATCTGGCTGTTTCCGACAATGCAAGAGTTGTGATTGATAGAGGTGTTTTTGTTGGTACGGAGATTAAAATTGGCAATGTCCGCTGGAATGCAGAAGAAAATCGCGGTAAAAGTCTGTTTTTATTATTGTCTGGAACTCATGAAGTCTCTGTTAGTTAAGGCATTTGGATAAAAGGGTATTTTTAAAAAAATGAGCCTGGCAACGTGCTTATTTACAAATAGGTATTTCTCAACGTGCGACGTTATGCAGATAATTCACGTCAAAACAGTTGACGTTTTTGTTAAGTAATGCGAATCGGTTTTAACGCGCAACACCTTAAAAGGCACTTGATATGGGGTTAGGGTGTTGCGCAAAAGATGTGTTTATTGATACGACGGTTGTTTAGATTTTTTCGCCAAATGCGGAACAATGGTGCTGAAATACCATAAAGAACCACAAATGATGCAAGCGCCTTTATCATTTGATGTGCGGTATTGATGAGCGATATCACTACTCGTATTAAAAGATGTGACGCGCTGCACACTTTCTGAATGGCATGCAGGACAACAAATTTTCATAGTCATTATATTCCCCTTAATTAGCAGGAGTTATTAGAGTTTGATTTGTGATTGTGCCAGCCGGATTGAGTAAAATTGCAATTCCTAAGTACATCGATGTCAATACTAGGCTGTGCGATGTGAATCCTATCATAGATTTATTTTGACTGACAATACCTTGCTGAACTTTAAATTGGTTTAGAATAATTGAGTCGACACAATAAAAGTGCTGGGTCATATTAGGCTAATGATTGCCGCCTTTTTGTCATGTAAATCCGTTGGATAATCGATGACTTATCGGTTGATTTACCTGGATTTTGTATTTTTAAAATACGCTCTCAGTGACTAAAAAACGCCCTGACTCAAAATAGGCGTCACCCAATATTGAATCCCAGAGCCAGTGAAATCTTCGCGCAACTGAACCAGTAATTTTTCTAAATCGAGAGTATTGACGTGCATTTGAAATTGCAGGCGTTTTTGCCGTCCTGTTACCTGCTCAGCGAGCGACAAGCCTTTATTTTCATGATGATGTGCAAAAACGGGAAGACTACTAAACCCTTTTTCACATTCAAGCATAAGCAGGCAATCGACAATGATTTCTTCCAATGCTGGCGGGACGTTAAGGGTTACTAAGTATTCATTATTCATATTGATGCCTATCCGTTAGTTTTGTTTTGTCTGGCCAAATAAGCGAAATAAAATCGGTAATAAAAATAAGGTCAAAAAGGTGGATGACACTAAGCCACCAATTACCACAACGGCTAATGGACGTTGAATTTCTGAGCCAGGCCCTGTTGCAAAAAGCAGTGGAATTAAGCCAAAAGCAGCAATACTTGCTGTCATTAATACGGGCCGCAGACGCCGTGATGAACCAATCATAACTACTTTACCAATTTCCATGCCGGTGACGAGCAGTTGATTAAAATAGCTGACCATAACCACGCCATTTAAAACGGCAATTCCTAAAAGAGCAATAAATCCTACTGAGGCAGGAACAGATAGGTATTCACCCGAAACCCACAGCGCAAAAACACCGCCAATCATAGCCAGTGGAATATTTGACAATACCAGCACCGCTTGGCGCACTGAGCCAAAGGTGGAAAATAAAAGCAGAAAGATCAAGCCAATGGAAATGGGAATGACAATAGACAGCGTGGCGGCGGCGCGTTGTTGATTTTCAAATTGCCCGCCAAATTGAACAGTGTAGCCAGTGGGTAGTTTCACTTTTTCGGCGACGTTGCGACGCGCTTCCTCAACAAAACCGACCAAATCACGTCCTTCAACATTACTGCGAACCACCGTAAATCGTTGGCCTTTTTCGCGTCCAATAGCCACGACCCCTTCAACCTGCTCAATTTTGGCAATTTCTGTAATCGGGACACGTCCGCCATGATTGGGTAGCGTAATTTGTAGGCTGTTGAAATTGGCATTATTACTATCACCACGCAAGATCAAAGGTGTACGACGGATACCTTCTTGCACAATGCCTAATTTGAGCCCTTCTATTTCTGAGCGAAGTAGCGTTTCAATGGTGTCGCTATCAATGCCAAGGCGACCTGCCGCGGTTTTATCAATGTTGACTTGTAAAAACTTCATGCCGTCATTTTGCTTGGTCACGACGTCGCTTGAACCTGGAATTTGTTTCAATACCGTGGCAATTTCGTTCGCTTTTTCATTTAATACGGCTAAGTCTGAGCCAAATAATTTAACCGCTAAATCCCCACGCGTCCCCGTCAACATTTCAGATACCCGCATTTCAATTGGCTGTGAAAAACTAAAACCAATGCCGGGGGTGTTTTCCATTACGGAGCGAATTTTTTCAATCAATTCGGGTTTATTTTTGACCAGCCATTCTTTTTCGGGTTTGAGAACTAAAAAAGTATCTGTTTCATTAAGCCCCATGGGATCAAGGCCTAATTCGTCCGAACCAACTCGCCCCAAAATAGAATCAATTTCGGGTATATTTTTGAGTAAATTCTTTTGAAGTTGTTGATCTAAAATAATAGACTGGGCAAGCGTAATAGATGGGAGTTTTTCAATTTGTAAAATAATATCGCCTTCATCCATATTAGGCATAAACGTACTGCCAATTTGTCCAAAAATTAAAAAAGTCACCATAAGTAAACTTCCCACCACGGTAAATACTTTTTTGGTATTATCAAGACACCACGCCAGCGCAGGTTTATAGAGTTGTTGAAGTTTTCGTGGTAGCCAAGGCTCCTCATGCGACACTTTTGTGAGTAAATAAGACGCTGCAACAGGAATCACGGTGAGAGACAAAATGAGTGATCCGCTTAATGCAAACACAATTGTTAGCGCCACGGGCGTGAATAATTTTCCTTCTAATCCTTGCAGTGTCAGCAAGGGCAGAAAAACGATAATAATAATTAAAATGCCCGATGTGACCGAACTCGCAACTTCTGCTGTGGCGCGATAGATAACGTGTAAACGGGGTAGACGTTGTGCGGTTTTTTCATTCGTTAAATGAGTGATTAAATTTTCAACGACCACCACGGAGGCGTCAACAAGCATCCCAATAGCAATAGCAAGGCCGCCTAAACTCATCAAATTGGCGGACATATCCATCTCATGCATTAGAATAAAGGTAAAAAGCGCCGATAACGGTAAAACAATTGCCACCACGACAGCGGCGCGTAAACTTCCTAAAAACAAAAGCAATAAAATCATCACCAAGAAAATAGCTTCACCCAAAGCATGAAAAACGGTTTCAACGGCGCGGTTGACTAAATGCCCACGATTGTAAAAAACATCTAAATGCACGCCTTGGGGTAAACTTGGCGCAAGTTCAGCTAATTTGGCTTCGATACCTTCCACGGTTTGCCTTGCGTTCGCGCCACGTAGGCTTAAAACGACCCCTGTGACCGCTTCATCAACGCCATTTTTACTTACTGCGCCATAACGCGTTAAGGCACCAATTTTAACTTGAGCGACATCACCTATTTTAATGGCTTGATGACCACTCGCATCAACCACGATGCTACGGACATCATCGAGGGTTTTAATACGTCCTTCCGCTCGAACAATCAGCGCTTCTTCACCTTCGGTAATTCGTCCTGCGCCATCGTTGCGATTATTTTTTTCTAATGCTTGAATCAAATCGGTAATGGTCATGCCGCGAGCAGACATTTTCATATTATCGGGCATGACTTCAAAACTGCGGACAAATCCACCTAAGGCATTGACATCCGCGACCCCTTTAACGGTTCGCAGTGCGGGGCGAATGACCCAGTCGAGTAAATCACGGCGTTGCATGAGCGATAAATCACCACCGTCAATTGAGAACATAAATAATTCCCCAAGCGGTGTTGTCATGGGCGCAATACCGCCTTCCACGCCAGCAGGTAAATTTCCCCATAAGGTATTAAGACGCTCTGCAATTTGCTGGCGTGCCCAATAAATGTCCGTGCCTTCTTCAAAATCAATGGTAATGTCTGTTAGCGCGTATTTGGCGATGGAACGCAACATACTTTGATGGGGAATACCCAGTAGTTCCACTTCAATAGGCGCTGTAATACGTGATTCAACTTCTTCTGGTGTCATGCCGGCCGCTTTGACAATTATTTTAACTTGGGTGGGCGACACTTCAGGAAACGCATCAATGGCTAAATGCTTAAACGCATAAAATCCTACGCCACCAAGCAGGCCCACCAACACAAGCATAAGCAAGCGCTGACTAAGCGAAAAACGAATCAAACCTCTCATTGCTCAGCACTCCCAACGCCTAGCCAATTTGCTTTGAGGACCGCCGCCCCGTTCAATGCAATGGTTTCATCGCCTTTGATTGCACCGCTAATTATGGTTTCTTCGTCTTGTTTGCCAATAAGGGTGACTGGCGTGATTGTAAAGCCGGTGTCGTTGTGAATGAAAATAAACGCTTTTCCGTCATTTTGAGCGACGGCTGCATTGGGCACACGAAATGCAATTTGTTTAGTGAGTTTTTTGATTTGGACGTTTAATTTTTGTCCGGCTCGAATTTCGCCGTGCAGGTTTTTCACAATTGCCCGCGCAAGAATTGTTTGATCTTCAATATTAACACTTTGTCCAAGTAGGCTAATTTCAGCTGTAAAGGGCGTATTATCAATGCTGACTTGATCGCCAACGCTAATTTGCGCGATGTCTTCTTGTGGAATGGCAATTTCCAGCCAAAGGGTTTGCAGATTGGCAACGCGATAAAGCGGCGTTAACATATCAACGCGTGTTCCAACAATCGCCATGCGTTCAATGACCACCCCTGAAATTGGTGAGCGGATGGTTAAATTACTACTTAAATTTTCGGGTGAATGGGTATTTCCTCCTGCCATTTCAAGTAATCGTTTCGCTTCTTTCATATCAATTTCTGCGGCATTAAATTGGCTTTGAGTCTCTTGTACGCGACGTTTTGCGATAATGCCATCTTGCGCTAGAGATTGATCTCGTTGATATGCCGCATTGGCTAATTGCATCGCGCTTGCCGCTTTTAAATAATTGCTATGCAGTGAGAGTAAACTGGGGCTGTCTATTTGCGCGAGAATATCGCCTTTTTTAACCACATCACCCGTAGCGGCGTTGAGTTGATGAATAATACCGGATTGAGAAGCGCTGACGACGTATTCATTATTATTTGGAATGAGTACTTTTGCAGGCGCGTATAGCAAAGGGATTTGCGTGGCACGAATTAGTTTTCCTTGCACAATGCCTAAGTTTTCACTATTTTGCGCCGACAGTTGGATAGTTTGCTGCGTCTGCGCCGCTGTAAAAGCGGGATGCGCTACGGTAAAAAGACTCAATGCAAAAATAATTTTTTTCATGGTAGTACCCCAACTGCTTGATTATATAAAGCGTAATCTCTTTCTTGTACAAGGGCACGCTCTTTTGCGGCAAGTGCGGCAAGTTGTGTTTGAGATTGAATTTTGAGTAAATCAATTAAATCTATTTCGCCCACTTTGAAACTTAATTGAGTGAGTTTTACATGTTTTTGAGCCACGGTATTTAATTCATTGGCAACCGCTAATTCAGCTTCATTGATTTCTAAATTATGTTCAGCTTCGTGGTGATTTTGCTCTAGGTCTCGAAACAATTGATCGCGTCGGGCACGAAGTTGATTAATTTCAACATTTAGCGCAGCCAGTTGAGGATCCAGATGCGCCTGTCCGCCAAAAGGGATAGTGACACCCACATTGAAACTTTCTGTATTATTACTGCGTGAATCTCGGTTGCTTGGCCGATCACTATTCACGCCGACAGTGACATTGGTTTGCCCGGATCCCACTAAATTTAATGCGGCTAATTCGGCTTGTTTGCGTTCAATTAAATTTTGAATCGCTTGCAAAGCGGGATGAGAGGATTCAATTTCTTTCACTTGACTTAATGACTCATGATAATTTGCGGGGATTTTGGTAGACTGTGTGAGTGAGGTATAGCGTTTTCTTGCATGCATCACCTCCGCCTCTGCCAACGTTAATGCAGAGCGTTTTTTTAATACCTCCGTTTGAATGAGAAGCGCGTCGGTCTGCGCTAAATCGCCTGCTTGGACGCGACGGGTAATATCATTTGCTAATTGCTGCGCGGCCTGCATATCAATTTGGGCTTGTTGTAGACGTAATTCTTGCAGGGCAATATCCCAAATAGCCGCGCGAACTAAACCCGCTACGCGCCAATGTGTCAATGCCGTTTGTGTGATAGCGCTATTTTCAGCGGTTGTACCAATATGTTGATTTGCGTCACGTTGCCCAATATTCCATAATGGGACTTGAATGGTGCCATCAAAATAGTGTAGTGTGCCACTTGTCGCTTCTTGATAGCGAAAACCTGCATTTGATGCGCCTGCTGTCCAACTCTCGCCACGTTGTTTAATGGCGACGGTTTCTGCCTCGAGTGAATTGAGCCACTGTGTATCGGGATGATTTTCAAGCGTTAGCGTGATGAGCGATGAGAGTGAGAGTTGCGGATCGACCATGATGGGATCGTGATGTTCAACATGCGCAAAATTATCCGCACCAAGACAAACAAAAGGGATAAAAAAGAGTGTGAATACGCTCACTCGTAAAAACAAAACTGGCAACATAAAAAAACTCGCAGTGTGATTAAAATAGCGCAAAATAATTCTCGCGCAGTGATGACTAATCAAACAACTAAAGGTGGGGCGCGGGGAGCAAAAATTGTGAAAAGGCGTTTAGATGCAACTGTATTGGGTTGATTATCAAAGCAACTGATAAAAATACGTCGATTGATTATAATCAATATAAAAAATAGGGCGCCTAGACTATTTTCAGGCGTAAATTCAGGCTTAGTTAGCTCGTTTTTGATGCCAATACTCACCACCACCATATTACCGCTTTGAAGGATGGTGTTACTGATGGAGGGGGATTTTGAACGAAGTGAATTGACTTGTTCAAATTCGGGTAGATGAATAGAGGATTCAAAACAGTCATTGTGTTGCGTATGCGCATGAATTAACGGTGCGGCAAATTGCAGCAACGTCAAAAACAGAATAATGGGCAATCGAATCAATAAAGTCATAAACCAATGCTATGCGATAAACGCGCACAATGCAAATGACAAAAACTTGTCGGGTAAAATTAACGTGGTAATGAAATGATAGGGAATTTCGAGTTTTATATTGGTTTAATGTCAGGTACAAGTCTTGATGGGATTGATGCAGCATTGGTCAATTTAGCTGACGATAAAATGGAAGTTATTGATTTTGAATATTTACCATTTACGCAAGAAATTCAATCTCGACTGCATCAACTCAGTGCACCCAATGCGCAAGTCACACTGCAAAACTTTGGTGAAATGGACACTGCACTCGGTTGCTTATTTGCCCAAACGGTAAATACGTTATTGCGTAAAACCAATCTTGCCCCTTCACAAATTCAAGCGATTGGAAGTCATGGACAAACGGTGTATCACTCACCTTTAGGGCAATTTCCTTTTACACTACAAATTGGCGATCCTAATTGTATTGCGCAAAATACGCGCATTACAACGGTAGCGGATTTTCGCCGACGTGACGTTGCCGCTGGCGGGCAAGGGGCACCTTTAGTTCCTGCGTTCCATCATGCGGTATTTCACTCGCCCTCTGAAACCCGTTGCGTGGTAAACATTGGAGGAATTGCTAATGTGACTTTTTTACCTGCCAACACGCATCAGTCCGTCATTGGATTTGATACCGGGCCAGGGAATGTGCTTTTAAATCAATGGATAAAACGGCATTTACAGCATAATTACGATGCACAAGGTGCATGGGCAAAAACGGGGCAAATCGATTTTAGCTTAGTCGAAAAATTAAAAAATGAGCCTTATTTTCAGGCGCAGCCGCCCAAAAGTACCGGTGTGGATTATTTCTCACTGGCATGGCTTGAGTTGCAATGTGAAATAGGCAATTATTCAATTGAGACTATTCAAGCCAGTTTAACCTATTTAACGGCGATAACCATTTGCGAGGCCATTGCGCGGACGGTACCGCAAACCTCACGAATTTTAGTTTGTGGTGGTGGCGTACATAATGATTTTTTAATGCAGATGCTGACAGAAAATGCCCATTGCGAAGTGCAATCAACGGCTGATTTTGGACTGCACCCTGATCACGTTGAAGCGATTGCGTTTGCATGGCTGGCAAAACAAACACTCAATCAAAAAACAGGAAATTTAAAAGCCGTGACGGGAGCGAGTTGCAACGTCATTTTAGGTGGAATTTATCCCGTAAATTGATATCAATTTTTATATTTATTTTATTATTTTTAGGTTTTATATCATGACAGTGATTACTCGTTTTGCACCCAGTCCAACTGGTTATTTACATGTTGGTGGGGCGCGTACCGCTTTATTTTCTTGGCTTTATGCGAAAAAAAAAGGGGGTAAATTTATCCTACGCATTGAAGATACTGATTTAGAGCGCTCAACTCAAGCATCTGTACAAGCTATTTTAGATGGCATGGCGTGGCTCGGGCTTGATTATGATAATCCAGAACCTTTTTTTCAAACGGCGCATTTCCCACGCTATAAAGAAATCATCGTGCAATTACTTGAAACGGGGCATGCTTATTATTGCGATTGCAGCAAAGAGGAATTGGACACATTGCGTGAGCAACAAATGGCCAACAAAGAAAAGCCACGCTACAACGGCAAATGTCGAGAAGCAAATAAACCCGTCAGCGATAAAACGGTTGTTCGGTTTAAAACGCCTATTGAGGGCGCAATACATATTGGCGATTTGGTGAAAGGGGAGATTATTGTTGCCAATAAAGAGCTTGATGATTTAGTGATCGCCAGAGCAGACGGCTCGCCTACCTATAATTTGACTGTGGTTGTGGATGATATGGATATGCAAATTTCGCATGTCATTCGCGGTGATGATCATATTAATAATACGCCACGCCAAATCAATATCCTGAATGCGCTCCACGCAAAATTGCCCCAATACGCGCATTTACCCATGATTTTAGGTTCTGATGGCGCGCGACTATCAAAACGTCATGGCGCGGTGAGTGTGATGCAATTCCGTGACGAAGGTTATTTGCCACAAGCACTGCTCAATTATTTAGTGCGGTTGGGTTGGTCGCATGGCGATCAAGAAATTTTCTCCCTCGATGAAATGATTGCCTATTTCGAGCTTGTTGATGTGAATGGCGCGGCATCGACGTTTAATATGGAAAAATTATTATGGCTTAATCACCATTATTTAATGCATAGCGATCCAAGTGATATTGCCCCGCATTTATCTTGGCATCTCACGCAACTGGGTATTGATGCAAAAAATGAATCGGTTGATATTTTAGAGCTGATTAAAGCGCAACGTGAACGTTGCAAAACTTTGGTTGAAATGGCAAATGCCAGTGTCTATTTTTACCGCGAATTTGAGAGTTATGATGAAAAAGCGGCGAAAAAAGCCTTTGTTGACGGCAGTGATGCAGCGCTTACTGCGCTTTGTGACGCCTTTTCAAACGTATCAACCTGGGAAGCGCAACTACTTCACACGATCATAAAAGACGTTGCAGAACAGTTGGAGCTTGGACTGGGTAAAGTTGCCCAGCCACTGCGTATTGCTGTATGTGGGACGGGGGTTTCGCCTTCAATTGATATCACGCTTGCCATTTTAGGCAAAGAAAAAACGTTAGCACGTATGCAACGTGCAATCACGTTTATTCAAGCAAAAACGGCTGTTTAATTATTATGTATAAACGCCTACTTGATAATTTAAATACAGCCGTTTTAGTGTTTGATGTGCAATTATATTTGCGCTATCTCAATACCTCAGCCGAAGTTCTATTGGCAGAAAGTACACGCCAATTACTGGGAATTTCAGCTAAAAATTTATTTAAATCATCCGATAATGCGTTTTTAACCAATTTATCACATTGCCGCGATACAGGCTCTCCCATTATAGATTATGCCCTTGAACTCCATCATGGCGTGAATCCTAGTGCGTTTGTTAATGTGAGTATTACACCTATTGGTCTGAATAATGAAAGTATTAGCGAATTAATTGTTGAATTGCAGCCAATTGATCATCGGATGCGTATTTCACAAGAAGAACAGTTACTGTCGCAACAGAATACCGCGCGTCTTATGGTGCGCGGTCTTGCGCATGAAATTAAAAATCCTTTAGGTGGGTTGCGTGGCGCGGCTCAGTTGCTTGATTTGGAATTGTCCTCAGCCGAGCTTAAAGAATATACGCAAATTATTATAGATGAAGCGGATCGTTTAACGGATTTAGTTAATCGAATGCTGGGGCCAAACGAAGCACCCAATAAACAATTGCTCAATATTCATGAAGTGCTTGAGCGTGTGCGCTGGTTGGTTCAAGCGGAGGTCAGTTCAACTATTTGTTTGCGCTGTGATTATGATCCGAGTTTGCCTGAAATTTTAGGGGATAAAAATCAATTGATTCAAGCAATATTAAATATTGTACGCAATGCGGTGCAAGCACTGGGCGAAAAAGGCACGATTACGCTTAAAACGCGCATTTGTCGCCATATCACCATCGAGCGTAGGCGCTACAAGCTGGCTGTTCGATGTGAAATTATGGATGACGGCATTGGCATTGCGCCTGATATGCTCAATAAGATTTTCTACCCCATGGTGACAGGTCGCGCCGACGGCACGGGGCTTGGTCTATCGATTGCTCAGGCTTTAATTACGCAACATCAAGGCGTCATTGAATGTAGCAGTAAGAAAAATCATACGGTGTTTTCAATTACGCTTCCGGTTCTTTCGCTTTAGGCACGCGACGTTTGCCGATATTCTTTTGGTCACGGTGACGAACTTTTACTTTAGGGGCTTTTTCTTTTTTGGCTTCCACTTTATTTTTGCCACCTACAGATTTACCCGATGCTTTGAGTTTTTTGGGGCCTTGGAACTTACCGGCTAATTCGTCAATTTTGCGACGAATAAAATTTTGGCGTAAAAAACGCTCAATACTGGCCATCAAATTCCATTCCGTATGTTTGACGAGCGTAATGGTTAAGCCGGTTTCGTCACTGCGTCCGGTGCGTCCAATTCGATGCAGGTAATTAATGCCATTGCGCGGCACTTCGAAGTTAATGACTAAATTGATGTCTTTGATATCGAGTCCACGAGCCGCTAAATCGGTTGCGACGAGAATGTTTACGACACCATCACGAAATAGTTTCATCACGCGCTGACGTTCTTTTTGATCCATCTCGCCATGAAGGACAATGGCGCGAAGGCCTTTATCTCGTAGCGGATCACAAAGTGCGCTGGCTTGCAGTCGGCTATTGCTGAAAACGATGGCTTTTGTGTAGGTTTCATTTTCAAGTAGCCACGCTAGTACTTTTTGTTTGTGCGCGGTGTCGTCGGTTAAGACGATTTGTTGCTCAATATGGGGGAGTTCATCGCGCAGTGTATTGAGCGCTATAAGCTCGAAGCGTTTAAGTAATTTGTCGGCCATTTTAAGCACACCCGCATGGGTGAGCGTGGCTGAAAAAAGCAAGGATTGGCGTTGTTCACTGCAATGTTTTGCAATGGTGAGTACGTCCTCGCTAAAGCCCATATCCAGCATACGATCCGCTTCGTCGAGAATAAGCGTTTCTAAATTTTCAAAAGGCGCTACATCAAGCGTTAATAGCTCAAGTAATCTCCCTGGTGTTGCAATAATGACAGCCGTATTTCGGCGTAGCAGTGTTTGTTGTTTTTTGAAATCTTCCCCACCCGTAATTAAACCCGCTTTTAAAGGCGATCCGTCCAATAGTTGTTGGCATTGCAAATAGATCTGCTGTCCTAACTCTCTGGTTGGAACGAGGACTAACGCCCGTGTGCCGGCATAATAATTGGCATTGATGAGTAAGTGATTTAGGGTTGGCAATAAAAACGCTAAGGTTTTACCACTCCCCGTTTTTGCGCTGACGAGTAAATTTTGTCGCGCTAAAATAGGAGGAATAGCTCGTTGCTGAACTTGTGTTGGCTTTTCAAAGCCGTTTTTGGCTAAGGCTTGTGCTAGAATTGAATGGAGATTAAAACTAGAAAAGTCTGCAAGTGCAGGTGTTTGCGCTGCTTGGAGTGTGTCTGTCATGAAAAATACAAATAAATTGAATAGTTGCGCTTATTGTACAGTAAGCGTTAGGAGTAGGAGGATTGTATTGCACTCAAGGTGTTTGGCTTCAGAAATAAAATCAATACACGCATTATTCTATTCAATAAGTATTCAGAATAGGGCGATTGAGAATTAGGAGAACGTTGATTTTTTGATAGGATTAGCTTATGAGGGAGTAATGATGGCGATGGACTAGGGATTCGAACCCCAGGAACCTTTCGGTTCAACGGTTTTCAAGACCGTCGCTTTCGACCACTCAGCCAGTCCACCTAAACATTACCTAGTTATTATAACTTGAATATTTATTTTTGCAATAAAAAAGTGAAATTAATCTCCAGATTATCCGTGGATTTTAGAACAAATCGACTGGGTCAACATCAATTGACCAGCGTACTTTTTGGCGTGCGTTAAGTCCACAAATTAGCGGAACCAGTTGACGGAGTAGATGATGGAGTCCATTTCTACTCTCATGTTGCAATAGTAATTGATAGCGATATTGTCCTGCACGTCTTGCCATGGGGGCTGGGATAGGGCCTAAAATCTGAACGTTAGATTCATTGACTGTTTGCGCAAGATCGGCAACTGATTGCAGAAAGTGGGCAGGCACAGCTTCTTTTTCGCCATGAGCGCGAAAGAGCGCTTGGTAGCTAAAAGGGGGGAGTTTTGCCAATGCTCTCTCTTGTAGTGCAAGGCTTGCAAATCGACTATAACCGTCTCGGAGGAGTTCAACTAGAAGGGGATGCGCTGGTTGGCGCGTTTGCAGGATGACTTTACCTTGTTTTTGTTCGCGTCCAGCGCGTCCAGACACTTGCACAATAAGCTGTGCTAATTTTTCGCCAGAATGGAAATCCGTGCTAAATAATCCACTATCTACCTCTAAAATAGCCACCAGTGTGACATTTGGAAAATGATGACCTTTGGCTAGTAATTGTGTTCCTAAAATAATATGGGCGTCACCAGAATGAATTTGCGCTAAATAGTCTTCGAGTGAGCCTTTGTGTGAGGTGGAATCTCTATCTAAACGAATAACGGTTTTATTTGCAAATAATGTCGCTAAAACGGATTCAATGCGCTCAGTCCCCAAGCCAATTGAGGCTAAATTGTGCATTTGACAGGCTGGGCATGTGTTAATTAATCGATGCTCGGTTCCACAGTGATGACAGCGCAGTAAAGATTTATGGCGATGAATGACTAAATTAGCATCACAATGGACACAACGTGCAACCCAACCACATTCATTGCACATCAGTGTTGGCGCAAAACCACGGCGATTTAAAAATAATAAAACTTGTTCATTTCGCGCCAATGTTAAGTGCATTTCGCTAAGTAAAATTGGCGATAAGCCTTCTTGTAATTTTTGCTGTCGAATATCAATAATGTCAACTATAGGCGGCAGGGCAAAACCAGCGCGTTCAGGTAAAGGCAGGTGATGGTAACGGGATTGAGATACATTGTATAAACTTTCAAGTGATGGCGTTGCTGAACCCAGTAACACAGGAACATGCGTGAATTTTCCACGCATAATGGCCACGTCTCGCGCTGAAAAACGAAAACCTTCTTGTTGTTTAAATGAGCTGTCGTGTTCTTCATCAAGAATAATTAAGCCTAAACGTGGCATCGGTGTAAAAAGGGCTGAGCGTGTCCCTAATAGCAACGAACACGCGCCACTTTGCATCAGAAGCCACGCATTTTTGCGCTGTGTATCGGTGAGTTTTGAGTGGGAGATGGCAATTAAGGTATTAAAACGGGATTCAAATCGTTCTTGAAGTTGGGGTGTTAACGTAATTTCGGGAACGAGCACAAGTACTTGTTGATTTTTAGCCAAGACCGTTTGAATAAGTTGCATGTAAACTTCAGTTTTACCACTACCGGTGACACCATCAAGCAAAAACACACCAAACTTCCCGAGATTTTGGCTGATTGCATCAATGGCGTGTTGTTGTGCAGGATTGCACATAATGGCATTGCTGATTTTTTCATTTTCGCGTGAGGCCGGCATTTTTTTGATGACAGCTTCTTTGCCTTGTCGCAAAGCAATCGGAAAAGCCGCACTCATGACCTCACCAATGGGATGATGGTAATAACTACTCACCCAATGTAAAAGCTGTAAATCAAGGTCGCCAAGTAAGGGGACGTTGTCGATGACGCGCAGAATGGGTTTTAATTTTTCAAGTGGATAGTGGCAATCAAAACTCGTAGCCATTAAAAAGGCAATTTTGGTACGTTGACCAAATGGCACTTCAAGGCGAATTCCCGCCTGTAATGGCTCTAAAGTGCAATCGTCTGGAGCGAGATAATCAAAAAATTCAAAAAAAGGAACAGAGGGGATGGCTACATGAAAAATGCGCGGTTTAGTCATGATTCCAAATTTGCAGAACACTTAATGTCGCCAGCATTAAAAAAGCCACTAAAGTCCATGCAGGCATGCTAAATCCTAACAGAGTCCAGTCGACTTTGGCGCAATCTCCCGTCCCTGACAGCATGAGTTTTATCGTGTCAAGCAACGGAAAATTATTAAGCACATAATCCAGTGAGGGCCCGCATTCAGGGACTTTATCGGGTGGAAGATGCTGAATCCACAAATGACGAATTGAAATTGATCCCCCTGTAAGCGCACTTAATGCGCCTAAAATGGAAACAATAATAACTTTTTTTCGTGGATGATGCGTCATTCCACCTACGGCAAAAATAAGGCCAGTTGAAAAAATGGCAATCCGCTGAGTAATACACAGCGGACAAGGTTCGAGGCCTTGTTGAAATTGAAAATAAGCCCCCATACTCAGCAAAAATATACAGCCTAAACTGCCGAGCAAAAACCAAATTCTTGGCGTGAGTTTTAGGTTATGTAGCGTGATTGCCATAAGGTGGAGCCTCTTTTAAATCTAAAAAATAATTACACAACATTACGCTGTATTAATTGAGTGACAAAATCTTCTATTTCATAAATGCGGCGTTTTTCAATGATAGTCCGCAATAGTTCATCTTTTCTATTATCATTTAACGGTTCAACTAACTCCATAATTTGCTCAACTTTTGACATGCCATTGATGTCATATTTTAACATTTCATCTTTTCCCGTCAAAAGCCACTCGATATTGATATCGTTAAAAGCGTTCGCAATACCGGCAATTAGTTCACTGGAAGGTCTATTTTTCCCGCTTTCAACTTCGGATAAGGTGCTTCGAGCAACACCGGTTAATTCCGAAAATGTTTTTTGATTTAACAATTTATGTTTTCTAATCAGCGTGATTCTATCATTTATTTTATTTGTTGGTGTCGTCATATCGAATTAAATTAATCTTTGTGGTTGTTTTTTTTGAATTAAATAAGTTTCAATTTCATGTTTTATAAGCTTATTTTACCAATTAACACACAAACCACCTAGACTTCAATTAACAAATAGGGTTTTTAATACGTTATACAGAATAAATTCCACCAAGCATATAATCGTTGGCGATTGTTTTTAGCTGGCAAGGCGTAATCTTATTTTCGAGTATTTGCTCGATTGGGATATCACAAGCAACACGCAGATAATTAGGTGTGTAACCAAAAACACGCACATGCCGATCATCTAAAATATCGCGCTGACCTTCCCACAGCACCTCAAATTTTGCGTCAATATTTTGCGTATAAAAATCCTGTTTCATTGTTTTGGCTAAAGCGTGTAATTCTTCACTACGCTGCTTTTTGATGTCATGAGCGACCGGATTTGGCAGTGTTGCAGCTTTTGTGCCTTCTCGCGGTGAATAGGTAAAAATATGAATATGGCCAAATGTACACGCCTCAATAAAGTCCAAACTCGCTTGCCACTCTTCCTGAGTTTCATCAGGAAAACCGACGATAATATCGGTGGTAATATTAAAGTGTGGGATTTGTGCTCGAAGACGCGCCACAATTAGCGCATATTCCTCCGTTTTGCAGCGACGTGCCATGCGACGCAAAACGGCGTCTGAGCCACTTTGCAAAGGCAGATGTAAGTGCGGCATTAAGCGAGAATTTTTGAACAATTCAAAAAAATCGTCCGTTAATTCCCACGGCTCAAGCGAGCCTAAGCGTAAACGAGCAATCTGTGTGTGATCTAAAATAGCGCGAATGAGCGACACAATGTTTTCACCATTATCGCTGCCATAACCGCCTAAATGAACACCAGTTAAAATGACTTCGTTAATACCTTGTGCGTGAAGTGTATTGATTTCAGAAATAATTTCATCTAATGCACGGCTAACTTCTTCGCCTCGTGCAACGGTCACAATGCAAAAAGTACAGCGATAGCGGCAACCATCTTGGACTTTTACAAAAGCGCGTTGACGACCACGAGTGAAAAGGGCAATTTCTGACGGTTCTGTGGCCATTTCAGGCATGCTATCAAACGTTAATTCCGTCAGCGCTTTGTCGACTAATTGCGCTTTATCTTTGTTACTGACTACTAAATCAACACCCAGTAGTGCTTGCGCTTCTTGTTGATTTAATGTTGCATAGCATCCGCTGACCACGAGTTTTGCTTGCGGATTTTCACGGTGAATACGTCGAATGAGTTGGCGCGACTTACGCGCGGCATCTTGCGTCACCGCGCAGGAGTTAATTACCACCAGTTGTGCCATGGAAATTTTTTGCGTGATGCTGTGACCTTGTGCTTGGAAGGCTTGCGCCCACGTTTCGAGTTCAGCTTCGTTTAGGCGGCAACCTAAGGTTTTTAAATGAATTTGCATGATAACTAATGAGTTCAGAATAAGAGAAAAGTGCCGAATACATGGCTACTACAGTGATAAGTTTACCAGAAAGTGCGATGTGTTGTGTGATGAGTGAGATGCAATCGAGTACAATATGGACCTTTCACAATTTCACAAAAAACGGATGAGTGTATGCAGAATTTACGGGATTTTTTTCAAGATTCATCGAGCTTATATGGCAGCAATGCGAGCTTTATTGAAGATCTCTACGAAATTTTTTTGGAAAATCCGGAGTTAGTTGAATCGAGTTGGCGCGAAAAGTTTTCGCAAATGCACGAAGCCGTTGATTATGAAATTGCACACAGTCCCATTATTGAGCGATTCGCACAGCTCGCACAAAAATCACAAGGTCGGCTTGCTAAACTGCAAGTATTTACGCAAGAAAGCGTCCAAAAACAATCGGCGGTTGCGCGTTTAATCAATCATTATCGCGTTCGGGCTCATCAAATTGCACGTAATAATCCCTTGGGAAGAACGACAACGGCACCGCTGGATTTAGATCCGCATTATTATGGTTTATCGGCGCTGGATATGGATACCCTATTTGATACAGGGATGCTTAAAAGCCGAAATCCGCTGCCACTGCATGACATTATTTCCAATTTAGAGCGCATTTATTGTGGCAGTGTCGGTGCTGAATTCATGCACATTGTCGATACGACAATACGTTGCTGGATTATTAAGCGACTTGAAGAGCAGTCGTTGTGTCCTTTACTTCCCGCAAATATCGCGGGATTTGAACTGAGTGTTGAAAAAAAGCTGGATACCCTTAAACAATTAGTGGCCGCTGAAGGTATCGAAACGCATTTGCATTCGCGATTTGTTGGGCAAAAACGCTTTTCGTTAGAAGGTGGGGAATCATTAATTCCTATTTTAGATGAATTAATTCAAGGTTTGGGTGAAAAAGGGGCGAAAGAAATTGTGATTGGCATGGCGCATCGAGGTCGCTTAAATGTATTGGTGAATATTTTTGGTAAAAATCCCACGGTGTTATTTAACGAATTTGCGGGGACGTCCGAACTATTAACCGGCATGCGTAGCGGTGATGTGAAATATCACATGGGGTTTTCCTCAGACGTTCAAACGCCCGGTGGCAGCGTTCATATTACCTTAGCATTCAATCCATCACATTTGGAAATTATCAATCCTGTGGTGGAGGGTTCGGTGAAAGCCCGACAAGATCGCGCGGGTAAAAATGGCATTAATCAAGTGATTCCAATTTTAATTCATGGTGATGCCGCATTTTCAGGGCAGGGAATTATTATGGAAACGCTCAATATGTCACAAACACGCGGTTTTTATACCGGTGGGACGGTACATATTGTCATCAATAATCAAATTGGATTTACCACCAGTAATCCACTCGATAGTCGCTCAACGCTCTATTGCACCGATGTGGCCACCATGATTCAAGCGCCCGTTTTTCATGTTAATGGTGATGATCCTGAAGCTGTGTTATTTGTCACGCAACTCGCGCTTGATTTTCGCATGACCTTTAATCGAGACGTGGTGATTGATTTAATATGTTACCGCCGTCTTGGGCATAATGAAGCGGATGAGCCTGCCATGACGCAGCCGCTGATGTATAAAAAAATTCGCCAACGTCAAACAACGCGTGAGCTTTACGCAGAGCAGCTCATTGCTGAAGGTATTCTTGATGCAAAAACAGTGCAATATTTTGTGGATGATTATCAAGCACGTTTAGCGGCAGGTGAAATTATGTCGCGTCCTGTATCGCAAGTGAAATATTCTTATAGCGCTCAGTGGCTGTCATTTTTGGATGTCCCTTGGACTGTTTCTTGCGATACGTCGGTTAAAAAAGAAACATTAGTCTATTGCAATCAGCGATTACTCGATCTTCCCGATAATTTTGAATTACATCCGCGCGTAGCGAAAGTGATGGAAAATCGTGCAGAGATGATGATGCAAAAACAGCCTATTGATTGGGGCTTTGCTGAAAATATGGCGTATGCCACGCTACTCCTTGAAAAATTCAATGTGCGTTTAACGGGTCAGGATGTTGGGCGTGGCACTTTTGTGCATCGTCATGCCATTTTGCATAATCAGCGAGAGAATTGCAGTCATACACCACTTCAACATCTCCAAAATGAACAAGGTGACGCGCAAATTTTTGATTCACTTTTATCTGAAGCGGGTGTTTTGGGGTTTGAATATGGTTATAGCACGACCATGCCCAATACGCTGGTGATTTGGGAAGCGCAATTTGGGGATTTTGCCAATGGCGCGCAAGTGCTAATTGATCAATTTATTAGCTCAGGCGAAACCAAATGGGGGCGGATGTGCGGGCTTGTTATGTTATTGCCGCATGGCTTTGAAGGGCAGGGGCCTGAGCATTCTTCAGCGCGTCTTGAGCGTTATTTGCAGTTATGCGCGGAGCAAAATATTCAAGTTTGCAGTCCAACAACGCCAGCGCAAATTTTTCATCTGCTACGTCGTCAAATGATTCGGCAATATCGCAAACCCTTGATTGTCATGGCACCAAAAAGTTTACTTCGACACAAATTGGCCGTATCGACTATTGAGGAATTAACGCAAGGGCAATTTCATCCGATTTTGGGTGAAAATGAAGTGGATGACAATGCCGTAACACGTTTAGTGTTTTGTGCTGGCAAAGTCTATTATGATTTACTCGAAGCGCGACGGGAAGCCAATTTATCGCATGTCGCCCTTGCGCGAATTGAGCAGTTATATCCTTTTCCAGAAAGTTTATTCAAGGCAGAAATCGCCCGTTATCCGAATCTAAAAGAGTTTGTTTGGTGCCAAGAAGAGCCAAAAAATCAAGGGGCTTGGTATAACAGCAGTCATCACTTTATCGAATACATGCCAGTTCAAATTAGTGTGGTTTACGCAGGGCGAGAAGCCTCTGCTTCACCTGCTGTCGGTAATTTTCGTGTGCATGTAGAGCAGCAGAAAGCCGTCGTTAAAGCGGCTTTGTTTTAAGATGAAATCGCTTGGCGATAAGTGAAATAAGTTGCATTGCTAATGTTTCTTTGCCAGTCATGGGCAGTGATTCTTGCCCGTCTTGCCAAAAAATATCAAGTGCATTGTCACTGGATTCAAATCCGCCACGCTCACCGCCGACCCAGTTGGCGGCAATCATATCCAGTTTTTTACGAACTAATTTATCGCGTGCATAATGCTCGAGGTCATGTGTTTCGGCTGCAAATCCGACGGTAAATGGGGGAGATTGAGTCGCAGCAACATCAGCGAGAATATCGGCATTTTTTTGGAAGGTGAGCGTGAGAGTGTCGTCTTTCTTTTTAATCTTTTTTTGTGCAACGTCAATAGGTCGATAATCTGCTACCGCCGCCGCACCAATAAAAATATCACATTGATGGATATTTTCAAAAACAGCGCGGTGCATACTTTGTGCGGTTTCAGTTTCAATAAATTGGCACTGTTTGGGAGGAGCGATTGCCGTGATGCCGCTAATTAAGGTGACATTTGCCCCAGCTAACTGCGCGGCACAGGCAATCGCGTAGCCCATTTTTCCCGAACTGCGGTTGGTTATATATCTTACCGCATCAAGTGGTTCGCGTGTTGCGCCAGCGGTAATGATAATATTCACGCCGGCTAAAACCTGCGGCGGTTGGGTAATCTCTGCGAGAATGTGGGTAAAAATGGTTTGAGGCTCCGCCATGCGACCAACGCCCATTTCCCCACAAGCTTGCTCTCCCGCTTCTGGGGAAATTAAACGAATCCCATGCGTTTGCAATAGCGCAATATTGGTTTGCGTGGCGACATGATGCCACATGACATGATTCATGGCTGGCGCAATGAGCACGGGGCAATTTGCGGCCAAATAAAGTGTTGAAAGCAAATCATCGGCGTTACCGTGCGCTAATTTTGACAAGGTATTGGCACTGGCTGGGGCAATGATAAAAATCTCTGCCCAACGTGCGAGTTCAATATGCCCCATCGCATTTTCAGCGTCAACATCAAGCAATTCAGTGTGGACGCTTTGTCCCGAAAGGGCTTGGAATGACAATGGTCCAATAAATTCGCAAGCCGCTTTGGTCATCACCACGCGTACTTGCGCCCCTGCTTTTTTGAAAAGTCGAACTAACTCGAGGGCTTTATAAGCTGCAATGCCGCCCGTGACGCCTAGTAAAATATGTCGATTGCGTAGTGACATATTTTATTGTGTTAAACGAATTTGTGCTTCATGATATTTTTTCGCGCATTGCTCAGCTACGTCGGCAGGCAATTTGGGTGCTGGGGCTGTTTTATCCCAGTCAAGCGTTTCGAGATAATCGCGCACATATTGTTTATCAAAACTGGGGGGATTACTGCCCACATGATAATCATCGGCTGCCCAAAAACGTGATGAATCAGGCGTTAAAATTTCATCAATTAAGTGCAATACGCCCTCATTATCTAAACCAAATTCAAATTTGGTATCCGCAATGATAATACCGCGTTGCTTGGCATAAAGAGAGGCTTCTTGATACAGTTGCAAGCTCACTTTGCGCACTTGATTGGCTAATTCTTCACCCAGTAATTCCACAATTTTCTCAAACGATACATTTTCATCATGATCACCGACAGCGGCTTTTGTCGATGGTGTAAAAATGGGTTCAGGCAATTGCTGGGCTTGCTGAAGTCCCGCAGGTAAGTGAATGCCGCATACTTGCCCTGTTTTTTGATAATCTTTCCAGCCAGACCCAATTAAATAACCCCGCACAATTGCTTCAACGGGTAAGGGTTTGAGTTTTTTGACGACAATAGCGCGGCCGCTAACTTGGGCGCATTCGTCTGGACTGCTTAAGACACTTTCGGGTGATATGCCAGTTAAATGATTGGGAATCACGTCACGCATTTTTTCAAACCAAAAGTTTGATACGGCTGTGAGTACTTTTCCTTTATTTGGAATCGGATCGGGCAAAATCACGTCAAAGGCAGATAAGCGATCAGTGGTCACAATTAGCATGAGATTTTCGTCAATGTCGTAAATATCGCGTACTTTTCCGTGTGCAATTAATTTAAGTGAGGGTAAATTTGATTCGTATAAAGCGGTCATGGTGTATTCTCAAAAATCATTAAAACGGAAAATTATGCTACGCGAATGCCTGTTAATGCAAAAAAGCCATCTTTGGTTAATTGCCCGGCTGCTGGCATTCTTCCTTTTTGAATAACTTCAGTTTCTGGGCGTTTTCGGATAATAATTTCGATTGCACATTCACCAACAGGAGTAAGTGTTTGATCCATTCTTGGCAAATTGTAACGGTGTTGACTATCTAATAAATCTAATTTTATTACTTGAGATGTTTGGTCTAGCGTTTTTACTAAATCAATCACATTAATAGATTTATCACACCACGAATTTTCTTTCCAAAGTGTAAATGTCCATTTATGGTCAGTATTGTTTGTTGATGGAAAAACGCCCATTTCATATAAATCTTCATCAGGAACTAAAATCACTAAATGCCCATTCGGTTTTAAAACACGAAACCAGTTTTTTAAGGCTTCTTCAGGGTTTCTCATGTGTTCTAAACAGTGGCTTGAATGAACAAAATCAAAACTATTATTCGCAACACCTTCCAAAATTTGTGCATCACCATCGGGTAAATCCCAAGGTTTTAAACTTTTCATTAATGGAAAAAATTCACCGTATAGAGAAATGGGGTCGTTGCCGCATCCAATATCAATACCATCACCCACAAAATAGCGACTAATAAATCGTCCATCATGTAAACGGCGCATAACTGATTTACTTGTTTCTTTCATAATTTAATTTTTCATTGTTAGGAAGAGAACGTACTCTATAAACTTTCGATATGAGTTTGCTAATTTTAATAAAAAATTGTTCTTCAAGCATAGCACTCAGCTCAAACTAAAAAAGCCCGTTATAAAAACGGGCTTTTTTTGTCGAAAAATCGAAAAAAATTAATTTTTCGTTTGATCAACAATTTGGTTTGCTTTAATCCAAGGCATCATTGCACGCAATTTTGCGCCCGTTGTTTCAATTGGATGCTCTGCGTTTAAGCGACGTTTTGCCGTCATTTCAGGGTAATTTGTTGCACCTTCTAAAATGAAACGTTTTGCGTATTCACCGTTACGAATATTTTGCAATGCTTCACGCATCGCTTGACGGCTTTCTTCGTTAATGACTTTAGGGCCCGTGACATATTCGCCATATTCTGCATTGTTTGAAATGGAGTAATTCATGTTTGCAATACCGCCTTCAAACATTAAGTCAACAATCAATTTCAGTTCATGTAAACATTCAAAGTACGCCATTTCTGGTGCATAACCGGCTTCAACTAAGGTTTCAAAACCCATTTTCACAAGTTCAACTGCGCCACCACAAAGTACCGCTTGTTCACCAAATAAATCGGTTTCACATTCATCACGGAAAGTAGTTTCAATAATACCTGAGCGACCACCACCAATAGCAGAGGCGTAAGATAAGCAAATTTCTTTCGCTTTGCCTGACGCATTTTGCTCGATAGCAATTAAATCAGGAACACCACCACCACGAACAAATTCAGAGCGAACTGTGTGTCCAGGTGCTTTAGGGGCAATCATAATCACGTCTAAATCTTTGCGCGGTACGATTTGGTTGAATAAAATGGCAAAACCGTGTGCAAAGGCAAGTGTTGCACCTTGCTTGATGTTTGGTTCAACCACTTCTTTGTATAAAGACGCTTGGAACTCATCAGGGGTTAAAATCATGACAATGTCAGCACTTGCAATCGCAGCAGGGACATCTAAAACGGTTAAACCGTGTGCTTGCGCTTTTGCAACAGAAGTTGAATTTGAGCGTAAACCCACCACAACATCAACGCCTGATTCTTTTAGGTTCAACGCGTGCGCGTGACCTTGTGAGCCATAGCCGATAATGGCTACTTTTTTGCTACGAATAATAGAAAGGTCAGCGTCTTTGTCATAATAAACTTGCATGGTTTTGTCCTGTGTAAAAAAGGGTTAAAAAAGTTAAATTTAATGTAAATCAATATCAATGAACTTGAGCGCATTATCAATTGCCTGAAAATGATCAAATTGCTCAAATAAGCGATTTTCGTCATCTTCTTTTGTGGTTGAGCTAGAAAAAATCGTCAACTTCAACGTATTCTGCTGCCATTGCAGTGTTGGTTTTGCATTCTCAAAAACATCAATAATGGGTTGTTCAACCCAAATTAAAAAATCGGCTAAATCATGTTCAAAAATATAGGATTTAATCGCGTGCAAGTCACTTTTTAAACGAAATCGCTGTACAATCAATTCAAACGAATGCTCAAAAACAGCAAGTTCTTCTTGCGCTTTGGTGTTGATTCTATTGTTAAACATGATTAAATTTTAAAAAAATTAAAGATGCAAACCTTTCTCACCACGAGAAATTCCTGTTGCACCTGAGCGAACGACTTCAATAATACTCGCTTTATCAATTGTCGCGATGAAGGCATCGAGTTTATCGGACGTGCCGGTCATTTCAATGACATACGATGTGGGCGTGACATCAATAATTTTTCCGCGAAAAATATCCACGACACTGCGCAACTCTTCACGAATTTTGTCAGACGCTTTGATTTTAACCAGCATCAATTCACGTTCAATGTGAACAGTCTGCGCTAAATCAATTAATTTTACCACGTCAATGAGTTTATTTAATTGCTTGGTAATTTGTTCAATAATATCTTCAGTGCCACGCGTGACAAGGGTCATGCGTGATAAACTGGGGTCTTCAGTAGGCGCAACCGTAAGTGATTCAATGTTATAGCCACGCGCTGAAAATAACCCAGCGACGCGCGAAAGTGCGCCCGCTTCATTTTCAATGAGTATAGAAATAATGTGACGCATTATGACAACTCCCGATCCGTTGAGGTGCCAATGGCAACACGAAGTTTCATGTCATTGTGTGCTTTACCCGCTTCAATCATGGGATAAACATTCTCCGTTCTATCGGTTATGATGTCTAAAAATACCGTTCTATCTTTCATTGCAAACGCTTTTTCTAACGCGCCACGCACCTCTTCGGGTTTGTCAATGCGCATGCCAACGTGTCCATAAGCTTCCGCTAATTTCACAAAATCAGGAATAGTTTCCATATATGAATGCGAATAGCGACTTTGATATGAAAATTCTTGCCACTGACGAACCATACCCATATAACTGTTGTTTAAGTTAATGATTTTAACCGGTGTTTTATATTGCAGCGCCGTCGACAATTCTTGAATACACATTTGAATACTTGCATCGCCCGTGACACAAGCTACATCTGCATTCGGATGCGCCAGTTTGACGCCAATGGCAGCAGGCAGACCAAATCCCATCGTGCCAAGGCCGCCTGAGTTGATCCAACGGCGTGGTTTATCAAATGGATAATATTGCGCCGCCCACATTTGATGTTGACCAACGTCAGAGGTGACATAAGCCTCACCACGGGTGACCTCGTAAAGTTGCTCAATGACGTATTGCGGCTTGATAGCGATACTTTGGCGATCAAAATCCAAGCAGTCAATACTGCGCCATTGATCAATCTGTTTCCACCAGGCGTCAGACGCGAGTTTATCAATTTTATATTTCGCTTCTTTTAAACCATCAATTAACTGTCCAATCACAAGTTTCACTTCGCCAACAATGGGTACATCCACTTTGACGGTTTTTGAAATTGACGCGGGATCAATATCCACATGAATAATTTTTGCGTAAGGGCAAAATAACTCTAATTTTCCGGTCACACGATCATCAAAACGCACACCAATCGCAACAATTAAATCACTCTCGTGCATGGCCATATTCGCTTCATAAGTGCCATGCATACCGAGCATGCCGACAAATTGCTTATCCGTTGCCGGGTAAGCGCCAAGACCCATTAGCGTATTCGTCACGGGATAGCCGAGAGTTTTGGCTAAATCGGTTAATTCGTGGCTACCTTCACCTAAAACAACACCACCACCCGCGTAAATAATAGGGCGTTTAGCGTGTAGTAATAATTCAATTGCTTTTTTAACTTGACCTTTGTTGCCTGTGGTTGCAGGATGATATGAGCGCATTTCCACTTTTTTAGGATAATGGTAAGGCACTTTGATATTAGGCGAGGTCATGTCTTTTGGAATATCAATAACAACAGGGCCAGGGCGACCTGACGTTGCGACATAAAAGGCTTTTTTAATCGTTTCTGCAATTTTGCTAACATCGCTAATTAAAAAATTATGCTTTACGCAAGGGCGAGTAATGCCCACCATATCGACTTCTTGAAACGCATCACTGCCGATAACAGCCGACGGTACTTGACCTGAAATAACCACCAAGGGAATGGAATCCATATAAGCGGTTGCAATGCCTGTAACGGCATTCGTTGCGCCAGGTCCTGAGGTGACAAGGACGACACCGGGTTTTCCTGTTGCGCGAGCATAACCATCCGCAGCGTGCGTGGCACCCTGTTCGTGTCGTACTAAAATATGTTTTACATCCTCTTGTTGAAACAGTGCATCATATAAATGCAGTACTGCACCACCAGGATAGCCAAAAATATACTCAACACCTTCGTCTTTAAGACTTTGTATTACAATCTGTGCGCCACTTAACTCCACACTTTTATCCTCAAGTAAACTGAAATATAACGTTTGTTGTGTACAATTATAGTAAATTTGTGTCAAAAATACTTCACTTTTTCACCCTGTTAGATGCTAAGGGATTTTTCATTGGTACTTAGGGCTGAGAATTAACGGCTTTTTCGCTTTAGTTGACGTTGCTTTTTTACGTCCGGTATAGTGTGACTAACCTTCTGTTTTTGGAATTACTTTTATCATGTCTAAATTCACGCATTTGCCGCGTTGGAAAAATTATCTCACGCTCTGTAAACCTAATGTAGTAGCAGAAATGTTATTTACGGCTGTTGTTGGGATGTTGCTTGCGATGCCGACATTGCCGCCTATCGATTTGATGATTTATGGTTTGTTTGGTATCGGTTTTGCCTCTGCCTCTGCTGCTGCGATTAATCATTTCATTGATCGTCATGCGGATGCTAATATGCGTCGCACTGAAAATCGTCCGCTACCGCAAGGCACGTTAAGTTCGGCAAACGTGTTGATTTTTGCTGCGGTTTTGGGGGTAAGTGCGATGATTTTGCTTATCACTAAAGTCAATATGCTCACGGCCATTCTGACATTTTTGTCTTTATTTGGTTATGCGTTCATCTATACCTGTTATCTAAAACGCGCTACCCCGCAAAATATTGTCATTGGCGGCTTATTTGGCTCAACTCCGCCTCTACTGGGTTGGTGCGCCATGACGGGTGAAGTTCATCCTTATGCCTTGCTGCTGGCGTTAATTATTTTTGTTTGGACGCCACCGCATTTTTGGGCATTAGCCATTGCGCGTCAGGAAGAATACGCAAAAGTGGATATTCCCATGTTACCGGTGACGCATGGTGCGGATTACACGCGCCTGCAAATTTTGCTATACACCATTTTACTTTCTGTTGTGACCTTTTTGCCGTATTTAACCGGCATGAGTGGCTTGATTTATATCGGGTCAACACTCCTACTCAATATCGTCTTTTTGTATTTTGCTATCCTTATGATGCGAGTCAAAGACAATAAAACCGCAATGCGCACCTTTTGGTATTCTATTGTCTATATTACATTGCTTTTTGCGGCATTATTACTCGATCACTATATGAGATTTACCCTATGACACTAAGACACCATGAACACAGTCCAAAAGAGGAGCATCCATTTGCAGACATTGTTCGTATTTTAGGCAAAGGTAAAAAAGGCTCAAGACCACTGAGCCGCGAAGAAGCCCATCGCGCGATGAAAATGATTTTGGCTGGTGAAGTGCTTCCTATTCAATTAGGCGCATTTTTAATGCTTATGCGAGTTAAAGAAGAAACGTCCGAGGAATTGGCTGGCTTTGTTGAGGCCGCACGAGATTTTTTTGCCTTCTCACACAGCGTAAAAGTGGATTTAGATTGGTCATCGTATGCGGGAAAACGTCGGCATTTGCCTTGGTTTTTATTATCTGCGCTATTGCTGGTTGAAAACGGCATTACTATTTTTATGCATGGCGCTGAAGGGCATACACCAAACAGAATTTATACGCAAAATGTACTGAAGTATTTAGGATTAACTGCGGCTCAGTCTGTGATGGAGGCGCAAGAACAGCTCAAAGCGCAAGGTTTTAGTTATTTATCACTTGCGCATTTTTGTCCGATGTTGCATGACATTATTGAACTACGTCCAATTTTAGGACTGCGCTCACCCGTGCATACACTCGTGCGACTGCTAAATCCCTTTGACGCACCATTTAGTATTCAAGGTATTTTTCATCCGAGTTATCGCGCTGTTCATCAGCACGCTGCCATGTTACTTAATCAACCCAATATGGCGGTATTAAAAGGTGAGGGCGGTGAAACTGAGCGTAATCCTGACGTGGAATGTTTAGTGCAAAGTGTTCATCAAGGCGAGCTGATTGATGAAATGTGGCCTGCTTTATTTACCCATCGTCATGTAAAATCGGAAAATTTAGATCCGGTGCAATTAGCGCAACTTTGGCGCGGTGATATTGAAAATGAATTTGCCAGTGCAAGCGTCATTGGAACCGCCGCGATTGCGCTCAAACTGCTGGGCAAAGCCTCCTCAAAGGAAGACGCTCACGATTTAGCGACGCAGTATTGGATTAATCGCAATAAGCAAAAATATGGCGAGGCGTAGTGCGTCCTATTTTAGTTGTGGGAACTGGCTCGGATGCGGGAAAAACCAGTATTGTGATGGCGCTTTGCCGGATTTTTTCTGATTTAGGAATACGCGTCGCCCCATTTAAAGCGCAAAATGTATCGAATAATTCTGCCGTGACAGTGGAAGGGCGTGAAATATCGCGCGCTCAGTATTTTCAAGCGCAGGCCGCTCGCGTTGCGCCAAGTTATTTGTTTAATCCCGTTCTACTCAAATCACACGGTAGCGCTGGTGTGCAAGTGATTGTTAATGGACTTGTACATAAAAATCAAGGCATTGTGGATTATTTTGATGAACTTGATACACTCAAAAGGGAAGTGGAAAAATCATTCACGCGACTGCTCAATGAATATGATCTGGTGATTGCTGAAGGGGCAGGATCACCCGTTGAGCTGAATTTAATTGAAAAAGATTTATCCAATACCTTTATTGCTCAAACATTTAAACCGCGTATTATTTTAGTCGCTGATATTGAACGTGGCGGTGTATTTGCCTCTATTTACGGGACGCTCGCGCTACTTGCCCCGAATATTCGTGAAAATGTTGTCGGTGTCATCATTAATAAATTCCGTGGCGATAGACGCTTTTTTGATGAAGGCGAAGTGATTATTCGAGAGCAATTTGGTGTTCCTGTTTTAGGGGTATTGCCTTTTTTACCGCTCAATATTGACATGGAAGATTCACAGTCGCTCCATAATTATCAACAGCGACGTGGGAACATCAAAATTAAAATAGCGGTGATTGCCACGCCTCGTTTGAGTAATTACACGGATTTAGATGTTTTGATGGCAGATGATGAAATTGAGGTGACATTGATTCATCAATGGCAGTCACTGAGTATATTTGATGTTATTCTTCTCGCTGGCAGTAAAAGTGTGATGTCGGATTTACATTGGCTAAAAGAGAACGGTTTATTTGCGGAGATACTCAAATGTCAGCAAACTATTTTTGGCCTTTGTGGGGGGTACCAGATGCTATGTGATACGTTAATTGATCACGATGCCTTAGAAGCCAATTTACCCTGTGTTGAAAACGGCTTTGGATTGATTCCTGATACAGTGACCTACCAAGAGCCTAAAATATTAAAAAGCGGTGTTTATCGTGTCTTTGATGGGTTTGACGTAGAAGGATATGAAATTCATTGCGGACAATTAGCGAATTTCCCGCTTTATTTTCAATCTGAGCGCGTTTGCGGCACCCATATACACGGCATTTTTGATAATAATGCGTTCCGCACAGCGTATTTCAAAAAGGTGAATCCCCACTATCAAGGTTTTGATTTCACGCAATATCGCGAAAATGCGATTGCTAATTTTACAAACATGGTGCGAGATAATTTAGATTTAAGCGCATTACTTTAAAAGAAAGAATTTTCTATTTTCAATTTGGTTATTTATGAACAGTCCTGATAATTACGCCGTGATGGGATACCCCATTCATCATAGTAAATCACCCCGTATTCATGCGTTATTTGCCGAAGAAACCGAGCAAAATATGAGTTATCTCGCGCAAGAAGTCAGACCCGAAAACTTTACCGCTGCCGTCAATACATTTTTTGAAAAAGGCGGTAAAGGCTTGAATTGCACGTTGCCACTCAAAGAATTAGCGTGGGAATTTGCCACGCATAAAACCCCACGCGCCCAAGCGGCAAAAGCAGTTAATACATTGATTTTGCAGATGAATGGGCAAATTTTAGGTGACAATACTGACGGCGTGGGTTTGGTTACAGATTTAAAAAATAATCACGGCGTGAATCTTGAAAAAAAACGATTGTTAATCTTAGGGGCGGGGGGAGCGACGCGCGGTATTTTACTGCCGCTGCTTGATGCGAATCCCCAAAGTATCCGTATTGCTAATCGTACCGTTGAAAAAGCGTTGCAACTCGCTGAAGAATTTAAACAAAACATTCATGCGTGTGGATTTGATGCGTTAGAAAATCATCAGTTCGACGTAATTTTAAACGCCACGTCAGCGAGTTTGAGTGATGATTTACCGCCATTACCTGAAAATTTATTAGCGGAAAATGGTATTTGCTACGACTTAGCATATAGCAATCAACCCACTGCCTTTGTGCGTTGGGGAATGACGCAAAATGCCTATAAAAGCATCGATGGCTTAGGGATGCTCGTGGAGCAAGCGGCTGAGGCATTTTTTCTGTGGCGCGGTGTTCGCCCAAGTACACAAGACGTCATTGATTTGCTCAATGCCCATCGTTAATTTAGTTACCTTTTGAAGTGAAGCCATTTATACATTATGAGTGATTTAACGCAATACAACGCGGCCGCCATTGAAGTGCTAACCGGTCTTGAGCCTGTTCGTAAACGTCCAGGAATGTACACCGATACCACCCGTCCTAATCATTTAGCGCAAGAAGTGATTGATAATAGTGTTGATGAGGCCCTTGCTGGTCATGCCAATCAAATTGATGTGATCTTGCATAAAGATGGCGCCATTTCAGTGAGCGATAATGGACGCGGTATGCCTGTGGATATTCATCCAGAGCAAGGTATTAGCGGCGTCGAAGTCATTTTGACGCAACTTCACTCGGGCGGAAAATTCTCGAATAAAAACTATCAATTTTCGGGTGGTTTGCATGGCGTGGGAATTTCTGTTGTGAATGCGTTGTCGAGTGAGGTTGAAGTCACCATTAAGCGTCATGGTAAAATCTATTCAATGCGTTTTGCGGATGGTGAAAAGCAGACTGAATTACTTGAAACAGGCACAGTTGGCAAAAATAATACCGGTACACGCGTGTATTTTTTGCCTAATCCAAAGTATTTTGATTTCCCAAAAGTATCCATTTCAAAACTCAAGCACGTTTTGCGTGCAAAAGCGGTGTTATGCGCGGGACTCAATATCACGCTCAACATTGAACAATCGGATGAAACCTTTGAGTGGTGTTATCAAAACGGGTTAAAAGATTATTTACTTGATCGTATTGGGGATTTAGCGTTTTTTCCACAAACACCTTTTATGGGCGTGTCTGCTGCAAAACATGAAGCCGTCGATTGGGGCGTGCTGTGGACGGTTGAAAACCCATCTGAAATGGTAGCCGAAAGTTATGTAAATTTGGTTCCTACCCAGCAAGGTGGAACGCACGTAAACGGTTTGCGCGCAGGTTTAACGGAGGCGATGCGAGAGTTTTGTACGATTCGCGATTTATTGCCACGAGGCGTAAAAATTGCGCCTGAAGATGTATGGGAAAATTGCCAATTTGTATTATCGGTCAAACTCGAAGATCCCCAATTTTCAGGGCAAACGAAAGAGCGCCTAAGTTCGCGTGAATGCGTGGCGTTTATTTCTGGCGTGGTAAAAGACAGTTTTAGTTTATGGCTCAATTCGCATCCAGGCGAAGGTGAAAAAGTCGCTGAATTAATTATAAATAGCGCACAAAAACGTCTGCGTTCAAATAAAAAAATCATACGTAAAAAAATTACGGCAGGCCCCGCCTTACCTGGAAAATTAGCGGATTGCTCCGCGCAGGATATTAACCGAACTGAATTGTTTTTAGTGGAAGGGGACTCTGCGGGCGGGTCGGCAAAACAAGCGCGTGAGCGTGATTTTCAAGCGATTATGCCCTTGCGCGGTAAAATTTTAAATACATGGGAAGTTGAATCATCGCAAGTAATGGCATCGCAAGAAATTCACGATATTGCTGTGGCTTTGGGTATTGAACCTGATTCGAATGATTTGCAATCGCTGCGTTATGGCAAAGTATGTATTTTGGCGGATGCGGATTCAGATGGTAATCATATTGCGACATTAATTTGCGCGTTGTTTTACAAACATTTCAAAGCATTGGTGGAAAATGGTCATGTGTTTGTGGCGATGCCACCGCTTTATCGTATTGATGTGGGTAAACGGGTGTTTTATGCGCTTGATGAATCAGAGCGCCAAAGTATTATCACGCGCATTAAAGCAGAAAAAATTCGCGGGCAAGTGAATGTGCAACGTTTTAAAGGGCTAGGGGAGATGAATCCTAGTCAGTTGCGTGAAACCACCATGAATCCTGATACACGCCGATTAGTGCAATTAACCGTCGATGATTTTGAAGCTACGACCGCGTTGATGGATTTGCTACTTGCAAAAAAACGCTCAGCTGATCGTAAAATTTGGCTTGAAACAAAAGGCGACATGGCTGAGGTGATTTAAAATACATTGGCTTAATTTACACTGGTCAAATTATCTTGTAATGAAAAATATTTTCATATTTTAACATAAGCGTAGCTTGGTCGAAAATTGACAAAATAGCGACTTCAAATTTAATTGCACATTACTATTTTCTAACGAGTCGGACATTCCCTTTATTGAATTTAATATAATAATAGGGATGGCCACTGGAAAAATAAACACCCCACGCATAATAGCTAAGATTAACAAACGATGAGGAAGACCAAAACACGGTGCTATTGGTGTTTGGAAATGCGATTTTATTGATAGTGGGTTTATTTGTGACATTGTAATTTTTGCAACTACCGTCTTGGTTGTATTGATCATCTGAGCATTCAACTAATGTCATCAACTCCTCTTTAGTGGGTAAATGCCAATCATTGTAACCAGCAAAATTGCCATTTAATTGCATAGCCTCACCCCAATTCATTTTTTTAGCAGTGCCCTTGCATGTGGTTCCAGTCCAATTTTGTCCAACAGCGCATTGTTGCCATGTCAAGCCTGAAGCTTTAAAAGTAACGGTTCCATTTTGGTTGTCAATAAAGGTATTCGGACTTCTTTTTACAATACTTTCTTGAGTTTGTGTTTGAGTTTCTGTTTGTGTTTGAATAGGTTCAATTGCTTCTGTTGTTTCTGTTGTTTCTATTTGTTTTTCAGGAACGGGATTTTCTATTTTAGTAGTTTCATCTTCGGATTCTTGTACTTGAAGATGTTCTGGTTGATTATTTGCTTTAATGTTGGTCACTATTTTAGCGGAAATAAGTAAAATTATGGGGGTTAAAAAAATCCATAAAGTAAATAATTTAAGATTGGTCACTTCCTCCCTTACAATCACGCCAAACCCAAAAAGAATAATGCCAGATTTAAACAGAACGCCTGATAAATAAACCATGTTTTGACGTTCGTTTAAAAGCCAACTGTGATAGGTTGTGCCAAAGACATCATCCATGTTGTAAGATAGAAATAAGACTAAAATACTTAATGAAATCAGCGATAATCCCATTTTTTTCATTTTGAATCCTTTAGTTTTAATTGTTTATTACATGAATTTTTTACGAGGGAATTTAGTTAATTGACTACGTTTGATGAAGTTAATTAACCAAATATTTAAAGCATTAACTGTGCCATTTATTTAATTGGCACTTTTAAATTGGTTGGATGTTTTTAATTTTTGCGGCAACGTCAGGTGTATAAAATTTATTGTGTGTTAATATGGCATCATAATTGCTAAATAAAGATATAGCTTAATTATTTATTAGACAATCAATTAAAGGATATTTTAGATGGCAACTGATGTTAAACCAACACCAATTTTTGGCTCCGCAATGGAAATTTATAATGCAAATAAAGCATTTTCTAATATTGATGTATCCACTATTACGGGTGTTCCAACCAATCCAGTTAGTGAAATATTATTGAATCCATTAGGGGAAGCTAATGTTTATGCAAAAAATTTATCGGATGCTTTTAGCGCATTAGAACTGGACAAAAAATCAATCACTTCCAGTGATAATTATGCAAAGTATCAACTCAATTTTAAAACTAATTCGCAAGCAAGTATCAAGGCAAGTGTCAGTGTTTTTGAGAAAACGCAAGTAGCAAAAAAAATTGACTTTGGTACAGGGAATGACAATGTTCAAGAAAAAATTTACTACATCAATCAATATGGCGATAAATTATGGGTCAATCATCAATATAAAACAGTCACTGTATTCTCGACATTAGATCATTCACTCAAACTGCATTCCACTATATCAGAGAGCCAATCACAAGTTTTTTCAGCTGAAAGTGGCTCAAAAGAAATCTATTCAGCATTAAATACCACGTCACAATCTACGTACAATTTTAATGTTAAGCGCAATATTGGCGTAACACAAGAAAATACAAAACAAACATTTCATTACAAATCGCCCGTCATTAAAATTCAATCCTCTGTTGTTAATTCAACGACATCAACAGATGACAATGCAACGTTTATTGCGTCTAAGCAAACGAAAAATATCGCCTATGCAAATGCTGATAAAAATCCTGACAATGCATACAAGCTTCGTTATGACGTTACCCATAGCACGAGTGATGATAGAAAAATCACCACCTTAAAGTTATTTTCATTTTCTGATAGTGGGATTTCGATAGATGCGAAGGGGATTATTGATGGATCTAATGTGTCAAAAGGCGCGTTAAAAGTGGAATCAGCGTTTTTTACGCTGAAAACGAATGCGCCCTCTGCCAAAGAATTATTGGATTTAAATACAGATGGGTATGGTGATAAATCTCAATTAGATGGATTGTTTAGCGCAACAAAAGACTTCAAAGGGACTGATCATGATGACAATATTGTGATAAAAACCGTAAAGCCAATCGGCGCAACACAACGTGAACCAGGTGAAATTGTTGAGCTTAAAGTCGATGCAGGAGATGGAGACGACGTTATTGTTTGCAGTAAAAGTGGGGGGAATACGATAACAGGGGGTGAGGGTAAAGATACGTTTGTTATTGGCAATAGCTCTTCGGGTTCAATCATTATTAAAAAGACCACTGAAACACGGGATGCTTCGGGAATTAAAATCACCTATATTGCTGACATGCACGCTAGCGACACCATTTCAGATTTTAAAACACAAGTCGATAAGTTGTCTCTTGGAGCGGTGGCAAATCGCGCTAATTATGCTGAAGGTTCTGAATCCGTTGAGGATTTTTCAGCCGCTTTAACGGCTGCAACTGTTTTATTGAAATCTATGCGCACTAAAGGTGAGCGATTTGCGTTCGAGTTTGATTCAACTAATGGTTATTTATTTGATGATGTCAATGGGGATGGCATGGCAGATCAAGTGATTGTTTTAACTGGAATTGATAATACGGGTATTGCTGCCTCGGATATTACGATTTAAGGATGAATGATTCGCACCAATTCTGTTTGAGGTAAAAAGTATAAAGATAAAAAATTAAGTGAATCACCTATATGAGTGATTCTAAAGATTGATTTTTAGTGCACAATGTAAATCATGTAATATTTTCATTAAAAGTAGCTTACATTTCTGAGTATTACGATCTATTTTGAATGTTGTTTATAGAATATATGGACAACTTTTTATATTTATTTATCAAAAGGAGATTTATTGTGGAACTATTGACTGTAGGTTTATTTGGTTTAATTATTTTATTAATGTTATTCATGCCATTTGTTTTAATTAGCTTCAAATAGAATGAGTGGTAATGAGGTTTTATCAAAAACACGATGTTCGGTTTTCAATTACGTTGCCTAGGCGTATGTTGCTCTGATTTTTTATGGTTGCACAGAAATTCGATAATTTATGTTGCTATACAATCTGATTTTTTGATGGGTAATGTATTTTAAAATTCGTTGAAAAGGTATTCATAAGAAAAACCTAGTTAAATTGACGTAATTTTTAATTTATTTGTCGCAATTTTGTCATAATTTGAGGGTTAGAATAGAAGTGATTTTCCTTATCAAGACAATTTTTGTTTTGTTAATTTTCACTACTATACTATGAGTAATCAGATGAATAAGAATGTTACCCTCATGAGTTTCACCGCATTAGCTTTAGTTGCTAATGCGTTCAATCCTTCGGTTTCACAGGCTGCTCCAAATACACTCAAAGCAGAAACGTTTTCTTTTGCAATGTGGAGTGATATGCCTTATGCCAAAGACGGCAATTTAACACCTTCATCTTTTACTGCGCCAGCATCAGACGGTTCAACAGACGGTAAAACACCTCTTTCACGTTTAACAAAAAGTATTAACGATGCAAAGGTAAGCTTTACTATTTTTGGTGGTGATACAAAAGACGGTGCCACATTGTGTAGTGATAAAATACTTGTTTCAGACGTCACTGAAATGTTCAATAGCTTGGCTGTCCCAACGGTTTATGTGCCTGGTGATAATGAATGGACAGATTGTCATCGCACTAATAACGGAAGTTATAACAACCTAGAACGCCTTGATTTCCTTCGTAAAAATATGTTCAACACACCAAAAAGTTTTGGTGGTAATGTTAAAACTCAATTGACATTAACGCGTCAAGGTGCGCCTGGTGCGGCATATTCTGAAAACAGTCGTTGGACTAAAGGGAATGTTGTCTTTGTAACCTTAAATATTCCAGGTAGTAATAACAATAAAGTTAATAAATGTATTGATGCAAAAAGTGCGCGGACACAGGCAGAGTGTGATGCTGACAATGCAGAATATCTTGCACGCGATGCCAAAAATATTGAGTTTATGAAAGAATCTTTTCAAGAAGCGAAAGACGGTGCAGCGGCAGGCGTGATGATTGTGATTCAAGGTGATCCAGTATTTGATTCACCAGATACAGAATCAGTTAATGAAAGAACATCTGTTATATCGACGATAGCAGATCATGATGGCTACGATGCATTTGTAGCGGCGTTAGTAGCACAAACCAAAGCGTTTGCTGGGGAAGTCGTCCTAGTGCACGGTGATAGTCATTTCTTTAGAGTGGATAAACCGTATATGCTACAAACGATAAAAGCAGCGGACCAGGTGAAAAATTTAACGCGTGTTGAAAATTTTGGTAGTCCAAGTGTGCATTGGATTAAAGTGACTGTAACTCCTAAGAATCCTAATGTATTTACCTTTGAGCCAATGATTGTAAAAGGCAATTAAGCGTCGATTTATCAGTCAACATAATAAAGAGCGTCACATTTAGTGTGGCGCTTTTTTATGTCCGTCTATTTTTCATTTAGCGAATCATTAAAATTTTCTGTAGCTCAAACCCTCTTCCTAATTTGTCGTCATTCCCTTCACGCAATTAAATCAATCATTGATAGTTATGCGCCACCGGCAGTCTGGCCTAGGTTCTGCTGAGCTTCTGTGGGACATGGACTTGCGATGAGCGCACCTTCTGCTGATTAGATAGTGTTTTAGTTGATTGAGTTGATTCGGATATCCGTTTTAAATATTGTCGCATAGACTGTCGAGTTGAATTAGCATCAAGCCAGTCTGGTAAGGGCGGTATTGATCAGTTGTATCAATACGAATTGCACAATTTTCCAAATATTATTTCATTAAGCCTCCGTAATGTGTATGCTAACCTTGCCGTGTTTAACTATGTTATTTCTCAGTTAATTGGGGAAATGCCGTTATTTTGGTTTAGTATTCCAATATTGAGCAGTGTCAACTTCAAATTCAATTACCAATCCTTGAAAAATAAACTATTCAGTGGGGAGGGTATGTATTTAATAAAAAGAGGAGAGTATGTATTTAACAAAAAGAAGTCATCATGCGGTGACGGTTATGGTAGATGTTATGTTGTATAGTCAAACTCAAGCGTTTGTCAGACTTTCAGATATTGCGCAAAGACACCCAATTTCGGTGAGTTATTTAGAATTATTGTTTACCTTTTTAGTGAAAGCCTCTTTAGTAAAAGGCGAGCGTGGACCTCGTGGTGGCTATAAATTAGGTAGACCACCTAATGAAATCCCTGTTGTAGAAATCATTCGCTGTGTTGATAAACCAATGAATTTAGATCGATGCGCAAACGACGATTGCCAGCACAGTATTTGTATTTCCAATGATTTATGGGCGTCGTTGGGAGTGGAAATTGAATCTTATTTATCCACTGTGATGCTGGCGGACTTAGCCATTGAGAAAGTTTGATCATAAATGGTGATACCTATTTGTGTTAAAAGAGTGTTATAACCGACATTCCGCACCCCTATTTGGAAATTTTGGCATTTTATAAATTATTGATATTAAAAAATTTTGTTGTTTTTCTTATTTTTATGTAAAATCGTAATTGCAAAATTCTTTCGAAAAAA
>JBDLTP010000043.1:0-5547 GCA_039805765.1 Pseudomonadota bacterium
TTTTACTTCAATGTGCTTTTCATAACTGATCATTTGATAACTTGCCCTGAGAAATAGTTAGGTTTCCATTATCTCATTTCAACTCATTAAATCGGGATATTATTTTTGACTGTATCCTTAGCTATTGCGGAAGAGACTGGAGTAGCACTAATTTTAAGCGGACTAGACTTGAATAAAACAGCAAATATCGTCGAAAATAAAGCTGAGAAAAAAATTCAGAGTGGTTTAAAAGACAAGTTTGCAACTTACTGCGACAATTTTATTTCAAAAGCTCTAACGACAATAGACCGAAAAGAAAAAGCTTCTTTGTGTGCAAAAACATTTGTTGCTTCTACTACACTTTCAAAATCTCTTCTCAATCAAAGCGGTATTAACACGGCAGTTAGTGCACCATTTGCGATTAATGCAGCTATGATTCTAACAGGAACTGCTGTAACGGTAGAGTTGGTATGCGCACCTATTAATCATCCCGAGCTAACTGCTCAAGTAGTAAATGCGTCAAAAGTATTTGCAAGTCAAGCTCAATCGAATATAGCTAAAACGTCGGAAAAATTTACTTCAGTGACTAATAATGTTAAGCCTATTGTCTCAAGTATAAGCGTAAATATGAAAGGCTATAAAGAAAAATTGTTCTAATTTACACGCTTGAGATTTGGAAATTTAGCTCGAGAAAAAATGGCCATCTTATATGAAATGAAACAATCCCGTTTCATATTAAGAGGTTATCATCATGTGGATATTCGTTGTATTAATTTTTCTGTTGTTACTCAGTAGCAAGCGCTTCGTCAATTTCCTTTTCAGAGTCATTCTCTGGTCTTTAGACGTGGGGTTTGACAATGATTAAGCTCGTCATTTTTCTCATTTCCTTGATATGTCTTTGCTTTAGTGGAACCCGATTGATTGGTATCGCGGCACTTGTTTTGATGTGCTATGCGCATCCATGGATGCTTATTGTGTTGATGGCGTTGGCGTTAGGCGGGTGGTTCGTAAAGCTTAAGTTGAGTTAACGAAAAAATGCCCTCAAGCTAAAACTAGCAAGAGGGCGTATTAAAGGGTACTGTGCGCTTTTCATTTGGCATCAACAACAATGTTAATGCAGTATAGAGGGTGTTTAGATGGTGTAACTTCATGGTAGGGGTATATAAGGGCATCTTACTCCACACGGGTATATCATGCGGGATTCCTTCCCAAATATATATATTACGAGGTAATTATCCTTTTTCCAAATACATGGAGTAATGCGGGATAACTTCCAAAATATATTACGAAGTAATTATCCTTTTCCAAATACCCATGGAGTAATTGTCCTATATATACCCCTACCAAGATGTTACACCATCTAATTGCATCTTAGGCCTTATTATTACTGTATGTATTAGTTTTTATTTTTCATGATAAAACTGAAATTTAAACATAACCATTTTTGAAATATTTTAAAAATAACTATTTAAGGTTTAACAACTAACAAATAACCATTTAATAATTAATAACTTAAAAATAACCATTTAATAAATAACATTATAGTGATTATTAATAATAAATAATTTAAGGATTAATAATTAACTAACTACGGTTAAAGGGGGCGGGCTAAGAGGGTTAGTTTAACGGGGTCAGCACATCATACGTGGCATGGAGTTGCCGGAAACGTCGCTCGATGCCCCTAAAAATCACGCCCCGCAGATCACCGTGAGCCAGTAAAATTCACACATAAACTGGCCCACTTGCACCGACCGTGGCTGTGGCTTTGCACCTGTGATGCCGCTGTCTCCCCGTGTCGTCTCGTGCGCAAAGTGGCCAAATTTTCCCCGCTGTGATTCACTCTTTAAAAATCGGGGCACTGCGCCCCAAAACGTCTCATCTGTGTGCCAAAAGTTTGTGCAGAAATGAGTCTACTTGCGCCAATCCCGCCGCTAGTGATGCCCGCACCGCGCTGTGTTGTCTCGCGTCCAAAGTGGCAAAATTCGCCCTGCACCGAAAAAATCTGCCGCCGCGCACGCTCATCTGAATGGCCAAAATTCGCGCAGAAACTACCCCAGACGCGCCGACTGCCCCTTGGCTATAACACCAGTAATGCCCACTGCCGCCCCGTGGCAAGTCGCTATCAAAGCACAAAAATTTAACTCGCTGTTTAACTTTAAAAATCTGAAAGGAGCGTAACTTTATGCAATAACTTTATATTAGTTTTAATCACTTTATTTGGCTTGTTAATCAGGCTTTTTTTATGTCATTAAAAAAGGAAAAACATTATGAAAGTTCAATCTTTAAAAACATCCACTGCCCAGAAACTTAGAGGCAATGGTCTTATTCATTACCGTTTAATCGTACACAATAAAAAGCTCTATTTAGTACTACAAAAGAATGACGATGGTGGTCATTTCTCCAATGAGATTGTGTCGTATGAGCGTATTTCAGAGTGTGTCGAAGGCTTAGAAGAGCCTGTTGTTTCTCGCGTCTTTCGTTCAGCCTTTGACAGTAAATCCACTAACAATGCAGGCTTTCTTTTAGCTGTATTGCGTCATGAATCCTTATTGAAAACAGGCGATGATGGCAAACACTATATTCAACCTAACTGGGACAAATGGGAGAAAACGACTCTCGCCTTGAAACCTGAAGAAGTTGATCTCCCTTACGAATTCACCGATTGGAGTGCGAAAAATGCAAACACTAAGTAATCTACAAGCACGTAAGTTCGTTGAGTTTACAGTTGATGCCGATTTCATCTTGGTTGAAGCCACCGACACTGTTGATGATTTGGAATCATCTACAGGCTGTCCTATTGTCACGAGTTGGTTTAGTAATGCTGTCTATCCTAACGAAGACTTTGCACCTAGCTTTGAATTTATTGAAGAGCATCATGACTTTTACGAAATGGTGTTTGTGCTTACAGATGACCATACGACGGTATTTATTATTCCCAAGGAAAAAGCGGATCCTTTGCTTTTAGCACTATGCGAAGAATACAGTTAATCAAGTACCACTATTATTTACTAATCCATGCCAGCCATCGAGCTGGTTTTTTTATGTCTGGAGTTTTTATGTTAATCGAAAATCCTTTGTTTTATTTAGGTAATGTCGTTGCCACACCTGCCGCCCTTAATGCTTTGCAATCGTGCAATGTGACGCCTGCGCAACTTTTACAGCTACATGTCAGCGGCAATTGGGGCAGTGTGTGTGAAGAGGACGCCTTAGCCAACGATGCCGCTGTTAACAATGGTGAACGTATCTTATCGAGTTATCGCATTGGTGAATATACCCGCGTATGGATTATCACTGAATATGATAGAAGCGTTACAACTTTTCTTTTGCCCTCGGAGTATTGATTCCGCCAGAACCAGAAATAGACCGTCTTAATTGGGCGAGGTGCTTGTTTTCCTTGCCCTTTCCCAACATATCCAACAAATCTATCAACCCCGACTCAGGGACTTGAAAGACCTCACACAACTTAGGAACTCAAATGTCCGACCTATTTAATAAAAAATGGATTGAGCAATTGCCGCCCAATCCGAAAAACTCACCTTCACGCGAAAAAGAATATAGCGATACCCAAGTCGTTGGCCTCAAGCTCTTAATCAACAAGGTAGGCCGTAAGTTCTTTTACCTACGTTACACAATCAACCGTCGTAAACGTGCCATTAAAATCGGTGAATATGGCGTGGTATCGCTCATAGAAGCCCGCCAGCAAGCAAATGAACTCAAAGCCCAAATCCAGCGTGGCATTGATCCTCAAGACGAGAAGCAGCAATTGTCCGGTACTCCCACCTTTAAGGAGTTTGTAAATGAAAGTTATCTGCCTTGGGCTTACAGTAACAAAATAACGGCCTGCAGTGATGAATCTAAAATACGGATTCACTTGATGCCTATTTTTGGTAATCAGCGTATTGATCAAATCACAACTCAATCTGTTCAAAAATACATTGATCATTTAAAGCTAACCCATACCCCTGCAACCTGCAATAGGCATTTGTCTTTGCTTTCACGCTTGCTGAAGATGGCTATGCAGTTTGGATGTATCGCCAAGAATCCCGCCGTGGGTATTCGTAAAGCCCACGAAAACAACGAAAGACATCGGTTCCTCTCCGGTGACGAAATAGCACGCTTTCTTTTAGCGTTAAGGGAAGATGAGAATTCAGTGGCGGCGGCTTTCTTGGAATTTCTTTTGTACACGGGCGTGAGGCGCAGTGAGGCATTAAATGCTAAATGGGAACATGTGGATATGCTCAAGCGTATGTGGTTCATTCCCCGATCTAAAAATGGCAAACATCGTCATGTCATCTTGAATGAAAAGGCCTTGGTGTTATTGGAGAGATTGCCTAAAACCAACGAGTATTTGTTTGCGGGAAAGTTGGCTGGAAGGCCTTTGAACAATCCACAGAAATGCTTCATTAGGACGCTCAATATAGCCGGCATCAAGAACTTTAGGATACATGATTTACGGCACACTCATGCGTCCATCGCCATTAATAATGGTGCTAGTTTGTATGAGGTTCAGCATCTATTGGGTCATAGCCAAGCTAAGACAACTACGAGGTATGCTCACTTGGCTGATGAGACTTTGAGACGGGTGAGTGAAGCGGTCAGTAGAGCGATTGTTTAAATATTTCAGCCTAGGCTTCCTTTGTGGGGGCTTAGGCTGGTTTCCCCTTATTTTTTTGCAAATGTTCAATTATCTAAAGGAATAATAAACGTAAAATTCAAGTAAGAAGGAAAATTAGGCTTGCAGTTGTTACGGTGAGTTTTATTTGATTAAAAAAATATTAAGCCTTAGCTTGATAAAGTGAACCAGAATTACCTTCTAATTCTTTCATTCTTCTCATAAAATCCAACATTTCAACCGTAGGAATTTGGCGAACCAACTCACCCGTTTTACTATCCACAACTTTTACTACGACTTGTTTGGTTGCATCATCTATTTCAAAACTCAAACTGCTACTTACAGATTGAAGCATTGTATTACCCGTTTTAACCGCTTCTTTTACAGCATCTAAACTTAACTTTTGATTGGAATTCTGTTTAAGTGCGTTTTCATTTACTGTTTTTATATCCACTGCCGTAGTTGGCCGATTAATTTTTCCAGCTGAACTTGGTGAAACTGATGTGGATTGAATTTCGGCTGAAGCTGTAATCTCTATATTACTTATTTCACTCATGACATCCTTCTTAATTTGTAACCAAGCGTGAAGTGCCAATATTTTTCAAGACACCCACACTTGGACTTAATTGAATGATTAACTTAATACTAAGAGCCGCAAAGACACGGCCTCTCTTAAAGCCAAGATAAACCTTTATCTCAATAAAGACATAACGCCTTGACCGGATTGGTTAGCTTGCGCTAGCATCGCTGTGCCTGCTTGTTGCAAGATTTGAGCGCGGCTCAAGTTTGCAGTTTCTACCGCGAAGTCAGCATCCATAATGCGTGATTTAGCTGCCGTTTGGTTTTCAATACCGTTTTGCAAGTTTGCAATTGTTGTGGTGAAACGGTTTTGAGTTGAACCCAAGTTTGAGCGTTCTGTATCAATTGCGGCAATTGCCGCGTCGATATAGTTAATT
>JBDLTP010000044.1:0-28177 GCA_039805765.1 Pseudomonadota bacterium
TGTCATTCACGTGTCATAGCCTAACATTTTGTTAGAAAACTGTAAAAAACTCACTTAAAATAAATGACTATTCTCATAAAAATAGGCGTTTACGTCTCAAAACGATCCATTTTTCTCAGCACTGGAAACGTAATCACACAAATTATGGTCACGCCAATTGTGATACATCCCCCCATAATCACCGCCGGCACCAACCCTAAAAAAGCCGCACTCAGTCCAGACTCAAACTCCCCAAGTTCATTAGACGCGCCAATAAAAACAGAATTCACTGCACTCACGCGTCCGCGAATATCGTCAGGCGTTTCAAGTTGCACAAGAATATGGCGAATATAAACACTAATCATGTCGCCAGCCCCAACTAGAAATAGCGCGGCAAGTGACAGATAAAATTGCTCAGAAAATCCAAATAATACCGTCGCACCACCATAAATAAAGACACCCGTAAACATCCACGCGCCTACGCGTCGCGTCAGTGGAAAGAATCCCAGTAAAATTGCCGTTAAAGAAGCACCTAATGCAGGTGCCGCCCGAAGCAAACCCAAGCCAACCGAATCAACATGCAGCACATCCAGCGCGTAGGCAGGCAAAAGCGCCGTAGCACCGCCAAATAACACCGCCAGCAAATCCAGTGACAACGCCCCTAAAACCACCTGTTTTGAGCGCACAAAACGCAACCCTTCCAAAACGCCATGCCATGAAATCGGTTCTCGTTTATTGGGAATAATCGTCGTCCGTATAGGCAACATGAGCAATACCGCCATCAACAATAACGCTGAAATGACGCTGTAAACCATCTCCTCCCCAAACAGATAAAGAGCCCCTCCAAGCGGAGGCGCAGCAATGACTGCAATATGAAAAAGTGAGGAGTTTAAGGCAACCGCAGAAGCCAAACTCTCACGCGGGACTAAATCAACTAAAATGGCTTGACTTGCAGGCATCATAAACGCACGCGCCACGCCATAAAGCGCCATCACGGCAAAAACAGGTAAAGCCGACGTTATGCCTTGCTGAGTTAAGACCAGCAATAAAACGCCACAGATAAACTCAATCGTAAAACACACCAGCACAATCCAGCGTCGATTCCACTGATCCGCAAAGTGACCGGCAATCAAAATCAACAGTGCAAAGGGTAAAAATTGTGCTAAACCAATGAGGCCTAAATCTAACGTACTGCCTGTTTTTTGATAAATTTGCCACCCTACCGCAACGCTCTGCATTTGCACAGCAATCGTGGCAAGAAATCGAGCAATCACAAACAATGTTAAGTTTTTATGTTTAAGGACGGTAATTGATGTCATGAAAGTAAAGTAATGAATTTTTTAAGGAAATTGATAAAATAATTATAATTGGTGTAAAGCGTTTTTTCATATTTTCGTTTTATTTAATGATACTTGTATGTCAGCGCAGTTTGTTTAATACTTAATGCACCATAAAACCACACATTAAAATTAAAATTAAAATCACCATGGATATTATTTTTTTAGGTCAACTTGAAATTGAAACTATTATTGGAATTTATGATTGGGAAAGAGAAACCAAACAAAAAGTTCTTCTTGATATTGAAATGGCTTTTGATATCCGCAAAGCCGCACAAACTGATGATATCGCCTATACATTAAATTATAAAACGGTATCAAAACGCATCATTGCGTTTGTTGAAAGTAGCCATTTTTTTCTGGTCGAAACGCTAATTTCAGAAATAGCCACTATTATTCTCAGTGAATTTAATGTACCTTGGGTGCGTATTACCTTAAATAAAAAAGGTGCCATTCGAGGTGCAAGCGATGTCGGAATCATTATTGAGAGAGGCGAAAAATAAATCATGCGTGGCTACATAAGCATCGGTAGTAATATCGATAAAAATATTCACATTCCAGCCAGTTTAAAGGCCCTTGAAACACATTTTGGTCCCCTTGTGTTATCAAGTATTTATGAATCCGAACCAGTTGGTTTTTCAGGCGAGCTGTTTCATAATCTTATTGTGCGTTTTGAAAGTGATTTAGACGTTAAAACCGTCGCAAAAAAATTAAAACAAATTGAACTCGACAACGGCCGCACTCGCGAAAGCCAAAAATTTTCGGCGAGAACGCTCGATTTAGACTTGATATTGTATGGGGATTTAATTCTCAGTGACGGGCGTCTCCAAATTCCACGCGACGAAATTGAACGTTATGCGTTTGTACTTGAGCCACTTGCCGAAATTTCTCCGTTAGAAACACATCCGTTAAGTGGCATAACTTACGCTCAGATGTGGGAGCAATTTGATAAACGTAATTTGAAACAAATCAAAATTTCATCAGCAAAATAACGTCCGTCCACCGTCAACACTCAAAATTTGACCTGTTATATAGTTTGCATCTTGTACTAAAAACAAAACGGCTTTTGCAATATCATCGGGTTGTCCGCTACGATTGAGCGCGATACGCGCCAAAATTTCTTGTTTTTCTTCGTCAAGTAACTCAGTTTCTGGCCAAAGAATGGCACCAGGAGATACGCCATTGACGCGGATTTTCTCGCCAAATTCTTTTGCTAAAATTTTCGTCATCGCCGCTAATCCGGCTTTTGCAATGCTATAAACAGGATAATGTTTCAGTCCGCGCTCTGCGTGAATATCAATAATATTCACAATACACCCTTGCCGCGCTGACAGAGTCGAAGATAATTCACTGGCTAAAAAATACGGGGCTTTTAAATTACTTCCCAAAAGCTCGTCCCATTGGGTTTGCGTGGTTTTTTCAATGTCATTAGGATAAAAACTAGATGCATTATTGATAAGCACATCAATGCCGCCCCATGCGAGTTGCGCTTGCTTGGCAAGATTGACAAGTTCAGGCATTTGCAATAAATTCGCCGCGTGTATTTTAGCTGAATTGGGGCGAATTGCATTTAGCTCGGCACATAATGCTGTCGCTGACTCAAATGACGTTTGATAGTGCAAAAAAACGTTGTAGCCTTGTGCATGAAGTAGCCTTGCGCAACACGCGCCAATTCGTTTTGCCGCGCCAGTAATTAGTACATTTTTTTGCATAGACTTCTCACAAAAATTAAGTTTTTAAAAATGACGCGACAATAATACTTTGATTGGTTAAATACTCAGTCGCACCCCAATCCATCCAGCACGAGGGGCACCAGGTGATACAAAACGCCCACTACTGTATTCATCACCCAATACTTCGTCTGCTTCTCCATACACACCAAACGTATTATACCGCACATCAAAAATATTGTTGACTTTCCCAAATAGAGCGAAATTCTTCGTTACTTTATACTCAGCCGTTCCGTTAAATAGCCAATATCCAGACAGCGGTTTAGTCAAGTTAGCTTCATCACCTCGAAAGAATTGCTGTCCACTGTATTGTCCATTAATTCCTAGCGACACTTTTTTCCATAAATCCACACTCAACGCGGCTTTAAACATGTGTTCGGGAACAGAAGCGATTTTATCCCCTTTGCTCACGCGGGCAATGTTATCGTTATCGTTTGGATCTTGAATAGCAAACCCATCTAAATAACGCGCATTAAGATAGGTGTAATGCGTTGAAAAATGCCAGTCATCTATTGAGCTTAACACGCTTTCTTTATCAATGGAGGTTCCCGATTCAATGCCGTATCGACGCGTTTGCCCCACATTACTAAAATACCCTTGACTTGCCAATGCACCTGCGCGATGAAAAATAATATCATCATGATTAATCGTATGGAAAAAACCTAAATTCCATTTCCATTGCCCATCAACGAGTTTATTTAAATTTCCTCGAAAACCGCCTTCCCAAGTCTTTGCAACCACTTGATTTAAAGGCGGATCAGCCACAAATGAATTCGGTAATTTACAAGGAGCTTCAGGATCAGCGCAACTGAGTTCCATGGGTGTGGGTGCGCGAGAAGACTCTGCGTAATTCCCATATACATTGACGTTATCAAGCAATTGATACGTCAACCCTGCGGATGGATTTAGACGCTCAAAAGTATGATTGCCATTTAAATTTTTCCCTGACTCATCGTTGATATACTTATCTTTCATATCAACCACAATGTGATTGTAGCGTCCTGCGACCGTTGCAGCGAGTTTATCGGTAATGGAAAATGTATCCGTTAAGAATACACCCACCATTTCTGTTCCTGCATGTAAACGCACTTTCGATTCGTCAACGTAAAATCCACTTCCTACCGTACCTCTATCTGCCGTTAGAGAACCCAATTCAGTATTGGAAGCAAAATGAATTTGCGAAACATCATAACTTGTCCCTACGGTTAAATTATTTTGATGTTTGAATAAATCACCCGTAAAAGCAGTTTGCAGTGTGCCTCCTTTGCCGCGCATTTGCGTAGCACTGCTGTTGCGCGTTGCACCTAGAACACTAGAATCAGACATAATATAGTTATTATTCACATCTTTGACAGCCTCGCCATCATCACACAAAAATGACGAACCTTCACATGGCCCATAGTCACTATCATCACCATTAAAAGTACGCATACGATTTTGACGAAAATAGCCATTTGCACTCACTTCAATATGATCAGTCACATCGTAACTCCCCGCTAACTCAGAGAAGAACATACGCGTCACCGTTTGATCTGGGTGCGTAAAAATCGCTTTACGATTTTCACTAAGTAATTGAATAGGCGTCGCGCCATTGCCACGCATAGAGTTATCATTACCGCCTAAGGTTAAATCTAGTGATCCTTTGTCTCCTCGCCAACTCAATGTTCCAAATGCACGATCCGCTTTAGTGGGTGAAAAATCTCGCCAACCCGCTTCCTCAAAATGGTTCAAATCAATGAAATAACCCCATGTACCATTATTCCAACCACTGGTTAATTCTTCGGAATGTCTATCCCATGACCCACCATAGACTTCAAGTTGGTGTTTAGGTGAAGAAAACCCCGTTTTTGTTTTGACCGCAATCGCGCCACCTAAGGTATTTAGACCATAGACTGGATTAGATGAATACAACGCCATGGAATCAATGGCACCTTGCGGAATTAAATCCCAATTAACGGTATCGCCAAACGGTTCGTTAAAACGCACGCCATTTACATACGTTGAGAGTCCTTGCGGCAATCCCATCAGCGGCGACGCCACAAAGCCACGATATTGAATATCGGGTTGCAGTGGATTATTTTGCGCTTCGTTGATATGTACACTGCCTAAATAGCGGTTAATATACTCTGCAAGCGAAATCGTCTGGGCTTTTTCAAGTTGCTCTGCTGTTGCCGTTTGAACATTGGTGGGCAATTTGTCCGCTTCAATACTTCCCCCAATGGGTGACGTCCCAACAATGTTCATGATACCTAAATCTTGAGGTTCATCTTGAGCGAAAACGAGTTGACTGAGGGTTAATGTAAAAATGCCATAAGCAAATTTATTCATAAAAATACCTTAATAAATTAAATTATTGTCAATCATAGGAAAACATAACCTTTAAATACGATAGCGCGCTATAAAAAAGGAATTTTTCCTATAATCAAAAAAAACCACGATACAACAAAACCGTACCGTGGTGATAAAGGAAGAACACACCTAAAAGAGAAAAACCTTCCGAACCTAACTAATTGTAAAATCAGTGAAAACCAGCGTAGAAACCCCCGTTAATTGCGCTATTGGGATTGCTGCGCCTATGCCATTAGCATCGGCATCATATGAAAGTACATGGCTTGCTGAGTCAAAAACCAAATAATCATCTGCGTCTAATGCACTCGTGCCAATGACTAAATTAGTCGCGCCTACAGCACCTAACTTAGACAAGGCCGTATAGAAATCATCATGAAGCTCGATTATATCCTTGCCACTAACAAAGTCTGTAATGGTGTCGGTGCCAGTTAACGCACTGGCAATATTTTTATAACGTTGCACGGCCGTTGCGGCGCCTGTGACGGTTTGAGTATGAACTTGACCAAACACAAACGTATCAGAGCCATTTCCTCCCGTTAACGTATCGTTGCCACCATTACCAGTCAATGTGTCATTTTTCGCGGTACCAATAAACGTATTGGCATTACCGTTACCCACAAATTTCAATCCATTTGCACTCACACCGCTCGCATCCACTTTGACATTATCAAACGTTTGACCCAGTTTAGTTGTCGTCCCAACAGCCCCTGTCGCACCCGCATTTAAATAGTAATGATTATTGATGAGTTGCAAAGCACCGTCTTCAACGTTTATACGCCCAACCGTGGTGCCAACTTCGATCACTTCCATACTTTTAAAGTTATCGTCATTTAAAATCACCGTGCCATGCGCCAAGGTATCTGCACCTGCGGTAATACGTAGCGTATCAATTCCGTTTCCGCCAATAATTACATCATGTTTTGCACCAGTTGCAATCCATTCAGCAGCGCCATCATCAGCTTTACTTGATGACCCTAAAATACCACTTTCAAAACCAGTAATATTAAAAATATCATGACCATCACCACCGTCTAAATAGTCGGCTCCTTGATGCCCGACAAGTAAATCATTGCCCGTATTACCATAGTAAGTGTCATCACCTAAGCGAAGCGTCGCGTTATCAATACCTCGACTGCCGTAGCCTATGTCATCGTTATTGGATCCATCTGCACGCGCATAACTCGCCTCGGTACTTTCTTCAAAAAAGTCATCTTTATGAATGACATCATGAAATAAATAGCCAATAGAGGCGTCATCGAGTTGAAAATCACCCATGTTATAGGTGATCGGTGTTGCACCAATAACGCTGGCAGCTGGTGTAAAGGTAAAATCTTCGTACTCCACCATCACCGTCACACTTTCAGTTTTACCGCCAGGGACTCCATAAAAATGCAATCCCGGATTCGTTGCACCCAGATCAAGTGATCCCATTGCTGCGTCTAATTGCTCATTCCCTAAAATAATAGAAACACCACTAGCAAGTTGAATTTGTTCAATATGGGTAAAAGCAATATTGGAATAATCGCCAGACTTACTAAAAATGATTTTATCGATGGCATTAGGTGTCCCTAAGGTACTTTTTACTGTAGATACTGACGTACCCGTGTAATAAATTGGAACCACAACAGCGTCTGTTAAACCGATTCCTGTCCCATTGGTGCCACCATCAATCACAAAGCCATCTTTTAATTTCCCTGTGATTTTAAAAATATCACTTCCTATGCCGCCATCAATGGTATCAACTACTGATAAGGTATACGTATCATTCCCTGATGTGGATTTATATTTTGTTGCCATGCGTAAAACTTACCTCAATTAAAAACAAATCAAATAAAGAATTCATTTTAAAGAGCCACGTAATAAAAAAATATAGGAATTTTTCCTGAATTATCGATTAGCGTGATGAGGGGCGGGTAATCAAATGAAAAAATGCCTGTTTGAAAATATCTAGCAAACGGACTTAAGGAATGTTGGATTCCTATTTTTCACCTTGCGTCAATGCCTAACATCATCAAGTAATTCAAAAAAGAAATATAAAAAAGTGTTACTTCAAATCGAGCAACGCGGCAATATTGGCGAGCTGCGCCATGGAGGTGATATTGAGTTTATTGCGAATCGTTGTTCCGTAATTCGCAATTGTTTTATAGCTTAAACATAATTGTTCTGAAATTTGATGCGCTGTCATGCCCTTGGCAAGTAACACAAAAACATCAAACTCGCGTGGCGACAATGTTTCAATAATGGCCTGATAGGTATTCATGTCTTGTTGATTTTGAGCGTCATCAACTAAACTGGGATCAATGTAAATTCTGCCTTTGGCGACTTGTTTGATTGCGTCAATTAACATATCAGGATGCGCATGTTTACAAATATAGCCGTGTGCACCTGCGTCGAGCGCTCGTTGAATATAGACTTTTTCATGATGAACACTAAAAACAATAATCTTCAAGCTGTCTTCTCGCATCACTAACCGTCGCGTGGTCTCAAGTCCGCCGATGCCCGCCATAGATAAATCCATCACCACAATATCGGGCCTATATTCACCGTAAATTTGCAATAATTCTTCACCGCGTGAGGCTTCTGCAATCACATCAATATCCGGTTCAGTTGCCAGCAGTAAACGAAAACCCGCGCGGACAACAGCATGATCGTCAACCAAAATAACCGTAATTTTTTCTGCCTTCATACGTCTGGTGACAAAGGGATTTTGATATGAATGGCCATGCCTTGCTGAGGCTTTGTATGAATATGAAATTCACCATGCAAACTGCGCACACGCTCACGCATACTCAAAAGGCCAAAGCCTTTTTGTATATGCTCCGTATCACAACCTTGACCGTTATCACCCATAATCAAATGTAATTGTTGATTTTGATCCATTGATAAATCAATGGTCACCTCACTCGCATTCGCATGACGCAAGACATTGGTTAATCCTTCTTGCACCATTCTAAAAATATGAATACATATCGTTTCAGGTAAAATTTCAATTTCCACATGACAGACAAACGCAATGATTAAATCATGGCGCTGTTGCCAATGCGCAATTAAATCCTCAAGCGCGGCTTTTAAGCCAAGCTGCGTTAACACTAGCGGATGCAACTGTTGCATCATAGAGCGCACAACGGTCATTAAATGATTGCAAATTGAGACAACATGATCAGTACTTTGTTTGATCAGTAAATTCGCACCGTTATCGAGTTTTGCCACGGTCACCGTCATAACTTTAATTGCGGTTAACGACTGCCCTAATTCATCGTGCAACTCTTGCGCAAGCCGTTGACGCTCATCTTCTTGAATAGCTAGCGTATGCTGTGTTAGCGCGCGATTTTCTTGTTGACTGGTGTTTAATTTTTCAATCAAATGATTCATCGCGTGGGCAATTTGATTCATCTCTTCGCTAGAAAAATGGGGTAATTGACTGTGATAATCGCCCTGCTCCACACGCGCTAAACTTTGCACAATAATGGAAATGGCTTTTAAAACGCGACTAAGTAACACATGAATGGTGACAAACACCAAAAAAATGAACGAACAAAGCAGACCCAAAAACGCTAAACTTTCCTCCCACACTTCACTGATTTCAGTGAGGGGATTAGCCTTAATCAGCATAATTAACGCATTACCATCAGACGTCATTAAGGTACGCTCAATTTCAATAGGCGCCCCAGCAACTAAATTCACAAACCAACGTGGCGGCCCTTCAAGCGTTGGCAAGGGATGCGCAGAGGGGACAGTTAAGATGTTGCCCGACGGCTCTTTGAGCTGAATGTGTAAATGACGCGTTTCTTTGAGCGCATTGAGTTGCGCGAGCCACTGCGTTCTTGCGTGATTTTGAGATAATTCGAAGGTCACTAGTTGGGTAGCAAGATGAATAGAGGATTGCATTTCTTGCTCAACAGCGCGTTTTGCATGCCAAAGCGTCATGAATGCCCCGACAGCAAAAACACAAAAAGATAAGACTAAAATACGGGTATTAATTTGATAATGAAGCGTTTTTGTTTTCACCCTCTTACCTTTTTTATAAAAATGACGATTATGTTTTTACATCAAAATACGCCAACCCTTTGAGCATCAACAAATAAGCCATCCGCATAAAAAGACAACTTAGCGATAAACTCACCTAAAAATTAACGCTATATTGCAAAAAAATAGGAAGGGTAACGAATAATATTAGCAACCGCAGGACTAACCAAACATACTAGTTGATAACTTTGCAATACATTATCACTTGAATCAACATACATCAGCTAAATATGGACTGCGTTTTCGCTATTTCTGAAATTGCAACCAACAAAGCGGCCGAAATCAGTGTTTTGAGCGCATATTCGATCATTATCGACTTAAAAAATTTCGCAATAAATCATGTCCATGTTGCGTCAAAATCGATTCTGGATGAAATTGCACCCCTTCCACATCAAGCGTTTTATGGCGCACACCCATAATTTCATCTAAATCACCTTGATCATCCTCTGTCCATGCCGTGATTTCAAGGCAATCGGGCAAACTCGTCTGCTCAATGACAAGGGAATGATAGCGCGTGGCAGTAAAAGGATTGCTAAGCCCATGAAAAACACCATTATTAGCATGATGCACTAGCGATGTTTTGCCGTGCATAATTTGCTTCGCATGAATAATATTGCCGCCATAGGCATAACCAATACTTTGATGCCCAAGGCAAACCCCTAGAAGCGGTACTCTACCTGCAAAATATAAAATCGACTCAACCGAAACACCCGCTTCTTTAGGCGTGCAAGGGCCAGGAGAAATGACAATTTTATCGGGTGATAATTTTTCAATGCCCGCGACAGTAATTTGGTCATTACGAACCACCGTCACATCTGCGCCAAGTTCGCCCAAATATTGCACAAGGTTATAGGTAAATGAATCGTAATTATCAACCATGACCACTTTCATAGACTCTCTCCTTCTAAACCCGCCTCAGCCATTGCTACCGCACGAAAAACAGCACGGGCTTTATTCATCGTTTCTTCCCACTCACTACGCGGCACAGAATCATAAACAATTCCTGCACCGGCTTGAATATGTAATTTTTTATCTTTTATCACCGCCGTTCGAATAGCAATGGCGGTATCTAAATTACCCGTCCATCCAATATAGCCCACCGCGCCAGAATAAATGCCACGTTTAACCGGTTCAAGCTCGTCGATAATTTCCATTGCGCGTATTTTTGGCGCACCGCTTACCGTGCCTGCGGGGAAAGTGGCTGCCAATACATCAAACGCATTTTTTCCTTTTTTAAGCGTACCTGTGACGTTTGATACAATGTGCATGACGTGGGAGTAACGCTCAACAATCATTTTGTCAGTTAATTGAACGCTGCCAATTTCAGCGACCCGCCCTGTGTCATTTCGCCCTAAATCAATCAGCATTAAATGCTCTGCAATTTCTTTAGGATCCGCAAGTAATTCTTCTTCAAGCTCCAAATCATGCTCGGGTGTTGTGCCGCGTCGACGCGTACCCGCAATCGGGCGAACCGTGACCGTATCTTCTTCAAGACGAACTAAAATTTCCGGTGATGAGCCTACGATATGAAAATCCCCCAAGTCCAAATAAAACATATATGGTGACGGATTCAAACAACGCAAAGCGCGGTATAAATTCAGTGGCGCCGCCGTAAAGGGAATTGACAACCGCTGCGAAAGCACGACCTGCATAATATCGCCATTGGTAATATATTCTTTCGCGCGACGCACCGCATTTTCAAACCCTTCTTGCGTAAAACCCGATACAAAATCGCTTTCATTCACCGTTCTTGGATTGGGATGAAGCTGCGCCTGTGCTTGCGAATCGCGAAGCCGTGCGGCTAAAATTTGTAGTCGCTCTTGCGCACGCTCATAAGCATTAAATTCTTCTGGGTTTGCATGCGTTAACAGGAGCATTTTGCCCGATAAATTATCAAACACGAGTAATTCTTCAGACACCATCAACACAATATCAGGCGCTCCAATTTCATCATCTTTTTGAGCTTTACAAACACGGGGCTCAATATAGGAAATCGTTTCATAACCAAAATAGCCAACTAATCCACCATTAAAACGCGGCAAACCTAAGACGTCAGGCACGCGATAACGTGCTTTAAAATCTTCAATCCACTCAAGGGGATTAACGTCATCAACCGTTTCCATAATTTCATCTTCATTCATGACAGTGATTTTATCGCCAAAAATTTTCACCACTGTTTTGCACGGTAAACCAATAATAGAATACCGCCCCCATTGCTCGCCACCGTGAACGGATTCAAATAAATAAGAATACGCACCATCCGCCAATTTTAAATAGGCACTCAGTGGGGTGTGAACATCCGCAATAATCTCGCGGCTAATAGGAATACGGTTATAACCCTGTTTGTTATATTGGTTAAATTGTTCGGGAGTCATGCGCTTAAAATCACTCTTTTAATTGGCTAAAAACGAATCATAAACGAAAAGATACCATAATTTATCGACGCACACCAAACGGCAATAACTTAATTTCAATGCGCAAATCCTTGTCTAAAAATTATTTTTAGGCTACATTTAGAAAATTACGAATTAGTGTAATAGAAACGATTAAAAATCTTAGGAGTTGTCATAATGAGTGAATTGAGTGCAGAAAAATTAGGACTTGCGCATGTTGGAAAAGTATTTCATAACTTAAGTTATGCGCAACTTTTCGAGCATGAAGTCGCTAATAATGAAGGGCATGTATTAAGTAGCAATACGATGACAGTCGACACAGGAAAATTCACTGGACGCTCGCCGAAAGATAAATTTTTTGTGCAACAAACACCGTCAAGTGACCATATTGCCTGGGGAAATGTCAATAAACCGGTTTCAGCAGAGATTTTTGATGAGCTTTACGCGGACGTTATTGAGTTCCTCTCAGGCAAAGATATATACGTCACTGACGGCTATAGTGGCGCTCATGCTGACACCCGCAAGTCTGTCCGTTTTATTACCGAATTTGCATGGCAATCACATTTTGTTAAAAACATGTTTATTCGTCCAACTGAAAGTGATTTAACGCACTTCTCACCGGATTTTCGCGTCTATAACGCCAGTCACTTAACCAATGAAAAATGGGAAAAACAAGGTTTAAATTCTGAAGTTTTCTGTATTTTCAACATTGAGAAAAATATCGCTATTATTGGTGGCACTTGGTACGGTGGTGAAATGAAAAAAGGCATTTTCACCATGATGAATTATTGGTTGCCACTTGAAAAAATCTTGTCGATGCACTGCAGTGCTAATGTTGGCAAAGAGGGTGACGTTGCGTTATTTTTTGGTTTATCCGGGACAGGGAAAACCACCCTTTCAACCGACGCAGAGCGCAAGCTTATCGGTGATGATGAACATGGATGGGATAACACTGGCGTCTTTAACTTTGAAGGCGGTTGTTATGCTAAATGTATTGGTTTATCTCAAGAAAATGAACCTGAAATTTTCAGCGCTATTCGACGTGATGCACTACTGGAGAATGTGGTTTATGACGAAAACTTTGTCGCTGACTACAATGATGGCTCCAAAACTGAAAATACACGTGTTTCGTATCCCATTGATCATATTTTGAATCATGAAAAAACATTAAGCGCAGGTCACCCGCAAAATATTATTTTTCTCACCTGTGATGCGTTTGGTGTACTACCACCTGTTTCAAAATTATCCAAAGAACAGGCAATGTATTATTTTCTTTCAGGCTATACCGCAAAAGTTGCGGGTACAGAGCGGGGCGTAACCGAGCCACAAGCCACTTTTTCAGCTTGTTTTGGCGAAGCCTTCCTTCCTTTGCATCCAACCGTTTATGCCACGTTGCTAGGCGATAAAATGGCGCAACATGGTGTACACGCGTATTTAGTCAATACAGGATGGACTGGCGGGGGGTATGGCGTAGGTAAACGCATGAGCATTAAAGGCACTCGCGCCTGCATTAACGCTATTTTGGACGGCAGTATTAACCATTCAGAATTTGAAATGATGCCATTTTTTAATCTGAATATACCCAAAACGCTAGAAGGTGTGGATACCCATCTACTTAACCCACGCAATGCTTGGGAAGATAAAATGCATTTTGATGAAACAGCGCAAAAGCTTGCCGGTATGTTTGTCGAAAACTTCAAAAAATACACGCAAATCAATCACGATTTCGATTTTACGCAAGCTGGCCCTCAACTTTAACGTCATACTCTTAGCGCGATAACTTATTCGTTTGTTCTCGCGCTAATGTTAACTGATTAAATACCCCAAGCTATGCAAATTAAATTGAAACGTATTATATTTGGTGGAATTTTCTTCGCTTTGCTCGCAGTCAGTATTTTCATCTTAGCATCGCACTCCAAATCCCCACAGCTCACGTTAACAACGTTAGATGGTCAATCAATAGCGTTAGAGGGTTTACAAGGAAAGCCCGTCTTGGTGACATTCTGGGCAACGGATTGTGAAAACTGCCTAAAAGAAATTCCTGTCCTCCTGGATTTATATTCACGCTATCACGCGCAGGGACTGGAAATTATTGGTGTGTCAATGAGTTATGACCCGCCTAACCATGTCGTTGAATTTAACAAACAACATTCACTCCCCTATCCTATTGTGCTTGATATTGACGGAACAATTGCCAAGGCTTTTGAAAATACCCTCCTCACACCAACGACTTTTTTGCTCACACCAAGCGGTGAAATAGGTTGGAAAAAAACAGGTTTGTTTGAATTAACACAAATACAGCCTAAAATTGAGGCTTTTTTAGCCAAATGAAGAAATACCATGCTCTGGTTTAAAGCACTGCATTTAATTGCAATGGTCTGTTGGTTTGCAGGATTGTTTTATCTGCCGCGTTTATATGTCTATCACGCGATGAGTGACGATAAAGAAAGTCGTGAACGCTTTAAAATCATGGAACGCAAATTGTTTTACGGCATTATGACGCCCTCGATGTTTGCAACGTTTGCGTTTGGTATAGGGTTACTTATTGCCGGATCATGGCAACTTTATGCCTCATCTGGATGGTTACACACAAAATTTGCACTGTTACTAATTCTTGCGCTATACCATTATTTTTGCTGGCAATGGCTGATCGATTTTCGTGATGATGTGAACCAGCGTAGCCATATTTTTTATCGTTGGATGAATGAAATCCCCGTGATATTGTTAGTCGCTATCATTATTTTAGCTGTCGTAAAACCATTTTAACGTCAAAATGTGCGGCATCAATTGCCGCACATTTTAAAAAGCAACCAATTAGGCACTAACTTGTGCAATCCAATCCTGTAAATTGTAATAATTGGTTACACGGGCAACTTTATTGTCACGAATATCAAAAAATGCGCCTGCGGGTAAATTATATTTTTGGCCTTGTGCAACAGGTAACCCCTCATCTGTTTGCAAATATTCACCTAGCACCACAAATTCAGCTGACGCTCTTGTTCCATCAGCATTAGCCATAATAACCATATCCACTAACTGTTCTTTATAGCTTACATTCATGCCAGACATGAATTGTGTAAATGCGTCTTTACCTATATCACGCTTCCCTTGATTTATGTCATGAACAACATCATCAGTAAGTAAACTTAAAAATGTATCCATATCGCCTTTGTTAAAAGCGGCATAATAATTTTCAATTAACGCCATTGCAGAAGACTGACTCATCTGATTTCCTCTTATCGTAGATAAATTAAAATTAACATCAAAAGATTATTTTAACTGAGAATGAATTATTTTTTAAAAAAACTAGTATTTTTCCAAATAATTGCTATAATTTACAGACTTTGCCGGGGTGGCGGAACTGGTAGACGCGCTGGATTCAAAATCCTGTGGAGGTGACTCCGTGCCGGTTCGATTCCGGCCCTCGGTACCAATTTGGCGTCCGAGACGATGCAAAGAAATACGAAAGGCTGCAAGTTATCTGACTTGCAGCCTTTTTTATTGCTTAAATAAATATAAACAAGCAACCCAATATCACGAAAAAATAATTACCTCGTAGTCCAACTATTTAAATTTAGCCTATAATTAACCCATTATTATTGCTCAAGGATAGTTTTATCATGCAACCCTCTCATAGTCGTGCTATCAATTTCAAAACATCATTAACAGCCATTCGACGCGCAGCAGCAGATGTATATCTTTTTACAGACAAATTGAGTTGGCTAAAAATTGTACACCAGGTGGCGTTAAAATCCATACAATCCGCGGACTCACTGCAAAAAGAAATTGATGCCACAGATGATTTAAACACAACACTTGCCTCCTCATCTTCGGTAATATTTTTCGATGATATTGTAGATGAAGACATCATAAGTGAATTAGAAAGCTATATACTTACACGCACTGAACATAATGAGGATGACGATCTCACCCAATTTTTAAATGAAGTACTAGAAAAAATTGAAGATAAATTTAAAGTCCTGATTAAGAAAATTCATGATTTTAATGCTTTAATGAAAAATGAATTGGATTAATATCATTGCAATTCGTCATCGACACCCCATCATCGTAAATAGTGGCATGATTAAAGTTTGCATCGTGTAAACACCATGAAAAGAAGTCATAACACTCAATTTATGGATACTTTTTTAGTTTATTATTTACATGAACCAATAAAGATAGCGTATTTATAGACCGTTTTTTATTCACTTTTAGCAGTATATTTTGTATTTAGTGAAGAGTACTAAGGCGACAACTTTAGTTTTTTGTGTCAAAATCAGCATATATTTTCAATTTATTTACTATTTTTGGGAAATTATTTATGAAACGCATTTTTTTATTCTTAGTCACCAATCTAGCAGTCATGCTAGTGATCGGGATTATTTTTAATGCACTCGGTTTGCACAGCTCACTTGCTGCCAATGGCGTTAATTTAGATTTAACGAAATTACTTATTATGTCTGCCATTATTGGCTCATCAGGTTCCGTTATTTCACTATTAATGTCAAAATGGTCTGCAAAAAGTGCGATGGGCGTTCATATCATAGAGCATCCACAAAACCAAACTGAGCAATGGCTCGTGAATATCGTTGCGCGTCAAGCACAACACGCTGGCATTGGTATGCCTGAGGTTGGTATCTTTCAATCTGATGATTTAAATGCCTTTGCCACTGGCGCAAATAAAAACAATGCTTTAGTTGCTGTGAGTACTGGTTTACTTCGTCAAATGAATCAAGATGAAATTGAAGCAGTAGTCGGTCATGAAATTAGCCATGTTGCTAATGGTGACATGATCACTATGGCGTTGATGCAAGGTGTCGTCAATACATTTGTTTACTTCTTTGCAACAGTTATTGGACACGTTGTGGATAAAATCATCTTAAAAAATGAAGAACGTGGCTATGGCATGGCCTATTACATTACGCAAATGGCAGCCCAAATCGTCCTTGGCATTTTAGCCTCTATGCTAACAATGTGGTTCTCACGCTACCGTGAATTCCGCGCAGATGCAGGTGGCGCTAATTTAGCGGGGCGTGAAAAAATGATCAACGCACTACGCGCTCTTCAACGGGCTCATGAACCTGAAGCACTACCAGGTCAGCTTGCTGCCTTTGGCATTAACAGTGGCGGTAGTATGATGAAGTTATTTATGACGCACCCACCCCTTGAAGAACGTATTGCTGCATTGCAAAATCTTCGATAAATAAAACAACTGGTGCGAGCTTAAATATACTCGCACCTTTTCGCTTTTTACAGAATATATAAAAAATCATGAGTATTTCACTTTCAAATCGAGTCAACGCAGTCAAACCTTCTCCCACCCTAGCCATCACTGCAAGAGCCGCTCAAATGCGTGCAGCAGGCAAGGATATTATAGGTCTTGGTGCAGGCGAACCAGATTTTGATACCCCAGACTTTATTAAACAAGCCGCTATTGATGCCATTAACAAAGGTTACACTAAATACACAGCTGTTGATGGTATTGCCAGTTTGAAAACAGCTATTATTAACAAGTTCAAAAAAGATAACGGTTTAACATACCTACCTAAACAAATTTTAGTCTCCTGTGGAGGCAAACAAAGCTCATTTAATCTTACTCAAGCATTATTAAATGCCGGTGATGAAGTCATTATCCCTGCTCCTTATTGGGTATCGTATCCTGATATGGTAATTTTGGCAGATGGCGTGCCTGTCATTATTCATACCACGCAAGAACAACACTTTAAAATAACACCCGCACAGCTTCGTGCAGCAATTACCCCTAAAACACGATTAATTTTTATTAACAGCCCGTCTAATCCTTCAGGCGTGGCTTATTCATTAGACGAATTACACGCTCTAGGGGATGTGCTAGCCAATTTCCCAAATATCATTATTGCAACGGATGATATGTACGAACATATCCTCTGGAAATCGGGTACGTTTGTAAATATTTTAAATGCACATCCAGAATTTTACGATCGCACCGTTGTTATGAACGGCATTTCAAAAGCTTATTCCATGACAGGATGGCGTATTGGCTATGCAGCAGGCCCTGAAAAATTAATTGAAGCCATGTGTACCATTCAGTCACAAAGCACATCAAACCCAACATCCATTTCGCAACACGCGGCAGTTGCCGCTTTAACCGGTGATCAAAGCTTCATTCACGAAATGTGCGTTGAATTCAAAAAACGTCACGATTTCGTGGTTGCTGAATTAAATACGATTGAGGGAATTGAATGCTTGCCCACTGATGGAACATTTTACGTGTTTCCCAATATTGAAAAATTATTGGCACGTTTAGATGGAATTGATAATGATTTAGCCTTTTCAGATTATTTAATTGAAAAAGCCGGCGTTGCCCTTGTTCCCGGTTCTGCTTTTGGAAGTGAGGGGCATATTCGCATCTCTATTGCAACAAGCATGGAAAATTTAAAAAACGCACTACAGCGCATTAAACAAGCCATTTAATAATTTAGTGAGCAGATAAAAACCAAAAGTCATAAAACCTCTAATCAATCTATCCATGTTTTAAGGACGTAAGATGAATAGCCAACTTTTACGCTGCGTGTCGCTAATTGCAACATTAGGATTTATGATCCCAGCTCAGGCCATGAAAATTGCCGTGACTGATTTAACGTATTCTGAAACCGTTAATCAGTATTTTAGAGACATTAATTACCATGAAAAATCGAGCATAAAATCACAAATTGACCCTACTGATTCAAAAGACACTTATAGTTATATTGAATATGGTGAGCTACATAAATTTGTTGGCGACATTAGAGACGAATTAATACACAGCGGTTTACAAGTAGTTCAAGCTAAGCCATACACTTCAGCGAAAAATGAAAAAATTGTTGACATCATTGATCGAATCAAAAAAGGTTATTATCCAAATGCCGACTATGTGCTATTTGGCACGGTTAGCGACTTAGAATTTCGTGATGAAGCCAACCCCATTATAGGTACTAACAACGTGGCAAATACATTCAGTTTGATGCTTGTAACTGAATTTAGTTTGATCAATACGAAAACCTATGACATAAAATCATCTTTTAGTGCTTCAACTGAAGGGCAAGATGTTCGAGTGGGTAGTCCTGGCAGCAGTAAGGTAATACCTAATCGCGGTAAAATCATTTCAGATATTTCGCGTAATATGGGATTGGAAGTTGCTCAGCAAATTAATTATCAATTAAACAATGGGAATAACTACCCGAGTGGAGACAGCGAATACAATCACGCTTTTCCATCTCAGCAACCTGACAGTGACATAATGCACTTTACTCAATAAAAATCATCCTTAAAAACAAAAAAGCCCTAGCATCGAAAACGCTAGGGCTTTTTTTTATTTCAACATGTAATAATCTATTTTGGCTCTTTTAAATCCGCAGACATATGCCATGGTGAAAATGGAAATGGTAATTTTTCGGTTGAAAACGTCAGAAACAGTAAAATATGATACTCGTAAATAGATAAACTACGTCCAAAGTTGACGATATTCTCATTCTTCTCACCGCTAAGTAAGACAAACACCAGTTGCATTAAAATCACTGCCCATGCAAGCCAGCGTGCGATGGTCACAACGACTGCAAATAGTAACATCAAAAAAATGCGTTTCCATGTTTGTACATGTGATAAATGGCCGTTTATTTGCTCTTCCATTGCGATTAACCTCTGTTCATAATATCACGTAAATCGAGTGCCGCGGCATTCGCACGCGCAATATGGTTTGCCATCGATAATGAATAATTGGCAAATAAACCATAACCACTCCCATCTAAAACCATCGGACTCATAATAGGTGTTAAACTACTTTCCAATTCTCGAATCATAATATCCACGGTGCGCATAGCTCGTTTATCTAGCAAAATGTCATGGAAATCATGCTTAATCGCACGCAAAATATGCAGTAATGCCCAACTAGCACCGCGCGATTCATAAAAGACGTTATCAATTTCAAGCCAAGGTACTTTCGTTGCCCCTTTACCGCTAGCTTCTTGAATTTCTAAGTCCGTTAAACCTGGTGAAAAATTACTGCTTGAACTATTTGAACTCAAACGTGTGGACAAATCGCCTAAACGTTTAATCACAATCTCAGTGTATTGCCATAAGTTGTCCGCGCGTGCATAGAATTGCGCTTTTTTACCCGCATTTGGATTTTTCAAACGCTCCATATATTTATGTAACGCTTCAATCCCTTTTTCGTATTCAGCTTCAGTTGCAGGAAGCGCCCATGAATTTCGTTCATAGTAAAAATAGGGCTCAGCAATCGCTAAATCGGGATCTTGTTCAGATTGTGATTGATCACGAGCAAAATGATTTCTTAACGCCGTGGTTCCATCACGCAGCATCACCAATGCACCAAATTCCCAACTCGTAATGTTATCAAGCAGAACTCCTGGAGGTGCAATATCATTAGTAATGTATCCACCACTTTTATGCAACAATGTATCAGCAATATGTGATAAGGTACTTGCGTAGGTATAACCTAAAGGCAAGTCAACAGCTAACGCTTCATAACTTGGCGTTGCACCTTCTTGATCTTCTTCGGCACTCACATGTTCTGTTTTAATTGTTTCAGGATTAGCCTGCAAGATAGCTTCTTCTAAAATATTGAATTGCGCTGGCTCCCTGCCCCACCATTGTGACAACACAAATAGCACAAAAAGACTCGTTAACGTTAAAACACTCAAAATCCAAGCAGTACCTCTGGATTTGATGTCTGTTTTTTTTTCGCTTGCCGCCATAATTTGAACCTTGAAAGCAAATATCTTTGCGTGAAAATTATTTTAAAATTAAAGCGCATAGTAGCAGATTTTTACTTTTTTTGGCATGGTGAATATGGTTAAAAAAGTTTTTTTTTCGCTCGAGGATGCGCGTTATCGTAGACTTTTGCTAAATGTTCAAAATCTAAATGCGTATAAATTTGAGTTGTACTAATGCTACTGTGCCCGAGCAATTCTTGAACCGCCCGTAAATCCTGACTAGATTGCAATAAATGACTGGCAAATGAATGTCGCAACATGTGCGGGTGAACATGCGATTGAATTCCTTTTTTCGTGCACCATTGTGTTAGTCGATACTCCACGCTTCGCTGACTTAATCGACTGCCGCGAGCAGAGATAAAAACGGCCATTTCATTGGCAGAAGAAGCTTGACGATGCTCAAACCAATTTTGCAAAGCATCAATTGCTTTACTGCCAATTGGCAAAATACGCGCTTTACCGCCTTTACCTGCCTGAACTCGCAAGGATTTAGCTCGTAAATCAATATCAGGCATATTCAAGCCAACTAATTCACTTAATCGTAAACCCGAAGAATAAAAAAGCTCAAACATCGCGCGATCACGCATCTCTAAAACTGAATTAACACCTGCGTCAAGTAATCCACCTACTTCATCTACATCCAACGTTTTTGGCAGCTTTCTTGCCTGTTTAGGGGCTTTTACGTGTTGCGCAGGATTGGCTGTGACACTAGCTTGTTTAAATAAAAAACGATAAAAACAGCGTATAGATGATAGCTCACGCTGTAAACTTTTACTGCTTAATCCTTTACGATGTCGCGTTGCAATGTGCTGGCGAACGTCAGAAGTTTGCAGTTGCTCCCATTGCTCAACGCTATTTGTTAAACAAAAATCCACCAAATATTTTAAATCACGTTGGTAGCTTTTAAGCGTATGAATTGAAACCCGTTGCTGAACTTCGAGTTGTTTTAGAAAATCCACTAACTGTTGTTGAGCAACGGCGTGCACGTTTATTTTGAGCGTTTAGTGCTATTAAACGTATAAGAAGAAACAATGTTATGTTTATTAAAACGAATCACTAAATCTTCTGAATTGCCACTGCCAATGAGGCTATAGGTGTAATCACCATACGTCCATGTTTTTAAGCCATTTTCAATGCCAATTCGCCAAGGCGTACCGAAAATATTTGTAATATCAGTTTGCGTACTTTCGCCAATTTTGATACTTGTTACTTGACCAGCAGGAAACTCATGCCCAACCGTCATACATGCTGTTAATAAAACCGATGATAAAACAATCACCGTATTGCGGATAATTTTTTGAACATTAAAATCGATTTTTTTCATGAGGTTTATCCTAAAATGTTAAGTTTTAGTTCGGATTAAACTGGAACTAGTTTGTATTAAAATGTTAATAACGACTCAGTCTATTTGTCCAAATATAATCGGCTGACTGATAATAACTCATCACGTCATTAACTAAGTCCGTCTGCGTTGCAGGCTCTAAAATATGATGTGCGCCTAGTGGATCATCTACGACATCAATCTTTTGTTGTGGTGACAAATACACTAATTTATTATCTTTAAACAACCCTAATTTTTGGTAATTACTAATTAAAGCGCGCCCTTTCTCAGGGGCTGTTTTCAAAATATCTTGACCATAAAATTGGCTTTCATAACGTAAATTAAGTAGCCCAAGTAAAGTGGGTGCAACGTCTATTTGACTTGAAAGCGTTGCATTTTCAACAATGGGAACGTGCTTTGGAGCATAAATAAAAAGTGGAATATGATATTTATCCACTGGCAAATCCGTTTTGCGCGCGCTACCAGCGCAATGGTCAGCCACCATAACAAAGATTGTATTATCGAACCATGGTTTCGTCTTTGCGGTTTTGATAAACTCTTGTATCGCGTAATCTGTGTATTTCACTGCACCTTCACGACTTTTTCCAGAGGGTATATCAATTTTCCCTTCTGGATATGAATATGGGCGATGATTTGTTGTCGTCATAATCTGAAAAAAAAATGGTTTATCCTGAGAAAAATCAATATCTGCTTCTTTCAAAGTGCGATTGAAAATAATATCATCAGAAACACCCCATGCATTTTTGAACGTCACTTCCTCAGAAGTAAATTGATTCTGATCCACAATACGATAGCCATTTCCTTCATAAAATGCATTCATATTGTCAAAATATCCCATACCACCATATAAAAACGCCGTATCGTAACCACGTTCTTGTAAAACATGTCCTAAGTTAAACAGTCTTTCATTATCAGGACGTTTTACAATGGATTGCCCTGCAGTAGGCGGAATAGAGAGTGTCAAGGCTTCTAACCCACGAATTGTTCGCGTTCCTGTTGCATAAAAATTGGTGAATAATGCGCCATCTTGAAACCAATTATCCATAAAAGGCGTTATTTTGTTTTTATTTCCAAATTTAGTTAAATAATCTGCACTTAAACTTTCAACTGTAATTAAAATAATATTTAGCTTTTTTTCTGGTGCATCTGCTGTAATTTGACGTTTAATATCATAGAGGCCATCCTTTGTTGCGCTCAACTGCGTTTTGATTTTTTGTGATAATTGAGCATCATCCGCTAAACGATAAAATTGACGATAATTAAGTTCATTATTTCGAAACGCGGAGAAAAATTGGTAGCCCCCGTTGGCTGCAATTTCATTTAAATAAGTATTTTGAGAAAATTGATACGTCGTACGATGAATTGAAAAATAACTGACTACCGGCAATATAAATAAAAAACCTGCAATTTTCATTCTTCGCGAAATAGTTTCTTCATGATGAAACGTGACTGCAAAATGATGTCTAACCATCAAGAAAACACCCACTGTAATAATAAATACACCCGTTAATAATTTACCTAACGGATAGGATTCAACAATATTTTGAACCACTTCATGCGTATAAATTAAGTAATCCACTGCGATAAAATTAAAACGTACGCCAAACTCATCCCAAAATGTCCATTCTGCCAAAATCAGAAAAAACAGTCCGTACAAACTCATTAAAAAGACTATGGCGGAAATAAGTTTATTGATTACATGGACATACCAACGAATTGGCATGAAAACAAGATATAACGTAAACGGAATTAACAAATAGGCATAAAACGCGCTGTCGTAGATAACACCCATCAAAAATGCGTAAAGGATTTGCACAATCGGTGTATCGATATCTGCCCATTGTTTAACTAATAAAGCAACACGCAATAGAGCAAAAGACACAAGATTAATGACAAAAAATAATCCTAAAATAGCAAAGCGCGAGCGTGGCAGAACTAATCGCATTATTAAATGTCCATGAATAGCATTGGAATGCCGTAAGTTAACACAAAGTAAGTTAATGCGAATGTTAGACTCGTGGTGATATTTTGAGCAAAAAAACGTCGCAAAATATACGCCACAATCCCCAAATACCAGCCGACTAAAAGTATAGCCATTGCAATACTCACCCATTCACGATATTCATAGTGCATTTTAACCATGACAAAGTCGAGTACTTCGCAAAGAATAGCCAGTGTCATAATAAAATTTTCACATACAAAAATCGCCGTAAAAACACGTTGAAATAACAAAATATTTTTGTGAATAAACAAAAATGTAGCAACTGATGAGAACGCCATAATCGTTCGCAGCGACACTTCCAACGAACCATCTGCAAAATCTGCGATCAAGCCTTCAACGATAATACCTGAAATCAAATAAAACAAAACCGTATTATAAGAAAATGACGAAGTAGGCGCTAAATCTCTTGGGTCAGATTTAAAAATACACAATTTTAAATAGGAAAACAGTAAGTTCATAATATATCAGACTAGCTAATCGTTTTTTAATAACGTAATTAAGCGCGTTGCAATAACTTCACTCATTTGTGTTAAAAATAAATGCCCCATGCTGGCATGAAATCGATTTTCATCACGACTACCAATAGCCAGTAATCCCTCAATTTCCGTAAATAACATAGGAATAATTGCGCAAGATTTCACTTCATTGGCATTAAAACCAAACAACACCCTTGCTTGAGTCAACGTCGGTTGACCACATCGAGGTAAACCATAACTCAATTCACGGGCAAATGCTTTCAAATCATTACTTTCAGGCGAAATAAAAATATCAGCATATTGTGTATTAGTGTCTACTTGAATAATTCGAATCGCGGCATAATCAGTCAAAAAATATTCAGATAATACTAGATTTAAATTTGTCACAACTTCATCTAAGGTTTTTGCATCAAGAAGAGCTAGATTCAATTTGTGCATCCGATTGACAGCAGTATCGTTATCTCTTGCGATTTCAATCAACTCAATCAATTGATTTTCCATGTCTTGATATCGCCCACGAAACAATTCTAATTGCTTTGAAATTAAAGATACGGCCCCACCACTTGGATGAGGGATACTCATATTTTCAAGTAGTTGAATGTGTTTCGTGAAAAAATCAGGGTGTTTTTCCAAAAATGCCGCAACCTGCTCATCATTGATATCTACTGCTTTTTTTGAAACTATTTTTTTAATCGCTTTCGGTTTAACACTTTTAGAACTTTTTATTTTCTTAATTGAAGTCAATGCTTCTTGTTCACTCATAATGCAATAAATCCTTCAAATACAGAAACTGCAGCACCCGTCATCAATACCGAGTGACCGCGTCCTGCCCAGCTAATGTCTAATGTACCACCAGGAAGCTCAACGCTCACCTTACTATTTAATAAATTCTGCTCAATACCCACAACAACCGCTGCGCATGCACCACTTCCACAAGCTTGTGTTTCACCCGCTCCACGTTCAAAAACGCGAAGTTTAATCACATCCCGGCTAACAACTTGCATAAAACCAATATTTGCACGCTCTGGAAAAATAGCATGACTCTCAAGCGCTTCACCAACCGTGTCAACAGGGGCTGTTTTAATATCATTAACCTGCAAAACAGCATGAGGATTGCCCATCGAAACAGCGCCAAATGCTTTTTCCGTATCATTCACTTTGACAGTATAAAAACGTGCCTCTTGATCGGCAATTAATGGAATTTCCACAGGCAAATGACCTGGTATCCCCATATCAACCGTAATTAGGTCATCATCAGTATAGCGAAGAATAAGTCGCCCAGACTTTGTTTCAACAATGACTTCATCTTTATCTGTTAATTTTTTATCACGCACAAATCTCGCAAAACAGCGTGCGCCATTACCACATTGCCCAACTTCAGTTCCATCTGCGTTAAAAATGCGATATTTAAAATCCACATTGGGTTGACTTGTCTCTTCAACCACTAACATTTGATCAAAACCAATACCCGTATGGCGATTTGCCATGAAACGAATTTTCTTGGGAGAAAGTGCAATGCGTTGATTAATTGCATCAACCACGACAAAATCATTACCAAGTCCGTGCATTTTAGTAAATTTCATAAGTATTTTAGTATTAAACTTGTGTGCCACCAACCGTAATACCGTCAATTTTAAGTGTAGGTTGACCCACACCAACAGGCACACTTTGTCCATCTTTCCCACAAGTCCCAACGCCACTATCAAGCTCTAAATCATTACCAACCATTGAAACTTTTGTGAGAACATCCGGACCATTTCCAATCAATGTTGCACCTTTTACAGGACGTGTAACTTTACCATTTTCAATTAAATAGGCTTCACTCGCAGAGAAAACAAATTTTCCCGATGTAATATCGACTTGTCCACCGGCAAAGTTTTTCGCATAGATACCATTTTTAACCGATTTAATAATATCTTCTGGATGATGTTGCCCTGCAAGCATGTAAGTATTTGTCATCCGAGGCATAGGTAAATGCGCATAAGATTCACGGCGTCCATTTCCAGTTGAATTAACGCCCATTAAGCGTGCATTTAAACGATCTTGCATATACCCTTTCAAAATGCCATTTTCAATTAAAATGGTATTTTGCGATGTTGTGCCTTCATCATCAATACTCAGTGATCCACGACGCCCTTGGAGCGTTCCATCATCAACAACTGTGCAAAGCTCAGATGCAACGCGCTCGCCTACACGTCCACTAAATGCGGATGTGCCTTTACGATTAAAATCACCTTCAAGCCCATGTCCAATAGCTTCATGTAATAAAATACCAGGCCATCCTGCACCCAAAACCACTGTCATATTGCCTGCAGGTGCTTCACCTGCTTCTAAATTCACTAGCGCTTGTCGCACCGCTTCCTTTGCATAATCAAAAGCCGTATCTTTCTCAAAGAACATCCCGTAATCACAACGACCACCACCGCCCATGCTACCTTGTTCACGCTTCCCGTTTTCTTGAACAATAACCGTCACATTTAAACGGACAAGAGGACGAACATCTGCCAGTAAATGCCCATCTTGATTTGCGACCAAAATATGTTCATATACGCCTGATAAACTGATAATAACTTCTTCAACACGTGAATCTAATTTTCGTGTTTGTGCATCAATTTCTTTTAGGAAATCAATTTTTTGCTGATCGTCAATTGATTTTAATGGATTGACAGAAGGATAAAGTACGCGTGCATTTTGCGTCATTGCTTTTAAATTAACTTCTGCATGTTGTCCTTGGCGGGTAATCGCTTTTACATTATTAATCGCTTCAAGCAGAATGGGTATTTCTAAGCGATCACTGTACGCAAAACCTGTTTTTTCACCCGCTACTGCACGAACGCCAGCACCTTGTTCGATACTGTGATGGCCTTCTTTAACGATACCACCTTCAAGCACCCAAGATTCAGAATGTGTCGATTGAAAGTAGATATCAGCCGCATCTATTTGCGCACTTAAAAGATGACCCATCAATTTTTCAACATCCCTATCTTGAATATTGGCTGGTGTTAAAATAGCTTGTCGTGCAAGGTTCAATAAGTGCATAAAATCCTTCTTTATTAATTTTTTAAGTTGATTATTTTGCCGTAGACAATAAATTTACTAAAACTTGCTCGTAAATTTGGCTCAAAACGTCCAATTCGTCTACCCCGATATGCTCGTTAACTTTGTGAATACTTGCATTCAATGCACCTAATTCAATTACTTGTGCGCCTGTTGGAGCAATAAATCGACCATCGGAGGTTCCTCCACCTGTGTCATCAAGTGTTTCAAACCCCGTCACTGATTTAATAGCGCGATGCGTTGCGTCAATTAATTCACCATTTTGCGTTAAAAATGGATTACCCGATAAACGCCAAACTAAATCGTATTTTAAACCATGTCGATCTAAAATAGCGTGTGTTCGATGCTTTATGATGTCATCAGTTAGTTCCGTACTGAATCGTAAATTGAATTGGACATTTGCATTCGCTGGAATGATATTTTCTGCACCAGCACCACTATTAAGATTGGAAATTTGCAAACGTGTTGGCGGGAAAAATTGATTCCCCTCATCCCACACTTCTTTAATCAACTCATTTAATGCAGGCGTAACACTATGAATTGGATTGTCAGCCAGTTCTGGATAGGCAACATGTCCTTGAATACCGTGAACTGTCAAATTTGCACACAATGAACCGCGTCTTCCAACACGTATCACATCGCCAATTTTTTTATCGCTCGAGGGCTCACCAACAAGGCACCAATCAATTTTATCGCTACGTTTTTCGAGAACATCAACCACTTTTACAACGCCATG
>JBDLTP010000045.1:0-20532 GCA_039805765.1 Pseudomonadota bacterium
AAGTTACCGTTGTATTTGAGTTTTTTTGAATTTGTTCATAACGTCAGAAAACGTGGTAAAGCTCTGCTTTACTCTTTACTTTCCACTCTTGTCAAAAAGACCTTGGAATCCATATAGAGCCTAAATTAATATCTTGCGTTGGTTGGCTATCTGAAAATTTCAAGCCTGTTGGATTGGTTAATTGCAGGATAAAATCTTCGTCATCTTCAATATCAATATCGCCTAATACTGGAATATTAAGAGTGGCTTGTGTTTCACCGGCTAAAAAAGTAATGTCACCCGATTTTCCTTGATAATCCGATCCGTCAAGCGCAGTTCCATTCTTTGTTTCATAATGTACAGTTACGTCGGTGGCAGAACTACTAGACAGCGTAAATGTAACGGGATAATCAGTCACTTCATCTTCACCACCTTCATCGATAGGCTTTGCTTTGACTGTCAATATAGGTAAGTTTTTATCATCATCAGTTGATATCGTGACGGTATTGCTCAATGTATCTGCGTTGTTGAGTAAAATAGCTCCAGACACGCCACTCAATTCAACGTGAAAGTTTTCTGTCGTTTCAGGCGTTGTATCACCTTGAATTGAAATTTTGATATGTCCTTCTTTTGACCCTTTTGGAATGACAAGGGTATCTGAATCTCCAATATAGTCGCTACCATCTTTAGCTGTGCCATCAATAGTTTTGTAATTTACCGACACATCGCTTGTTGCGGCTGTATTCAAATATACGGTGATATCAGCATCGTGCAATCCATTGTCGCCTTCGGTAACTTTAATGTCATCCATACGAACAACTGGTTTATCGTCGTCTAAGATAGTGAGGCTAATCGGGAGTATGCCAAGATCATTAACAAACAAGGCGTTTGCTGATAATTTAGATAGCTCAACCGAAAATGTTTCGTTGGTTTCATTTAATTTATCGCCAAGAACTTGTATAGAAAAACCAAGCTGTGTTTGTCCGGCGGGAATGGTGAGAAGTTTTGTATAGGCTTGAAAATCAAGACCGCTTGTTGCCGTGCCATTCTTAGATGTTGCGGTAAATGTAGTTGCTGTTGTTGATGCAGAAGATAGTGTTGCCGTTAATTTCAAAGCAGTTGACCCACTATTGCCTTCGGCAAATTTGGGGGTTGCTGTCGATAAGCTTAATGTGGGTAAAGTTGCCATGATATTTCTCCAAAAAATTTTAGAATTTGTCTTTCTTCGGATTATATGCTTTTAAATTAAGGTTTTCCAATAAAATACCGTGTAAAATTAAGAAATATTAAGCAAATTGACACAACTATTTTCTATGAAAAATAAAATTCAGTCATTTTTTATAACAGTTATTTTGTTATTTCCATTATTAACTTTCGCGGCACTTGATACGCCGATTGAAGATTTTACAGATAATAATGATGGCACAGTGACCCATAACAAAACAGGTTTAACTTGGCAACGTTGCGCTGTTGGTCAAACGTGGACTGGCTCAACGTGTAGTGGCACACCATCAATATTTACTTGGGATTCCGCTAGTAAATTGACAAGCACCTTTGCTGGAAAATCTGATTGGCACGTGCCCAGAATTGACGAATTGAAATCTATCATTGAGCATAGTTCTTACTCTCCTTCTCTAAACAAAACTATTTTTCCAAATTCAACAACCAGCGCGATATACATATTTTGGTCTGGATCATCTTATGTTTCTGACTCACAAAACAATCTAAAATGGTCGGTATCATTCCAACATGGTGATCTACTTTCTGACGCGAAATCTCTTAGCCGTGCAGTTCGTCTGGTGAGAGGAAGTAGCACTCTTTCTTCTCTAGGTGAGTACACCTCTACAAATGATTTTATTGACAATAAAGATGGCACTGTTGTACATAAAAAAACAGTTCTAATGTGGCAGCGTTGCTCTGTTGGTCAGACATGGACTGGCTCAACGTGTACTGGAAACGCTACTACCATGCACCATCTTGAGGCAACTCAACAAAAAAGCAATTTTTCAAGTTATAGTGATTGGCGTCTGCCAACAATTAATGAGTTAAGTTCAATAGTTGAATATAAGAATTATTCGGCATCTATTAATAAGAGCATTTTCCCCAATGCCACATCAACTTGGTTTTGGACAATATCAGATGATTTTGTAAGTCCAAATGCAGCTTCGTGGATTGTCGATTTTATAAATGGAACTGAGGGTAGTTATTTACAAGGCTATGATTACGCCGTTCGGCTAGTGAGAAATTCTGCAATTAAGGACTTTACAGACAATAAAGATGGCACTGTGACTCACAACAAGACTGGCCTAACATGGCAGCGTTGTGCAGTAGGGCAAACGTGGACTGGCTCAATGTGTAATGGATCTGGTTTAACCATGAAATGGACAGAGGCTGTTAGCAATTACGGAAATAAAAAAGACTGTAGTAATTGGCGTTTACCAAGAATTGATGAGTTATATTCCATTTCTGAACATAGTGACTCTAGTGTAAATAGTATTATTTTTGCTAATTCTTCCAATAGTTGGTTTTGGGCCAGTTCTCTTCGCGCTAGTAATCTAAATGATTCATGGATGGTAAGGTTTATTGATGGAGATGACGGCTACTACAATTATAGCAATAGCGATGCTATAAACACGATACGTCTAGTGAAGGGAGGAGCGGACTGTTCATCCGATACCCCTACTACGCCTAATATTGATTTTACTGATAATAAAGACGGCACTGTGACTCACAACAAGACTGGCCTAACATGGCAGCGTTGTGCAGTAGGGCAAACGTGGACTGGCTCAATGTGTAATGGTTTTGCAACGCCTATGAATTATACCGCAGCAAATCAACAAACAAGTACATTAGCGGGTTACAGTGATTGGAGAATACCAAGTGTTAATGAACTAAAAAGTATTGTTGAATATAAAAATTACTCACCCTCTATCAACAATGTAATCTTTCCATCCACTCCAGTAAATTGGTTTTGGTCTGCATCAAACAGTAAAGATATTGCTTGGGTTGTAAGCTTTTATGATGGAAACGATAGTGATAGCAGTGGAGGCAAACTCAATAATTATCTATTACGTTTAGTTCGAGGAACATGGTCAAAACCTTCGCCGAGAATAGCGCCAGATATATCAACTACAATTACTCAATCTACAAGTAACGTTAAAGTTAACGCAAATGTAATTTATACTGCTTCAATAAAAAATAATGGCACAAGTGATACGGGAAACGTCAAAATAATCTTTTATTTGCCCCCTCGTAACATTTCTACAGCTACATTACCCTCTAATTGTTTGTTAACGGAAAAAAATGCAACCTGTACACTAACGAATCTAGCTATTGGGGAAAGCATAAGTCAATCAATTAACGTCCTTTATACAAAATCAGGTGGCGCTAGCATCTCTGCTTTAGCTATTTCAGATAAAGAAGACGCTGATATATCCAATAATATTGGTCGTGTTGTTACATCAATTAAAAAATAGAGGCTAACAGATATCATGTCAAATCTAAACCCAATAGGTAATGCTATTGGTTCTTTGCAAAATGGCAAACCCAATACACTTTACACCATTTATGAAACTACGCTGTTACAAGGGTTTTCAGACCCAGATGGTGACACACTAAAAATAGCTAGTCTTTGGGCTAATAATGGTGAATTATCAGACTTAGGCGATGGTAAATGGTCATTTTTTCCAGAAACGGATTATAGTGGCATAGTCACTTTAGACTATATATTATCGGATAGTAAAGGCGGGGAAGTTGAAGGAATATTAAATTTTAATATTGTCTCAGACCAAGCTTCACCAACTGGCGATGTGATTATTTCTACCATTGGTATACCAGCACAAAACCAAACATTAACTGTAAGTAATACGCTAAGTGATGCAAATGGTTTAGGAGCGATCACTTATCAATGGCTCAGCGGTGGAACGGCTATTTCAGGTGCTACAAGCACCAGCTATACACTTAAACAGTCAGAAGTTGGCAAAGCCATTTCAGTAAAAGCAAGCTACACTGATGGCTTAGGCAAAGTAGAGAGTGTAACAAGCATGACAACTGAGATTGTCTCGAATGTAAACGATATACCAACAGGCAATGTTTCGATTACAGGCACGATTACCCAAGGACAAACTCTCTCGGCAAGTAATACTCTCGCAGACGTTGACGGTTTAGGTTCCATTTCTTATCAATGGTTGCGTGATAAAACAATTATATCGGGAGCGACAAAAAATACTTACATTCTTACCCAAGACGATGTGGGCAAAGCCATTTCAGTAAAAGCAAGCTACACTGATGGATTCGGAAAATTAGAAAGTGTAAACAGCTCCGAGACTTACGCTGTTTCAAATATAAATGATTTACCTAAAGGATCTGTTTACATTAATGGCAAACCCAATCAAGAACAAATATTAACGGTTAGCAATGATATTAACGATGCTGATGGTTTGGGGGTTATCGCTTATCAATGGTTGCGTAATGGATCATTGATAAATGGCGCTAATAAGAATAGCTACACTTTAACCGTCAATGATGTTAATTCGAGCATTAGCGTTAAAGCGAGTTATACGGATGGTTATGGTACAAATGAAAGTATAACTAGTTCAACTGTTACAGCACTTCCTCCCGGACAAACTCCGCCAACTGGCGAGATTACTATTAAGGGAACACCAAAACAAAATGAAACATTAACAGTTAATCAGTCTTTAGCCGATATTAATGGACTAGGAACGTTAAGTTATGAATGGCTCCGAGATAAATCAACCATTTCAGGTGCGACACAGTTATCTTATGTCCTAACGCAAGCCGATGTTGGCAAACCGATTTCGGTAAGAGCAAGCTATACAGATGGACTTGGAAAATTAGAAAGTGTGACGAGTGCTGAAACCGCAGCTGTTATTAATGTTAATGATTCACCAACAGGAACTGTGACTATTAGCGGCACAGCAAAACAAGGGCAAATACTCACCGCCTCTTCTAATTTAGCCGATGCTGATGGATTAGGAACAATAAGTTATCAATGGCTGCGTAATGGAGAGAGTATTTCTAATGCTATTAATACAAATTACACGCTCACTCAAGCAGATGCTAATCAATCGCTTTCTGTCAAAGCATCTTATGTGGATGGACAAGGAACACGCGAGAACTTGAATAGTTCAAGCTTAACCGTTGTTCCAAGCAATATGTTAAGCGTGAATTCACCTATAATAAATGAAGGCGATACGGGACAATCCAACCTGACTTTTACGCTGAGCTTATCACTACCCCTTCAACAAAGTGGTTCAGTCGATTACACATTGCAATCTGGTACAGCGACAGCAAGCACTGATTTTTCAGCATCATCTGGTACAGTTCAATTCAATGCAGGTGAAACAAGTAAAACAATTACGGTTCCCATTTTAGGCGATACCACCATTGAAAATGATGAAACATTTACTTTAGCGTTAAGTAATCCAATTAATATTGATCTTAGCAACAGCTCAAAGTCAATGACAATTATTGGCACAATTCGTAATGATGATTTTCCGACATTAAGTATTGCCAATACACCAAGCATCAAAGAAGGTAACAGTGGGCAATCCAATCTAATTTTTACTTTGCAGTTATCAGATGTGCCGCTTTCGGCAGTATCAGTTGATTATGTAACTAAAGATTCGACCGCAACAGCAGGAGAAGATTTTATTACACAAACAGGAACGCTGAAATTTGCCGCTGGAGAAAAACAAAAAACAATTAGTGTACCTGTACTAGGAGATCAAAATGAAGAGTCTGATGAAGCTCTATCATTAGTGTTAAGCAATTCACAAAACGCTAAATTTTCCAATAACTCAGCTCAGTTAAATGCAACAGGTACAATCTTAAATGACGATAGTCAAAGCATAAGAGTAAATTCGCCTAGTATTCAAGAAGGTGACAGCGGTACAAGTATTTTGAAATTTGTGGTGAGCTTAGGACTTCCGGCTTCTAACAATGTTAGTTTCGATTATAAAACCGAAGATGGAACAGCTGTAGCTCAACTTGATTACCTCGCAAAAACAGGTACTGTAACGATTCCGGCAGGAAGCCAAAATACCGATATCCCTATTTATATTTTAGGCGATACACGTATTGAAGCAAATGAAACGATCAAACTAACACTCAGTAACGCTCAAGGTATTATTTTACCAAGTGGAAGTTTACCTACTAGTAGTACGGGAACCATTCTTGATGATGACTTTCCCATAGTGAGTATTCGTGATAACCAAACGGTTTATCAACCCAAAATTGGGGCAACAAACGCTAGTATAACGATTTCATTATTAGACAGTAATGCTAAAAATATACAATCTTTAGTCGATGGCGTTATTAGTTATCACACTGAAAGTGGTAGTGCATTGCAAGGAAAAGATTTTATTGATGATACATCTGGAAAATTAACCATACCAGCCAATTCAGATTTAGCGGTTATTAACATTCCTATTTTGGCTGCTGACTCTTCAGATACTCCAAATGAAACATTTAAATTAGTAATTGATAAAGTAGATGGAGGCATCCGATTCCCTGCAAATCAATCGTCGCTTAGCTTAATTATTACTATTGCTGATCAAATATTACCCTTACTATCTGTTCAAAATGCGCAATTTTTTGAAGGAGATACAGGTAACAAGGATCTCAAGTTAAATGTTAGTTTATCGGAAATTGCGAAACAAGATGTGACGTTTATAGCAAAAACCATTGATAAAACCGCCACAAACGGTCAAGACTACCAAGGGATTTTAGCAAAACCGTTTACTATACCCGCTGGTAGTCAGTCTATTGATGTTCCTGTATCCATACTAGGTGATACGACGCCAGAGGCAGATGAAACATTTACACTGGAGTTAAGCAAAATTAATAATGCTGTTTTCGATAATGGTGACGTAACACTTACTGCTACGGGGAAAATACTCGATGATGATAAACCGGTTATTCGTATTGAGAATATTCCTATTATTGAAGGTAATTCAGGGGTACATGACGCCCAAGTAAAAGTGACATTAAATACTGCCGCAGTTACACCAATTACAGTACATTACGCTTCTTTAGATGGCACCGCTAATGCTGGTGAGGATTTTATCCCAGCAGAAGGGGACTTAACGATTCCCATTGGCGCTAAAGAAGCCTATATCCCTATTTCCATACAAGGTGATACGAAGCCTGAATCTGATCAAGACTTTCATGTCGTATTAAGTAATCCGGTAAACGGTCAATTTTTGAATTCAGCTTTAATTATTCAAAATACCGTTACAATTAAAACAGATGATGGGGACAATTTGCCTCTACTTACTGTGACTCAAAAACCCGTTTATGAAGGCGACAAAGATACGATAGATTATCCCGTTACATTAACCCTATCAACAGCTGCAACATATACATTCACTGTGGATTATCAAACCCTATCAGGTGATGCCAAAGCCAGCAGTGATTTTATCGCTGCAAGTGGAACTGTCACTTTTTTATCTGGTGAAAAGAGCGCACAAGTCATATTAAAAGTGCTTGGTGATACTGAGGTGGAAACTGATGAAAACTTCATACTGCAACTCAGCAATCCTCAAGGAATTCGTTTAGCAAACAATTTGCCTACGCAAGATATATCGCTGACTATTCAAGACGATGATGCAGAACCGGCACAAACATTACAGGGTACTCCGAAAAACGACATATTAGACGCAACTAAAGCAGAAGGCACAGGAGATGATTCCCTAGATGGCCTTAAAGGAATAGACACTATGATTGGTGGTGATGGAAACGACACCTATTACGTGGATAATGTTAAAGACGTCATTGTTGAAGGTGATCAAGCGCAAAGTAATGCTGGGGATGATGATTTAGTCCATAGCACGGCAGCTGCTTACACATTACCCGCGAATGTTGAACATTTAATTATCGACGGCAAGGCTAAAGGCAATGGAACTGGCAATGCTTTGGATAATAGATTAACGGGCAATATAGCAGTCAATGTCCTTTCAGGATTAGCTGGTAATGACACGCTAGATGGTGGGAGTGGTAATGACGCTCTCACAGGTGGTGATGGTGCAGATACGTTCATTTTCTCTAGTGGTATCAAAGGCAATAAAAACATCGATACGGTCAAGGACTTTGTACATGGACAAGATAAGATTTACTTGAGTGCAGATATTTTTCCTAAATTAGCAGTAGCTGTTGGATTTGTTTCTGGCAATGAACCATTATCACTAGCGAAAGCAAATAGTCATTATTTAGTGTCTGGGCCTAAAGTTAAGGCGGTGGATGCAAGTAGTTATCTGCTCTATGATACGGCTACGGGGCGTTTGTCTTACGATGAAGATGGTAGTGGAAAATTAGCTGCAAGTACCTTCGTGACTTTAACGGGTAAACCAACTTTAACGCTGGATGATTTTTGGATTTATTAATTCTAACTAAAATTTTATTACCTCCGCCAAACACTAGAAAATGCTGTGCAGACAAAAGCGAAAACCCGTTTACACAAAATCTAGGGCACCCTATTTTTTCTTGCATACTTTTAAATCCAACCGAGTGAAAAATTGGCTACACCTAAAAAGTCTATTTAGTCCACCCAAGTTTAAACCTATTAAAATCACGTCTGAAATCATCATTAAATTTTGTTTCCATCGCATGAAGCAAATCATCTTTCGTTAAATAAATGTATTGCAATAATTCGCTATTATCCAATTGCACTACAAAGCTATTTGAATCAAAATTGTCGAGCGTTATTGCCTGTCTGAATTCGATGAATTTTTTGTAATCCTTTTGGGCAAGCAATTTTTCTCGATTTAAAATTTTAACAACGCGATCTAATGAAATTTTAATTTCTTGGCTCATTTTAACATTGGCGTAGTCATTTTGATGGTATTCAACTGCAATCTTTTCAATAGCGTTTAAATCAACATTTATTTTATCAATTAACGCCCGCTTTTCCTTTCTTAATTCTCGCTTGTTGTTACGCGCATCAACAAAAAACCAACCGATTATCACAAGTAACCATGGAACAATTTGACAACTCATGATTAGCCTTCATTTTCTGCATCATCAATGTAACCAATTATCTCACTAGGTAATGTCGGATCGTCATTTGAAATCAAATCAAACGTTTCAAGTATTTCGTCTTTAGAGAATTTCAATCTCACCAAACCGCCAAACGCCTCCTCAAGAAATGACGAGCCATAACCTCTTGCACCATCAAAAATGATTTTGACGTGCGCTTTTTGCTTCAACGGTTCAACTAAAAAATTAGTTCTGAATTTTTCCCCGTTGTAATCACCATCCGATTCATATCGTCCAGCGGGGTAGCGACTAAACTCTTTAGCTATGTTGATTAATTGTTTCATAATAGTTCTCCTGCTGAGATGTAATTGGAATTGTCCACTCAATAATTGTGCCGTTAATTGAGCTGTCAAAATTTTCTATAGAATTCTTATCGTTCGATTCCGCACGATACATTCCTTTGTTGCTATAAATTTTTATCGTGCCATGTAATTCGTTGGCTATAGTGTTGACCATTTGGTTTAAACCATGTCCACGACCTTTTTTATCAGTACCTGTTTTTTTCAAACCTGTTGCCTCTTTAATTACGATGCCATCATTGTTACTACCTTGTCCCAACGTCAAAATTTGATTCCATACGCTAGGATGCGTTGTTGGGAAAGTTTCAGGAATGCCAACACCTAAATCACAAAAGGCAACATATAAAAATTTGCCTCGTTCTTGAGAAAGCATCCACCAATTATTTACTTGCACATTTGGGTCAAGATTATCGTTTCTGGCTGAAGTGTAAGCGTGTTGATGGGCGTTAAGCATTGCCTCTGTCAATCCAACATATAATTTCCTCGTTAGTCTTTCTACTATTTGCCCGTCATATTTTCCAAGTATCGCCTCGGTTTTTTCGCCTTCTGCATTTGAACCTGAAGCAAATTGCCAATGCTGTATGTTATCGGCTAACGAATCGGCAACCTTACATGGTTCACCTAATAATTTAAACAAGCCCAATTTTTTAAACACTTGATTAACCTTTCTGTGAGTAGAAAGAATGCAGCGAATTTTTACATTTTTATCTTTAAGTTTCGTAATGCGGTGCAATTCCGATACAAATAACAATGTTGCGCTAGGTTGAAGTTGCTCTACATTTTTCAAATTTAGACAAACACTTTGCTTTGAAATAACAGTCTTTTTTCCAATGTCTTGAAGTAATTTCAATAAATTTTTTCTAGCATTGCCATCTTTCTTTATGCTGAATGTTTGCGGTGCAATAAGTTCAACTAAGTTTTTAAATTTCAGCGGTTTAATTTTTTGTTTGCTGTCTTTGCGCTCTTTTTTCCTAAACTTTTTAATCCGTCGTTTTTGATAAAGTTTTCGTTTAAATGACGTTTTTTTCATGAATTTTTTTGCCCTGTTTTTTAAGAACAATTATTTTGATGTGCTTAGTATCATTTAAATTTCAGAGATACTGATATATCTTGTAATCGCACTTTGGAAATTTGCGTAAATTTGTTCATGATATGAATTTATCATTTTCCTAATTCATCAAAAAATTCACGGATTCTATTATATTCTTATGACGAGTTAATACAGCCGATTCTAATACTGGTGCATAAGGAATAAGCTGAATCAAACTTCTTAATACTGAAGAATTTTCATATTTTTCAACTAATTTTGACATATCCATTACTGAACCCTCACTTGCCCATTCATCAGCATCGGCAAAAGCCAATCACGGAGTTCTGAAAGGGTTTTATTTTCCAATTCTAAACAATCTTGTTTGTTAAAAATGTTTTTGGCTATGTCGGCATAATTTTTAATAGTGATTTTATCTGCCAAACAAATTTTGATAGTTTTTAATGTTGAAGCAGAAACTTCTTTAAAAGTTGAACCAACTGCATTATTTTCAATCGTTGGAATCATGTTTTTTATCGAATAGTAAATGAATTCTGTTGGATAACCGTTATTAGGTACAAATGATTTAAAACCTTGATTGGTTGTTACCATTTCTCTTGATATAGCTAAATAACCAACGGGCGCACGCGAACTCAATAATACCGTTCCTTTTGGCATGATATTTAAAGAGGCTGCTTTTATTCCTTTTTCACTAACATCTAATTCGCCTTTACCAATAAACTTATTACCAACATTCAAAGATAAATCTTTTGGCGTAATCCAAGCCGTGCCATTTTCAGAAAAATACTCATCAATTTCACGAGCTGGTGTACTGCCTCCAATTATTTCACCTAAACTTAGTAACGTTCCAACTTTCCACCCATCAGGAATTTCCCTTTTCAGCTCATCATTCCAAACCATTTTGCCGCCACTGGTTTTATAGGGCTTGCCGTCACTATCTGGAAAATCAAACTGCACAAACCAATAGTCATAAAGCGTTTTTGCCATTGCTTCTAATTCGGCATTGATTTTGTTGTTGAGTTCTATTTTTGAATCTAAGGACGAAAGAACAGCGGCTCTAGCTTTCTGATTATCTTGCAAGACAATATCTAATTTTTCTAATGCTTCTTTGGTAAGGGCGTTTCTAGTTCCGCCAACACCACAAATTTTGAGCAAGTAAGATTTCATGTACTGTAAATAATAGAAAACATATTTATTATCTACTTCATCATTGCATCTAATAATTGCAACGTGTTGATTTACACGGGCTGGCAATATTTCACTAGGAACAATACAAACTCGCGCTATTGAATCACCAGTGATATTTAGAAGAATGTCGCCATCTTCAACGGTTACATTATTTAAACTTTCGGCTTGGTCTTCATTTATGAAAGCCAATCCATTCATTGAAAAACGAAAATCGAGTACATTTTGGCTTCTGACTAAAGAAATTCCTTGAGTTTGATATGCGTTTTGTCCACCTCTTGGAGTTGCTCCACTGCCAATTTTTGCAGTTATTTTTTTTAGTTTTACAAGCCTACTCATACTTCAATCCTGCCAATTGCTTTTTAATCTCAATTTCTAAATTGCTCGATTCAGCAAACAGTTTATCCAAATTGGTTTTAAAGCCTGTCATTTTAGCTTCAAATTCAGCAGGTGAAATGTCGGTATATTCGATTTTCACATCAAAATACTGTCCCGCACTAAACGAATAGTTTTTAGCTTTGATGTCATCGTAAGACACAACCACCGTGAAATCTTCAACGGTTTCATGTTGATTGAATGTGTTGATAATGGTTTGTTCTTCTTCGGGTGAAAGCACGGTTTTTTGATTTTTGCCTTCTTTCACTTTTGTTCCCAATTTTGACGCATCCATTAAAACGATGTCGCCTTTGGTGTTGGTTTTGTCGATAAACAAGATGGAAACGTTTGTGCCAGTCGTTGCAAAGATATTGCTCGGCATTGACACCACACCACGAAGCATTTTTGATTCAACTAATTTTTCACGAATTTTCTTTTCAATGCCACTTTGAGCGGTGATAAATCCCGTCGGAACAACGATAGCGGCTTTGCCTTTATCGGATAATGAAAACATGATGTGTTGAATAAAGAGCAGATAAATCGACATCTTATCTTTGTCTTTTTTAGGTACATTGGGAATGCCAGCAAAGAAACGGTCATGATTTTGTTTGTTGTCTAAATCGGCAACATAATCACTAAAATCGAGTTTAAACGGTGGATTAGACACGATGTAATCAAAGGTCATCAATTTGTCGCCGTCTTTGTGATACGGCGCAAGCATGGTATTTCCTTGAATAATGTTTTGAATCGAATGCACTAAATTATTCAAAATCAAATTCAGTCGAAGCATACTGCTACTTTTTTGAGAAATATCCTGCGAATAAACGGTGCAATTTTCTTCACCAATCGCATGAGCTAAATTCATCAGCAACGTTCCCGAACCCGCTGAAGGGTCATAACAAGTGACATCATAAACAGGCGAATCAACCAAAATCGAAGCCATGATTTTTGATACCGCATGAGGCGTGTAATACTCGGCATATTTACCGCCGCCGTCTTTGTTATAATCTTTAATTAGGTATTCAAAAATAGTCGAAAAGAAATCAAACTTTTGGCTAAATATTTTCTCAAAACTAAAATTCACCAACTGGTTAATAATGGCTTTGCAGAAATTATCGCGCTGTGAACTGTCGGTGATGTAATTACTGAGTTCATCAAACAAGGTAATTTTTGCACCTGACCCTGTTTTAACAGAAAAAATATCATTGTTAAAAATAGCAATGTCGCGCAAGGTATCATCAAAAAAACGCGCAAAGTTTTCTTTGTTTTGGTTGTTGTAAAGATTGCTTAAAAAATGTTCCCGTTTGAGTTTAGCACTGTCAGGATTCATTCGCATCAACAGCATTTGATATTGACTGTCAGAATACGTTGCAATGTCTTGTTCCCAGTTTTCGGAATCCCTGAGCTTGGCATCAATCAATTTCACTTCATGCCCAAACTTATCATTCATGAATTTATACAAAAACACCTGCGTGATAATTTTGAATTCATTGCCATCATTACCCAATCCGTAAGACGTGCAAACGCCTTTGAGATTATCAATGAGTTCTTTTGTTTGCGCTGTAAAATCTTGAGTTACCATCTGCTTCCTTGATATTCGTTCATGTATTCTTTGACCACGCAATTGTTGATAAACATAGCTGATTCGGGGTCTAATTCTATTTTGGTTTTATCGAAACTGTTTAAAACCATTTGTAACGTTGCATTTTGAAAATAGCCTTCGTTATTTAACAATTTTCGATTCACTAAAATTCTGTCATCGGCTTGGGTTTTAATGTCGAGCAACACTTCAGCAATTTCACTTTCTCTTTTTGTCACATTGCCTTTTTCTAAAATCCGTTTGTGAATCCGCGCATATTTCGCATCGTTTTCATATTTGGCTTTGAGTAAATTATTCTTTCTGTTAAGTTCATTCGCTTTAGCCGATAGGGTTTGTAATGCTGAAATGTTTTGTTTCATTTCGTCTTGGCTGATTTCATCTAAATTCTTTTTCTCAAAAAGCCGTTTTAATTCGTCATACAACGCCACAAATTCAGCATCATGCTGGTCAAAATTACTGCTTAATGTTTCGCGTGTTTTTCGCAGCGTCTCTTTGAGTTGATCAGCCATCACCATTTCTTCTTCTGACACTTTCCGAAACATAAACAACACATTTTCTAATGCTTCATTCAGTAAATTCGTCGTGTTGACATCGTTTTGCACAGATTCTTTTAAATTCAACAATTCCAAATGCCGCGAGGTTTCATTGTAAAGCTGATTGAGTTTTTTAAAATCTGCCTTTTCCAATAATTCAAAATGCCCTAATGAACGAATTTCGTTGTATAAGGTCTTTGCATTTTCCAAAACCTTCTTGATGCCTAAAACCGTTTTTTTATCTTCAATTTGGTTGATTTGCTGTGAAAAGATTTCAGCGTTAGTTAAATCGTATTGAAAAAGCGTGTCTTTAATTTCTCTGATTTCTTCATCAATTTCTTCTTTGGACTTGAACAAATTGGTGTAGGTTTTCATTTCATCGCCAAGCTCATTTTGTAATTCATCAAAATAAGCTTTATTTGTCGCATCAAATTCTTTGCTAATGTCAGCAAAATCGACGACATAACCATAACGATGTTGTTTGTAAGGACGATTAACACGGGTTAAAGTTTGCAGTAAATTGTGGTCTTTGATAATTCGCCCGATATAGAGTTTCTTCAATCGCTTAGCATCAAACCCTGTGAGCAACATATTGAAGACAAAAAGCAAATCGATTTTACCTTCTTTGAAATGTTCGACTTCTTGTTTGCGGTCATCTTTACTACCTATATCGTGCAAAATCAAAGCCGCTGTCAACGTAGAATCGTGTTTTTCATTAAACAACTCAAAGAGCTGTTTAGCTTGAGCTGAACTATCACACACCACCATGCCACCAATCGAATCATCACCAAGCCGCATTCGACTTTTTTGAAAGTCCTCTACGATGTAATTGAGCATGGGTTCACAGAATTTTTTGTGTGCATAAATCGCTTTTTTATCCAAGTCGCCTTTTAAAACTTCGATTTCTTTTAGCGCGTCTGCCAGTTGAATTTTATATTTGGTTTCAATGCTTTCACGAATGAGCTTTAACGTGTAACCATCAGCAATGGAGGCGTTGTAATAATACTTATGAATGTAATCACCAAACGTATCACGCGAGCGTCTGTCACTGGAAATCAAGGGTGTTCCAGTTAAACCAATGATAATTGCATTTCTATCAGAATTAAGTAGGTTGGCTAAAAAACTGCCTTTAGGATTGTAACTGCGGTGAACTTCATCTAAAAAATAAATGCGTTGAGTGTTGATATCGTAATCGTCGGTTTTTAAAACATCGGTATCATCCTTAAACTTTTGGATATTGACAACCGTGATTTCATTTTTACCCGCTAAATTATTAACCGCTTTATTCAATCTGAAATTTTGAATCAATTCATCTCTTGAATTTACCGAATGCACCGTTAATCCACGACTGATAAATTCACTTCTGGCTTGATTCATCAAATCGATACGGTCAACAATGAAATAAAACTTAGGTACAACGGTTTGATGATGAAAATAATCCGTTAGATATTGAACGTTATAAAACGATAATGCTGTTTTACCGCTACCTTGCGTATGCCAAACAATGCCTTTTTTAATGTCATTTTCAATAGATTTTTCAATGGCTTTTGTGGCAAATAATTGTTGATAGCGCATGATATGTTTTTCAATCCCTTTGGATTCTTGAACATAAGCAATGCCGTAACGCAAAATCATAGCGATTCTGTCTCTGCAAAACAGTGACGTTAAAATTCGATTAGTGGGCGTTTCAGGTTTTTTATTCGTGATGAATTCGACAGAATGTTTGATGGTTGTGAGATTGTTGTCTTTCAATACAACATTTTCGATATCGTTATCTTCAAGATTTAGACATTGTGCTAAATCCAAATCTTCTTCTCTGAAACAATTAAAATTCGCTGATAAATACGATGTTGAAGAATAAAACGCGCCTTGAATGGGTTCGATGGACTCTACGTCATATTCCATGTTGTTAGAAAAGACTAAGATTTGAGAAATGTTGATAAATTTACGGAACTTTTTATTCTGAAAACGTACATTGATTCTGTCGCGTTCAGCTAGCACACCTTCGTGATTATTCGGTTTTTTAACCTCAATAAAAGCGAGCGGTAATCCGTTTATCAGCACTGTAATGTCAGGTCGGAATTCATCATCGCCATTTTTGTACGTTAATTCAGTGACAACGTGAAATGAATTGTTGTTGAAATCATTGAAGTCAATTAAACGAATGCCTGAATTAGAAATTAGCCTTTTGTAAAAAGCTTCACCTAAATCTTCATTATCTAAGGCTAGCGAAATATCTTCAAACACTCGCTTAATATCGCCAGTGTTTAAATCAGAATTGATTCTTTGAATAGCGTCTGAAAATAAGTCAGTAAAAATGTTGGTGCTGTCATCACGGTTTGCTTGATTTAAAGACAAGTAGTCATATCCCAATCTGCACAAGTGCAGTATTGCAGGAATTTTTACTCGTGTATTTTCGTTAAAACTCACAATCTACTATCCATTATTCAAGCGACAGCCAATCAAACCCCACCACACTTCTCTTTTTCTTGCTAAACTCAACGCCAATAAGATGAATGGGTTGACCTAACGCTAGGTATTTCTCCGCGTAGCCACGGTCTTGTAATTGTTGCAAGGCTTTCCCCTTTGGGACGAATTCCACGACTTTGAATTCAAACAAATACACCTGCTCGTTGAACTTCACCGTCATATCAATACGACCTTGATTCGTCGTGTCTTCCAAAATGATCTCTAACCCTAAAGCCGCAAAATAAGAGTAAAACACACTGGCGTAATAGCCTTCATATTGGGCAATTGGATTATTACGATACCAATCATGCGGGATACTCGCAAAGAACGCGGAGAATAAGGTTTGCATTTGCGCGAAATCGTTACTTTTTAGCTGTTTTAAGAGACTTAAACGATTATTCAAAGCCTTCTGCTCATCTAACCCAAAAGCGCCCAATAAAGCCGCATTTAAGCTCGTTTCAACTTCATGGTTAGGATAACCCAACACATAAATACAGTAATTTGGTAACGGCTCTTCTAAGCGGGATATCGTCAAATATCCGGTTTGAAAAAGCAGTGCCTCGGAACTAATTTTTTCCACATCAAACGCTGAAAGCAACTCTAAACTGGTTTGTCTCTGTGCGAGATCCGGTGTAAAAAAACCACGCTGCGCGAGTAAATCTATTAAAAATGTGGGCGAGCCTGTTTCAAACCAATGCGCTTTGAATTGACGCTCTTGGAAAAGTAGCAACACATCAAAAGGATTATAAACACTCGTTCCTGTCCAGTTATAGCCATTGTACCAACGACGGATTTGCTCTCTATCGAGTCCTTCAAGCTCAGGGGCGAAGACGGTATTGATATCCTCATCGGTATAACCGCAGATGGATGAAAATTCACTACTAATCGTGATATCTCGTAAATTATTGAGTCCCGAAAATAAACTCACTTTGCTAAATTTAGATACTCCAGTGAGCATAGCAAACTTGATATGCGCATCACAGTCTTTGATAACAGAATAGAAGTTACGCAGGCCATCACGAATTTCTTTGGCAACGTCAGGTTTGAGTAAATTATCTAAAATAGGCTTGTCGTATTCATCAACTAAAACAACCACACGTTGGCCAGTTTTCTCATGTGCAACTCGTACCAATTCAGCAAAACAAACAGAAGTGGATTGATCTTGACAGGTGATATGCAGTATTTCTTGATTGATACGCAGTTGTTCTTGAATTTTGTTTGTTAAATCTGCTTTACTTTCAATAATACCGCCACCAAAACTAATGCGAATAACCGGATATTGAATCGACCAGTCCCATTTATCTTCGACGTATAGACCTGTAAATAAGGCTTGATTGCCCGAAAATAACTCACCTAAGGTATCGATAAGCAAACTCTTTCCAAACCTGCGAGGACGCGAAAGGAAGTAATACTTACCTTGTTCAGCTAACTTTAAACAAAATGCTGTCTTATCTGCGTAATAGTATCCTTCACTACGAATCTCTGAAAAAGTTTGGATGCCAATGGGTAATTTCTTTCTGTTCATGGTTTAGCGTCGGTTACACCGTCCGCAGAATGCTTGTTTAATTCTTTCAGACACAATTTAAGCACCCTAACGGCTTCATTTTGGGGCAAAGACTGAACATCTGACAGAATGAGCTTAACAAACTCAGAAACGTCTTCACGGGGCATTAACTCTTCTTTTTTGTTTGTATCGTGATCTGCTTCTGTAAAAGATTCGTGATCTTGATCATCTTCTTCAGCATTACTTTCTAAAATAGGAAGTAATTTCTTTTCTTCTTTAATTTTCGCTTTGATATCTGTAACAGAAAGATTTCTGTTTAGTGCATATTCATAAACTTTATCCGCAACATCCTCGTTTACAGGTGCACTGATTTCGTAGCATGCAGAAAGTGAAATTCCTGTAATATCTTTTTCTTTAAAATACTTAGCGTAATTCATCAATCTTGTTCTAACAGGTTGACTGTCCAAACAAATTGATTGGACGGATTGAACCCAATCTCCAAATTCATTATTGGAAGAAAATCTATTACGAGCTTCAAGTAAAATTAATCCCTTCATTAAGTGAGATTGACAATGAATTTCATAGTACCTATTTGCCAAATCATCAAGAGATAAATCTGATAAGGATGTTACATCGACTGATTTTATAAAATTATCTTCTATTTTCTGCAAATCCTTTTCACTTTTAGGTATTCTTTGCTTTATCATTTTAAAATTTCCTTACATAATTCAACCATTTCTTTTTCGGCTTTTTCATTATTCATTTCCATAACTCCGGCCCCTGATGCTAAAGCATCCCGGTATACTTTGCGTTCACAAATTATAGTATCAGTTAATAATAACTCTTTAATTTCGTTAATGTATTTTTTAGACTCTTCTATTTCCGTAATCACTGGATTTGTTGGTGCTTGTGTAAGTACACAAAAACATTTTAAAGATTCATTTATTTCTTTTGCCGTATTAATTAATCTAACCATTCTGTAAATAGTATCTAAATCAGCTTGTGATGGACGAACAGGTGTTATACATATATCCGCTACTAATAGTCCTGTTCTTAACTCAACAGAATCTCTACCTTGAGAATCGACTATTACATATTCATATCGTTTTTTTAAATCGATTAAAGTTTGTTTGATATTGTCGTATTTACTAACATTTTCGATTTTGGGTAATGCTGTATTCATGCGATCTTCAAACCAATTAGAACTAGTTCCCTGTCTATCGGAATCGACGAGTATCACATCTTTTCCTTGTGTAGCTAAATAAGCAGATAAATTAGTTGCTATAGTTGATTTACCAACACCACCTTTTTCTGAACCGATGAGAATTATCATAAGGTTTCCCTGAATTTTTGAATTACATTCTTAACATATTACCACAAAAAATTCGTTACATGATCACGCACTTTCTGCGACAGGATACTTGTACATTTTTTAAATAAGTAATTCCCTTTAAATTTTTTTATTTTTATTTTTACTTTTTAGGAAACGATTTAATCGTTGATTTAATTAGTTTTTTTTTGTTAACTTCCACCAAAATGTTAGTTAACTTCCACCAAAATGTTAGCATCCTACATCTCGATGTTTTTAAAAGGTGTAAGATGCTGTTTTTGACGCGGATTTTAATGTATGGTTGATAAAAAATTAATTGTAGTAAAGCATAATGATTTAATAAAAGCAGCATATAAACTTTCAATTCTGGAAAGTAGAATTGTTTTATCATGTATAGCAAGAATAAATTCAAAAGGCATGTTGAGTAGTACTGATAAATTTTCAATTCATGTTTCTGAAATTGCAGATTTAGTTCCTGATCACTCAAATTTATATATAAATCTAAAAGATGCTGTAGATAGATTATCAGAACGGTGGGTTTATTTTTTAGAACCTTCAAGTCGTTCACGAGAAATGAAAACCCGTTGGGTGTATTCAGTGGATTATGTACATGATGAAGGACGTATAAATTTATTTTTTTCACCACACATCATCCCATTTTTGAGTGAATTAACTAGAGATTTTACGCAATATAAATTGGAACATGTCTCACGCTTCAAATCATCGTATAGTATTGGATTTTATGAATTATTTAAAAGTTATCAATCTTCAAAAAAAATATTAACCATAGATTGGATTAAAGAGCATTTTCAAATTGAAGACAAATATGATCGTACGGATAGTCTGCAATTAAAGGTTATTAAACCTGCTATGGAAGATATTAATAATCATTCTGATATGAAAGTTGAATGGAAATCAATAAAGCAGGGTAGAAAAATCGTATCTTTCGAGTTTACATTTGTGACACGTGAAGATAATTCAAGAAAAATTAGCAAAAAATTTGACAGAGATAGAATCGAAGGCGTACTAAAAGCAGATTTAGATAAATATGCAAATCCTGGAGAGAGCTATTCACAAGCGGCGACAAGGCTAAAAGCCGAGCAGTTGATGTTAGAAAAAACAGGAAAACCGACGACGTTAGATATTCTCTGGAAAT
>JBDLTP010000046.1:0-4543 GCA_039805765.1 Pseudomonadota bacterium
GCGATGCGCTAATGCCATTACTTAAAAATTTACGCATGGCGTGGGACAGTCAAAGCGAAAAAACGTTTGATTATGTCATTATTGAAACCAGCGGCGTTGCTAATCCTGAACCCGTTTTAGATATAGTATTAACACAAAAATGGCTATCGGCGCGTTATCGCTTGCAAGGTGTTATCAGCACATTTTCGGCTATTTCGGATGAAAACTTGTCGCGCTTTCCACAAATGCAAGCGCAACTTGCATGGGCGGATACCGTTGTTTTAACGCACACCGATTTAGTCACGCCCCTGCAGCAGCAAAAATGTTTGGCAAAAATTGAGCAATTTTCGCCTCACGCAAACACAATCAATGCGCCATTTGGCGCGATTTCTCCGAGCTTGCTTTTTGCAACACAAAACGCGGATAAAAAAACATTGCAACGCAATCAAGTTGACGATGATTTGACAGCAAAACGGTTTAAACATATCTGTTTGCGTTTTGAAAGTCGAATGGAATGGCATTTGTTGCAAGCGGTTTTAATTGATTTGCTGACCACTTATCACTCTGAATTAGTGCGCGTAAAAGGGATTATTTATACCCAAGAACATGAAAAACCCATGATTGTGCAAGGCGGAAATGGTTATTTGCATCCGCCAACTTTTTTAGAGGTGCGTGAATTAAACGATGACATTGGACGCTTAGTGTTTATTACCGATGGTGAATTGATCGATTTTGCTGAGGATTTAATGGCAAAATTACAAAAAGTTAAACAAATTTAAAAAATGGAGATTGTTATGAAATTGAGCAAAATACCGTTGTTATTATTACCCGTTTTTACATTGCCAAGTTATGCCGATGAGTTGGTGCAAAAATTCGATGACATGACCATTACCGCGCCTCCTGCCACCTCAAATTTAGTTTTAGAAGGTGAAAAATTGCGAACCGATTTAGGCGCAACACTTGGTGAAACGTTACAAAATCAACTCGGTGTGCAAAATCAATCTTTTGGCGGCGGCGTTGGGATTCCGGTGATTCGTGGGCAAGCTGGTGGACGAGTGAAAGTGATGCAAAACAATTTAGGCATCAATGACGTTTCAACAATTAGCCCCGACCACGCAAACGGCGTTGAACCCATTAACATTGAAAAAATTGAAGTTTTGCGGGGCGCGGATACTTTGCAATATGGCAGCGGGATTATTGGTGGGATTGTGAATGTGTTAGACGGGCGAATCCCTGAAAAAACATTCGATAAAGTGTTAAACACTACCGCCGAGCAACGTTATAACTCAGCAACCAATGAAACTGCGAGCGCGTTAAAATTGGAAGGTAGTAAAGACCATTTTGCTTATCATTTGGACGGTTTTTATCGTGACGCTGATAACACGCGCATTGGTGGTTTTGCGATTGATGAAGCGGCAGTGCGACAAATGGATCCAAGTTTTGCATCGCTTCATGCAGGTGAAATTGAAAATTCACGCGGCGTAATTGGCAACACTGGCGCACGTTCAAAAGGCGGCAGCGTGGGGTTATCGTGGGTTGATGGCGATAATTTTTTTGGCGCATCAATTAACACCCTCGATAAGCTTTACGGCATTCCGCCCAGTGGTTTCCCTGAGATGGATCATGATGAACATGCAGTAGAATTGGTAGAAGAGAATCATGATGACCACGATCATGCCCTCGATGACCATGCTGACCATGCTGACCACGCAGAAGACACCGTTGAGCATGGTGGACACGCTCATCATGGTAATGTCAATGTACAACTCAATCAAACCCGCTATGATTTTAAAGGACAGATTGCAAAACCGTTTGCATGGGCCGAAAAAGTAAATGTCAAATTTGGCTACAACGATTACAAACACGTTGAACTTAATAACGGTGCGGTGGGAACGACGTTTTTAAATGAAGCCTACGAAAGTCGTTTTACGTTAAAACAGGAACCGATTGCAAAGATTGATGGCACTATTGGCTTTCAAACTAATCACGGTACATTTCATGCGTTAGGTGCAGAAGCAGACCTTGTTCCTAAAACACAATCCCAAAATTATGCACTCTTTGCGGTGGAAAAATTACCCGTTGGCGCGTTGACTTATGAAATGGGTGGACGAGCAGAATTTCAAGAATATGAACCTACCAATGCACAGTCCGTCAATTATGTGCCATTAAGTGGCAGTGCGGCAATTGCTTGGGATATGACCAAAGAACAACAATGGAAATTAGGATTTATGCACACGCAACGTGCGCCACAAATTCAAGAATTATTTTCAAAAGGTTTTCATCACGCAACCCGCAGTTATGAACAAGGCAGCGCGAATTTAGATAAAGAATTGTCTAATAATTTAGAACTCAGTTACCGCGTACAAACTAGATGGGTCGAAGCGAATGCTACGCTGTTTCATAATTGGGTCAGTGATTACATTTATCAGCAACGTTTAGCCGGCGTGCAATTTGATGAAGGGGTAGGTGGCTTTGTTCAATCGTGTGAGAATGTGGGCGAATGTTATCCCGTTTTAAATACTCAGCAACAAGCGGCAACGTTTAAAGGGTTTGAAACACAAGCTACCTTTCCATTAGTTGAAAATCATTATGGTGCGGTAGATTTAACCTTTTTTGGTGACTACACACGAGGCGAATTTGATCGTGGCGCCAATGTGCCAAGAATGCCACCATTGCGTTACGGTTCACAACTCAGTTATGAAAAAAATGATTGGTCAAGTCATGTGCGTTTAACTCGGGCTGAAGCGCAAACAAATTCGGGTGAAAATGAAAGCGCAACGCCGGCTTATTTTAAAGTAGATGTGGGAACGCAATATAAAATTGCTGATTTTGCACACACTGAAATTTTGCTGTTTGCGAAAGGTAAAAATTTACTCAATGAAAATATCCGTAATTCCGTGTCTTATTTGCGGAATTTTGCACCTGAAATGGGACGTAGCGGAGAAGTGGGAATTCGAGTGAGTTATTAACTTGGTCAAAGGTTTAGCAGAATCATAATTGATTCTATTTAACTTCAGTTCTTTAAAGAAAAGTTGTCTCAATCACAAAAAGAGTTATTTGGTATTCATTAGTAGTTATTTTAATTTCAAAAGGAATTTATTAGCATGGTAAAGATATTAGTGATTGAAGACGAAAGTCAGTTAAGTGAATTATTGAAAAAAATGTTAACGCGTGATGGTCATCAAATTTTAGTGGCAAATGATGGAGTAGAAGGAATAAAAAGCTTTCATCAGTTTAATCCCGATTTAATCATTACTGATATTATCATGCCTGAAAAGGATGGGATTGAAGTGATAGTGCAGGTACTTAAAGAGATTCCCAATTTACCAATTATTGCTATATCAGGTGGTCGTCGCGCAGTAACAGCAGAATTTAATTTAGATTCAGCAGAAATGTTGGATGTAAAAGGCGTACTGCAAAAACCGTTTACACATGAGCAACTGCAAGAAATGATTGAGTCTGCCTTAGTTGTCTAACGCGCTATCTGAAGGCAACTTTCAACACACTATTCACTATCTTATCCAAACGCTAAAACACCGTTAAGGCATTAGTAGAGTAGCTGAGTGACTCCTGAATAAGCGTGTTGAGTTAATCACGCATAAAAAATTCAAATTATTGAATTTAACATGAAATTGGGTCTGCAACTTTAAAAAAATAGTGCTGCGGATTTTTTATATAGCGTACTTTTCTATTTTCGGTTGTGATTTTGCACCAATAGTGGCCTGAAATGCTGGGGTTGCTGGCTTTGTCGGGTGCATAGGTGCAATCAAATCAACTATAATTTGGGGCACCTTTTAGCCGAAAAGTCGAATGGAGTAGGAATGGTTTATTACTACGATGGTGATAAGCTGCGGTGGACTTATAGTTTACGTTCCATTGGTGATTTAGACGTAGGTGCGTTAGCAGTGGAATATGGTGGAGGAGGTCATGTTAATGCAGCAGGTTTTTCATCGAGTCATAATCCGTTTTTACTAATGTAAGTGAGGTATGACGTTAATGCTATGATTAGCAGAGTCTATTGTCAGCATTAGAGTATCTCAGTAAAATAAAAAATCTGTCCATAAACAAATACTTAGAATTTATCTGCTAACATTGGATTAATCTTGGAATACGTCTGGTAAGGCTTTCGCATCAATAGCCCTATCAAACCATCGTTCAATATCCTCAAGAGGTGCCTGAGAAATCAAGGAAACTGTTTCCATGGGAATCACACCAAAACGTTTAGCTAAAAGTCTCTGTAAAGCAAGCATCTCGCCCTGTTGTTTACCTTCTTGCAAACCTTCTTGCTTACCCTCAGCTATATAAATATGAGCCCATTCTTCGAGTCTATCTGCTAACATGACTTTAATCTCCTGTAAATCATCTATCTGTGGAAGTAAGATACTATAGTTTTGCTTTCTCATCAGTGTTGCACGTATCCATAAAGCGAACATTCTTTTCAAGTCCGGTCTATCAGCAAGCCACTCGATGAGTAAATTGAGGATATCCTCAATGCTAGCGGGACTTTGTGCTTGTTCAAATCGAAAAACTGCTGCAACTAAATTACGTAATGACGAAAGCTCTG
>JBDLTP010000047.1:0-13029 GCA_039805765.1 Pseudomonadota bacterium
CGTTGACCTAAATCCCGATACGACTAACGTACACCAAAAATTAAACCTTAAGGAGGAAATTCAGCATAAAATGGCTGCCTAGAATTTTACGTCGAGGCGACAACTAGCCTGAAATCTTCCGATACTAATACTAATAATAAAGCCAACGGATATAAGTGCTATCATCAATATTAAATTTTGTTTATATATATTATTTGATTCGCTTAGGGTTTGGAATGCTGATTTTTGTTTAAGATTATTGAGAGCATTCATTTTTTTATCAATAAGAATGTCCAGCGCACTTTGTTTTTTATAAATGTCATTCAAATCTGTCGTCATTTGCATGAGGTTTTGCTGCAAAATAATCAAAAGCATTTGTTGTGTTAAATTCTCCCACTCGACTGTTATGGCGCTAATTTCGCTGTTTATAACGCTAGTCTGTTCATTATCATAAAGCGCTTCACCTTCCTTTAAATTATTTTTGAACGCTGTAATATGCTTTCCTACTAAATCTGCATATTTGCGTTTATCTTCGGGAGATTGAGAAATTAAACAGTCATTCCAACTATGCCTAGCCTCTGAACGATTATTTTGCGCTTCTTTAATATAAGAAAGGCTTAATAAATTTTGATGGTAAAGTTTATTGATATACCCATCAATGCTTCCCATTGCAACCATGCCAATTATTGAAATCATTAAACCAATCAAGAAAACAATGCAAAAACTGGTGATTACTTTTGTTTTCAATTTCATATTTATAAACATGTTATATTCTCAAAATAGTTTTTTAATTTATTGATATAAAACACTTTATAAGATAATTTTATGGTTATACAAAAAAATAATTTCAATAAATTAAAAATAAATAAAATCTAGGTTATGTTGAAATTTCAACGGAGCTAGATAAGAAGTGACATGAGCCTAATAAAGCCCATGTAATGTTTAGCTTTTTTTTATAGCGAGCAAAAATGCGTCGGTAATGTATGATTTTTCTAAAGATGCATTTGATAAGATGATGTTTGTTTTTAGCAAAAAATTATACTGACAATGCGTAATGCAATTCGATTTTGAGAAAATCACAGCGTTTTTTTTCGGCGATCATATAACTAAAGTATTTTTTACTGCCAGCCTCCTCCTAGGTTAGTGCTTTATAAAGATCATCCGTAGCAATATTTGTTTTTTGTTTCAATCAGCTCTTTGTTGGCTTCCAAAGCATTTCTCTAGGTTAATAATAAATCCAGCTAGTCAGTATGAGCAAATTTTGGATCAGATTTACATCATTACACTCTATCATGTCAATTTTAAACAGTCATCTGTTAAAGGCATATCTTAACATATTGAAATTAAATATGATTTTCAATATAGTTAGCTTTTGTCATGTGCAAAGCTGGAAATTAATCTCTTACGCTTTCAGAGCAAATCGGAAAAGGAAAGCTTAGACCAATAAATCTGGCTAAAATTCCTCAGCGTATGTTTTATTCCCATTAGTAAATGAAGTTATTTTTGGTTTATTTACATGGGCTAGATAAAAATTTAGTGTATCGGCAATTAAAGAGTAATACTTTAGCCTTTGAATACGTTTTTTTATCAAAACAGGTCTATTTAAGTTTTCTGCTTTACTTGACCATTACGCTTTTTGGACGTTTACATTCTTTAAATTTATAACAGTAATAGAGTAAACTTCTTCATGAATAACGCTTAAACCTCTGGCTTTAAAATGCGGCTCTTTACCGATAATGTCATCACTGTAGAGCTTTCTGACGTTGCACCAGTCACCATATAACTTGATCACATCTTGTTGATCTACACTAAATGGTGGACCGTCCATTTCATGTTGGTGATAAAAAAATGAAACTAGTAAAATTTGGGTATATAGTGGCAACAATTCCCGCATTTTTTCAGCATATTGAAAGCGCATTTCAACTGGTAGAGCTACGAGTGATGCTCGGTCATATACAGCGTGAATGCTGCTTAAAACATCTGTAGGGAACTGAAAAAAATCACCACAATAGATTTGAATGCCATCTGTTTCAAAAAGATCGAATTCACCTACCTGCGTTTTATGAAAGGGCAACTTATTCTCTGCAAAAAATGATTCGACCGCCAGTAAACTCAATTCAACTGCAATGACTTGATATCCCTGTTGACGCAACCAAAGTAAGTCTTGTGATTTACCACAAAAAGGAACAAATACTTGATTGTTAGCCATCAATTCTAAAGATGACCAGTTTTGCTTCAAATGGGGATTGATATCCTTGTTATGAAATCCAATCTGATTAAGTTGCCAACGTTCTAGCCAAAATGTTTTCTGCATAAGTTACCTTTACGTTCTAACCGCTTATTAGGATAAATACATAGTAAACTTTATTTCTTAATATGAATGTTATTTATAAAACGGTGAAAGCATGCCAATATTGGCTTCTTGCGTAATCTCACCATCAAAAATTTTTGTCGAAAGATTACCATTCACTTGTTTAATAAAAGGTACGAGTAAACCATCAATATAATTTTGCGCATTTTCAACAGAATCGAATTCATAGAATCCACCTACTGTATGGGTGTTTATACCGCTTAACCATGTCTTAGATTTTAGTCCAACATATTTTTTCATCTCAACATTAATTGTTTGCCAATCAATTTGATCAAAAGGAATAGATACTTGAAATTCAGCATATAGAAATGTTTTTTTCATTGGTTTTAAGCCTACTTTTTATATTTATAATTTGGTTAACGTTTCGATTTTCACTACTTAAAACGGCTCTTTAAACGGTCGTAAATCCAACTCATGTGTCCATGCACTAGGATGCTGTTGATGAATTGCCCAATACGTTTCTGCTATCGCATTCAACGCTAGTAATCCGTCTGTTCCTTTCGCTTGAACATAGTCGGGAAATTGCTTCTTTGCTCTCTCTCCATCGATAACACCATCAATGATGGTATGAACAACATGAATCCCCTGTGGAGAAAACTCCCTTGCCATACCTTGGGCTAAGGCTCTTAATCCAAATTTTGCTGACGCAAAAGCCGTAAATGGTGGTTTTGCTCTTAAAGAAGCGGTTGCACCTGTAAAAAATAACGTTCCTGTTCCCGCTTTTTTCATTGCATTAATAGCTTCTTTTCCGAAAAGTAAAGCCCCTAAACAATTTTGTTTCCAAAGGGTAGTGAACGCGTCAGTGCTAGTTTCTAATATGGGTGATGGAATATTGCTGTCGACATTATAGACAGCAATATCAACTCGATGACCACTCTGTTGTACGATTTTAAATAAATGGATAACGTCGTATTCGACCGTTGCATCGGCAACTATGGTGGTTACCACGCATCCAGATTTTCGAATACCATTGGCAACCCATTCAAGTCTTTCTTCATGTCGACCAGCAATGTAAACATGCAAGCCTTTTTTGGCAAAATATTTAGCAAGCGTAGCGCCTAAGCCTGCTTCTGGACCCACCCCGATAATAACGGCCGAACACTTCTCCATAACTTATTTTCCAGCAGCAGTCGCTTCAGGAACCTCAATTAATGCACCGGTTTTTACATCATAGATGTAGCCATAAACAGGAATATCGGATGGTACGAGAGGATGGTTTTTAATGCGAACCACATCCTCCACAACACTTTGTGCTAAATCACTAATTGTGAGCCATGAAATATGTTTTGCTTCATGCGAACCGCCGCCTTCACAGCAATCATGCCAGCCATGTTCATCAACAGTGGCCGTTTTTAAACTGCTTGCAAGCAATCCACGCATAATATCGTCAGTGAATGTTTCCATGCCGCAATTTGTGTGATGAATAACAAACCATTCTTTTGTGCCGAGCAGTTTGTATGAAATAACGAGTGAGCGAATTGCATCATCACTCGCTCTACCACCTGCATTACGAATAACATGCGCATCTCCCTCTGATAAACCTGCATATTTCGCAGGATCTAAGCGTGCATCCATACACGTTAAAATAGCGAAGTGGCGTGCTGGAGGCATAGCTAAGTCGCCTTTTTCAAAGCCAGATACATAGTTACGGTTTGCTAATAAAACTTCATTTAGTACTTTACTCATTACACTGAACTCCTAAAATTGTTGATATTATTATTTTCTGCCAAATATTAGCGAGAAGTTATTAGCGGGCATGTCGATTTGCTCTTTTAATTCTAGCCCATGGTTTGCTGCGGCTTTTTTTAAATCCGCAACATCTTTCAATCCCCATTCGGAAACGCCAGCCGAACTTAATGTTTCATGAAACTCTTTATTGGAATCTGTGGTAAAAGTGCCTTCCATTTGAAATGGTCCATAAATTAATAGAAAACCATCATCATCGAGTAAGTTTGCAGCACATTCCATCATGCCATCAGCAATTGAGATAGGTGCGACCTGAAAAATATTGATGCAAAAAATCGCTGAAAATGATTTTTGAACACCTACATTAAACCAAGTTTCAGGATTGGTTAGATCCAAATGAACGGGGTCTGCAATATTGTCATTTTCATGATGAATAGACAATTTTTTGATGTTATCAAAAACTTCTTCGTCTTTATCAGAAGGATGAAAATGCAAATGCTCAAAATGGGGGGCGAAATAATTTATGTGCATTCCGCTACCACTTGCAATTTCTAAAACATTGCTAGGGTCTTTAGGTAGTTTCTCTTTTAAAACGCCTAACAGTGGTTCTCGATTCCGATTTCCAGCCCATGCCACATAATCACTAAGAGGGTGTGGATCTAAAGGTGGCTTATTTTCGTTCATAGTTAAACTCCTCGTTATTTTTATACATTTCAACAGATAGTTGATGTTTAGAGCACTCCTATATCCGCAAATATAATGCCAGCAATGAAATACGCCTTTAGGTATAAATTACAATAAGTTGAGTTTTTATATTGCTGAATTAGTGAAATAATGTTTCAATTAGTGAAATTTAATTTCAAAATATACTAATCATGAACGAACCTTCCCTTTCTGATGTAACGCCTACCTTTTTTTTGCAAACATTTATTCTTGAATTAATGCACGCAAGTGAGCAACAAGGACAAAAACACTGTGAGCAATTAATTGAACATATTGCAAAAACAGCGGGATGTTTTTTTGAAGAATCGTATCGTGAAGAAAAAAATAATAGTGCATTACTCAGTACGCAAAGCTATATCGAACTCATTTTGGCGCTTAAAAATAATATCGGAGGAAATTTTTCGCTTGTTTCAAGCCAACAAGATTGCATTACACTTTCGAACACCTGTTGCCCTTTTGGCGAAAGAGTCACTAATTTCCCTGAGCTATGCAGAATGACATCGAGTGTTTTTGGTGGGATTGCAGCCAGAAATTTCGGTTATGCAAAGGTGGAAATCAAACAAAGTATTGCGAGAAATAATCGCACTTGTGAAGTATGCGTTTACACCAGTCCAACGGCAGCTCCTGGTATCTCGGGTATTGAATACACAGATACAACCCCCATCAAATCAATTCAAAATATCGATGAACTACATTCGCGTATTGAAGAAAGTATGCACCAAATATGGCGCAAGCAAAGCAAACCGCCTACCAAAAAACATCAGCCTCCAATCATTATTGCCAAATCACCAAGCATGCAGAAAATATTGCAGTCAATAGAGGTTATTGCACCAACTCTTGCTACGGTGCTTATTCAAGGACAAACAGGCGTTGGAAAAGAATTAATTGCTCGTGCTATTCATGCAATGAGTGAACGCTGCAATCAACCATTTATTTCTATAAACTGTGGTGCTATTCCAGAAACGCTAATTGAAAGTGTTCTATTTGGACATGAAAAGGGCGCATTTACAGGTGCAATTGATGTACATCAGGGATATTTTGAACGTGCAGAAGGCGGAACTTTATTTTTAGATGAAATAGATTCATTATCGCTTGCTGCACAAACCCGTTTACTTCGTGTACTCCAAGAGGGCGAATTAGAAAGAGTTGGAGGTAAAAAAATGCTATCCGTTGATTTGCGAATTATCTCCGCCACCAATCAAAATCTGGAAGCATTAGTGAAACAAAATTTATTTCGTAACGATTTATATTATCGAATTAACGTTGTTGAGCTAAACATTCCTCCATTAGCGGAGCGTCCCGAAGATTTACCGTACCTCGTTCAGTTGATTTTGCAACGTCTAAATAAAAAGCATAATCGAAACGTTGAATCAGTTAGTCGCAAAGTGATGCAGAAAATCCATGCTTATCCTTGGCTGGGTAATGTTCGGGAATTGGAAAATATGCTGGAACGTAGCATTTTATTTACGATCGGCAAAGAAATAACCGAGTTAAATTTACCTATTTCGATTGAAATGAAAAATAAAAAAGAATGGAAAGAGATTAAGGAAATTGCTGTTTCAAAAGCAGAGCATGCTTTTCTTGATGAATCTCTTAAACGGCATAAAGGCGATATAAAAAAAGTTGCAGACGAGATGGAGGTAACAACTAGAGCGGTTTATGGAAAACTAAGAAAATATAATATTCGTTTAACTGCTTATAAAGCCTAAAAGTTCCTCCCGCCTAAATATCTCTAAATAAATTAAGTGTGCGTATTAACGCACTTTCATTTTTTATAGTCAGAAAAATTGAAAATATGATAAATATTAATTTATAACATCGAACCGATAATCAAAAAAACGGATAACAAATTTTTTAATGACTGATGTTGACGTTTGGTGCATCGCAAGATAAGCCATATTAGCCATACTTTTCATCTAAAAAATCGGTACTCATTTTGTGCATATCAGCTAATCCTTTATCTTCAAGGTTTTGTAGTTTATTTAATACCTGAATAGATTGAATAGATAGTTTTTGTAAATGGGGGATTAGTTCGTCTATATCGGCACCATTTTCCACAAGTGATACTAAATGTTGCCCTATTTGATGTAATTTATCATGAGGTTGTTCTAATTCTTGAAATTCTTGATGATGATTAAATATCTGTCCTAATCCATAATACCAGAGCCCAAGACGACATTCCTTACACGATAAAGGCACGATGTTTGAAGATTTACGATTTGGGTCGGTTTTTTCCAGTGATGCCAATTTAATTAACTTGTTAACCAAATTTTTTCTCCATTGAACATGATCAACAATGGCCATATGGATGAGGCCTACAGGTACACCCATTGACCAATTCAAATCAGAGGTTAGGAAATGAATAAATTCAACAAATGGTAGTGGCTTGCTAATCCAATAGCCCTGCACATGATTGCAACCAATATTTAGTAGGTGATGATACTGCTCTTTACTTTCAACGCCTTCTGCGATGATTGTAATCCCTAACTCATGAGCTAGACGAATGGAGGTTGAAACAATGGTTGAATTTTTATCGGATGAAAGCATTCTACCAATAATACCTTGATCGAGTTTTATCGTGGTAAAAGGCAATTTGCTTAATGTATCAATAGATGAGTAGCCCGTTCCAAAATCATCCATAGCAAGGCCAAGTCCTGCATTACGCAAAACAATAATATGATCTTTAATAACACTCGTTGCCTGAAAAGTGGCTGTTTCGGTTAATTCAACTTGTAGTGCATGAGCCGGTAAATTCGATATTCTCAGCGTGTTTAAGACAAAATTAGTAAATTTATCATCTTCAAAATCTTTCGCTGAGGTATTAAATGACGTCACCAACTCATCATCGATACCGTTCAAAATCAGGAGATCATCTACCAATTTTGGAAACATATGATAAGTGATTTCTTTAATTAAATCAGATGCTTCTGCAATTGGTATAAACTCACTGGGTGGAATGAGTGTTCCATCTGATTTTATCCATCTAATTAATGCTTCTGCCCCATTAATTTTTCCTGTAATCAGTGATACTTTTGGCTGATAGAAAAAAACCAGTTCGTCATTTTTGATGGCATTTCTTATATCTAATTCTGTTTGCATACGTGTAGACTTAATTCTGTTTGATGGAAAATGAGAGAGTTTACCAGTTTGTCATATTCACTACCTATATAACTATCAAATGACCTGTAATTGCTTTTAATCACTTCGAAAAAGCATGATTCAAAAGTGTTTCGGTGAAACATTTTTGTTTCATATTATGTTTCAATGAAACATTTTAGATTAAATGTGATTGCACATTGATTTATATTAGTTAATATAAATCAATGACTTTTTTGGTTTGGCATTGTTAGTGCATTAGTCCATGTATATTCAAAAATGAGAACAGCATTTTTTCATACATCGGACATACCTTTTATTTTTTTGGAGAGAGAACAATGTTTAAACAATTATTTGACCCTGCAACATGGACCTTTACCTATCTCATCGCTGATGAAGCAACCAAAGAAGCGGCGTTTATTGATCCGGTTAATACGCACTTGGATATGTATTTGAATTTATTAAAAGAGCATGGGTTAACCCTCAAATACAGTTTTGAAACACATGTACATGCTGATCATATTACTGCAAGTGGTTTACTGCGTCAGCACACAGGCGCAAAAACGTGTGTGAGTAAATTTGGCGGCGCACAGTTAGTGGACATTGAAATTAATGATGGTGATGTATTCACTTTAGGCGAAGAAAAAATTAAAGCCATTCCAACACCAGGACATACACCAGGTTGCACATCATTCTTGTGGCGTGATCGCTTGTTTAGTGGTGATTCTTTATTTATAGCTGGGTGTGGTCGTACCGATTTCCAAGGTGGCGATGCAGGTTCTTTGTATGACGCAATTACACAACGTTTATTTACACTGCCAGGCGATACGTTGGTCTATCCTGGGCATGATTATCAACAACGCTGGGTGAGCAATATTGAGCAAGAACGCACCACCAATCCACGTTTAGCACATAAAACACGTGAGCAGTTCATTGATATTATGAATAATTTGAACCTACCTCGCCCTCGCTTAATTGATGAAGCGGTGCCTGCAAATCGTTATTGCGGTTTGGATGAAGAAGAAAGAAACCAAGCTATTAAAGAAAGAGAAAAAAGTGAAGCGACAGTTTCCTTTATGATGCAAAGTGGTGGCACAACAGGACAAGATTTAGTTTCCATGGCCAAACAAAACATTACGGAAGTTAACGTCGAAATGGCGAGGAATTTATTGAAAGAAGGTGATATTACCCTTGTGGATACACGTGAAGAAAGCGAGTTTGCCGCAGGTCATATTGAAAACGCGATTTTACTTCCACGTGGCACTATTGAGTTTAAATTAAGTACGATTCCAGAAATGGCGGATAAATCAAAACCTGTATTAATTTATTGCCGCACAGGTGGTCGCTCGGCCCTTGCTGCGCAAACCTTGCAGATACTTGGTTATACCAATGTGTTATCACTCGCTGGTGGCTTTGAAGGTTGGAACAAATAAAAAGTAAGGCATAACGAAGCGAGCGAAAACCAAGGTCAGTTTTATTGGTTTTCGTTTTGTTTCATTCATTTCAAAATATCAATAATAATAAAATCAGGATAGATCATGACATCTCATCACACATTACTTATCGTTGGCGGCGGGGCTGCAGGCGTTTCAGTTGCTAATAACATGCGTCGAATCAACAAACAAATCGATATTGCCGTTATTGAACCTAGTGAAAAGCATTATTATCAAGCAGCGTTCACCATTATTGGTGGTGGTGAATCGACACTTGCTAAACATACGCGCAAAGAAGCGGATTTATTTTCCAAAAATATTACATGGATTAAAGAATACGCGGATACATTTCAGCCTGAAATGAATACCGTCACGCTAAAAAATGGTGAGGTGATTAGTTATGACTATCTCGTTGTTTGCCCTGGTTTTCAATTAGATTGGCACAAAATTGCTGGTGCGAAAGAAAGCTTAAATAAAAACGGTGTTTGCAGCAATTATTCACCCGACACAGTCGAATATACATGGGAATGTATTAAAAACCTCAAAGAAGGACGCGCATTATTTACCCAACCTGCGATGCCAATTAAATGTGCCGGTGCACCACAAAAAATTATGTACATGGCGGCTGATCGATTCCGCAAAAAAAGTCTTTCAGATAAAATTAGTGTTGAATTTTTCAATGTAGGTGGCGCCATGTTTGGTATTCCATTCTTTGCAAAGCCACTAGCAAAGGTTGTGGATCACTATGGCATCAAAACGCATTTCGCCCATAATTTGATCGCAGTTAATGGCGAGGCAAAAACAGCAACATTTGAATTCACAGATGCGGATGGTCATACACAGCAAACGGTTGAACACTTTGACATGATTCATATCACGCCACCTCAAAGCGCACCGGACTTTATTAAAACGAGTCCACTAGCTAATGTCGATGGCCGTGTCGATGTACATCCTAATACCTTGCAGCACAATAAATATCACAATGTTTTTGGCTTAGGCGACGCGGCATCAACCAGTAATGCAAAAACGGCAGCGGCTGTTCGCAAACAAGTGCCGATTGTTGTAGACAATATTTTGCATTTAATCAAAGCAGAAGCTTTATCGCCAAGATATGATGGCTACGGTTCTTGCCCGTTAGTGACTTCATTAAACACCGTGTTACTGGCTGAATTTAGCTATGACAGCAAGATCACTCCCTCATTTCCATTGCTCGATCCTCGCAAAAGCCGTTGGATTTGGTGGATTGGAAAAACCATTGGTTTCCCTTGGATGTATTGGGATTTAATGATCAAAGGCATTCGTTTTGATATTCCGCATAAAGCGGATTATGCGAAAAAGTTTGTAGACGAAAAGTAAAAATGACTTTTTTCCCCATTTTCAACTGGTTGAGAACCTACCGTCGCACTGATTTCAATGGCGATGTATTTGCCGGTATCATCACAGCTATATTGCTTGTTCCGCAAGGTATTGCGTTTGCATTATTGGCAGGATTACCCGCGCAATTTGGGTTGTACGCAAGTATTTTACCGCCATTTATTTACGCTGTGTTAGGAACCAGTCGCACGTTATCGGTAGGGCCAGTTTCAATTGCCGCTATTATGGTTGCGGGCGCGTTGCAATTACCGGAAATTCGCGCTTTAGGAAATCCACTGCAGAGCGTTGTCATTTTATCGGCTGAAAGTGGGGCGATTTTACTCATGATGGCAGTTTGTCGGATGGGCGGACTGGTGAATTTCATTAGTCATCCTGTCTTAACAGGCTTTACCAGTGGCGCCGCCTTACTCATTATCGGTAGTCAGCTACCACAGACACTTGGACTGCATTCGCCTACGTGTGGTGTTGAGATTGGCTGCTATCAATCGTATTTACAAGCTACGAATTTGAGTACGTTAGCAATCAGTGGTTTGGCGCTGTGTTTACTGCTATTTTTTGGCAAACCGCTGTCATGGTTACTAAGTATATCTGGTGTATCGCCTTCATTAATCGTAGCGATAGCTAAGTGCGGTGCATTAGTGACAGTGGCACTCACAACTTTTGCAGTGGGACATTGGGATTTAACGGCCAATCATGTTGCCGTTGTAGGTGAAATATCGGCTGGGTTACCGCACCTTAGCTTTGATTTTATTGATATAGAAAAATGGAAAGTATTAGCGCCATCAGCGTGTTTTATTGCGTTAATTGCTTATGTTGAAAGCGTTGCCATTGCGAAAGTCGTAGCAAATTTACGCAGTGAGAAAATAGACCCTAATCAAGAATTGATTGCATTAAGTTTTGCTAATTTTGCCACGGCAATCTCAGGTGGTATGCCTGTCGCTGGTGGTTTTAGCCGCACGATGGTGAATTTTGCAGCAGGGGCGCGGACACAAATTGCCATGGTCATTGCCGCTTTGATTCTCGCTGTTGCGGTGGTTTTTTTAACGGCTTGGTTTGCCAATATTCCCAAAGCGGCATTAGCTGTCATTATCTTAATGGCCGTTCTTCCCTTGGTAAAGTTCAAAAGTCTTTTACATACTTGGCAATATGATCTTGGTGATGGTATTGCAGAGTTAGCAACGCTAGTAAGTGTGGTTATTTTAGGGATTGAAGAAGGTATTACTCTGGGCATTTTCTTAACCTTTGCGAGTTATTTACGCAAAGCAAGTCATCCCCATATTGCCGTTGTAGGAAGACTTCCAAATACAATGCATTATCGTAATATTAAGCGTCATCAAGTTGAAACATGGGAACATTTGCTGCTCATGCGCATTGATGAAAATATGACGTTTGCGAATATAAATTTTATTGAAGAATTTATTGAAACACAGTTACACGATGCGCCAAAAGTTAAACACATCGTGCTTATCTTTACGTCGGTAAGTGATATTGATACGACGGCGCTTGAAGCTTTAGAGCAGATCAATCAAAGCTTGATAAATATTGGGGTGAGCTTAAATTTTGCTGAAGTTAAAGGATTTTTACTCGACAAAGTCCACCGAAGTGATTTGTTTCTACAGTTGAATGGGCAATTATTCTTTGATGCTGAAGAAGCAGTTACAAAACTATCATTAGGTATGAATACTTATGAAGAAAATAGCCTTAATAACATTCGCGTTAGTTTTAATGAACACTGCCACTCTTAACGCGGCTAGTGACACGCGTTTAGATGAGGTGGCGACTCGCGGTTCTCATGTTATGCCGTTTAATTTAGAAAAAACCATGCACGTTTTTACCAAAGTTGAAAACGGTGGTATTCAACAAGTAATTGTAAAGGATAAAAAAGATACTAATCAAGTTAAGTTAATTCGTACGCATTTATCAAAAATTGCACACGAATTTAATCAAGGTAATTTTTCAAACCCTGAAAAAATTCACGGCAGCAATATGGCTGGATTGAAATTATTACGCTATGCCAAAAAAGACGAATTAAGTATCGTTTATAAAGAATTACCTGATGGGGCTCAAATTGATTACACAGGTGAAAATCCTAATTTAGTCAATGCCATTCATCAATTTTTTGATAGCCAACTTAGTGATCATGCTCATCACGCTATGTCTGGCCATTCATCAAACCACCACTAATAGTTTTAGCCATGAATAGTTTTACACGGTTTTCCTGGGAAATAACCATTGCTGTTATCATCAAATTCACGTTATTTGGACTGGTGTGGTGGCTATTTTTCGCAGGACAAAAAATAAAAGTAGATGAAGAAAAACTGACGCAAAGACTCTTTGGCTCAGTCACATTAAGCGAGGAAAAAGTAA
>JBDLTP010000048.1:0-3793 GCA_039805765.1 Pseudomonadota bacterium
TAGCGTATCGATAAGTTCTTCTAATCCAAGTTCATCAACCATTCCTGCTATTAAGCCGAGATGATCCAAGTTGTAACTGCTGTAGGTTTTTATAGTCAACTCTTTTAGTCAATTTCAGGGGGCTACATTTTAAATCAAAAATTGCTTTTGATAGGTGCGGAATGTCGGCAAAATCAAATAATCGGTCAATTTTATTTTGTTTTCCAGTTTACCTGGCAATAAATGCGTTTACGCACACGCTCCCACTTTAAAGCATCAATACGCTCTATCCTATGTTTATCAAGCTATCTGCAATAGTTACTTAGAAAATGACTAAATATACTTCTTAAAAAAAATGTGAACTACGTCACATTTTTAGAAAAATTATCAGAATTACGAACTATTGCACTGTAAACTTTTTCCAGCTGTTTAATTTCTCACCAAAAGAAACAAGGATAAATATTATGAAAAAGCTATTAGTCACTCTCTCGTGTGCCCTCTTTAACTTAACGGCGTTCTCGGCGGTTCCTCTAACACCAGAACAACAATTAGGTGAAGCACTTTTTAAAGATAAAAACTTATCATTTAACCATAATCAATCATGTGAAACCTGCCACAGCCTCAGTCCCATTCCATCACTTAAAGGCGTTCAAGGCATTGTACCGGGATTTGCCGATCCCAGTAACGTCAAGGGGATCTCCCCCATTTCAGTTGGCTCAATTCCACGGACAACAGGAACACTCAATGCACCGACCATTGCTTATGCGAGCTACAGTCCAGAATTTGGCTGGGATGAAGATGAACAAATTTATGTCGGTGGGCAATTTTGGAATGGCCGAGCAACAAATTTAGTGGAACAAGCAAAAAAACCGTTTCTCAATCCTGTTGAAATGGCAATGCTAGATGAACTCGATGTCGTCAATAGAATCAAAGCCAATCCTAAATACATCAGAGATTTTCAAAAAATCTACCAACTCAATATCTCCGATACCACTTCAGACAAAGCAATACAAGACACCTACACGGCTCTCGCTAAAGCAATTAGTGCCTTTGAGCAAAGTGGAACTTTTAATAAATTCAATTCAAAATTTGACTACTATATCGCAGGAACCGCTCAATTAAGCGCGAATGAGAAAAAAGGATTAGATTTATTTCAAGGAAAAGCGGGCTGTTCAGGTTGCCACAAAATGGATGTGACCGTAGACGGTAATGGAAATAACATACCGCCTCTATTTACCTATTTTGGTTACGACAATATTGGACTACCCCGCAATATGGCTATTCCAGGCAATCCTATTGCCGACTTAGGATTAGGCGCAAAAGAAGGTATTCCAGCAACTGAAATCGGTAAACACAAAGTCAAATCGTTGCGTAATATCGATTTGACCCCACCTTATGGTCATAATGGGATATTCAAAACGTTAGATGATATAGTGCATTTCTACAACACACGCGATGTATTGAAAAAAGTCAAAGATAATAATTCCCCTGAGTTTGCAAAAACCGCTTGGGCACCACCTGAAATTGCGTCAAATATGAATACGACGCAAATTGGTAATTTAGGACTTAGCACAGTCGAGGAAAAAGCCATCGTTGCCTTTTTGAAAACGTTAACCGATGATTATCCATTATGGGGAAATAATCCTGCTATTGTTGATACAAAAGAGGCTCGTGTTCCTGGAAATTCTCCACCGCCTATTATCTCAACAAAAAATACACCTGTATTAAAAACGCCAGTCCGAATTCAAAACTAACATATTCATCATTAGTGCGGGTCATATGAGATAGTCTATAAATAAGCAGGCGCATTAAAAACGATTTTTGTGAGTAATTTATTTTATTTTCAATCATTTGAAAGCGGCACATTAATTTTTTTAATGTGCCGGTTTTTTTATTCAATCAGAATAGGCTAGAAAAGTATGGATCTATTTTAATGAGAGATTGAAGATTTGAACGTGGGGGAAAACTGGTTAGGCTTCGTTCACTATGGGAAATAACAATCTGAATATCGTCCCTCTATTTGGCTCAGCTGTATTTGACTCAACAATAATATGCCCACCTGCATTATGCACAATACCTGATATAACTGATAAACCAAGCCCCGTGCCCTCACCAACCCCTTTAGTCGTATAAAATGGCTCAAATATACGTTTCAGCACCACTGGATTTATGCCACTACCACTATCAGAAACACGTATTTTAATAAATTTACCCTCAAATTCCCTTTTACAGCAACTACAAACACTATTTAATTCGCCATAGCCAGTATGAAATTTAATGGTGCCTTGTGCGTCACCAATTGCACCAGCCGCATTAACACATAAATTAACAATAATTTGATTAAATTGACTTTCATCAAGTTGAAATATTGGAATGATGTCATCTGCTAAATCTAAATCGAAATGAATGGTGCTAGGAATCATTTTGCGAATCATATCAAGTGATTCTTTCAACTCATTATTGACGTTTAATACGGGATTTTCAATTTCTTCACGCTGATCACGTCTGCAATAACTAAGCATTTGACTAATTAGTTTCTTGGCTTTGTGACAAGCTATATCAATTTGTTTTGTATTATCCAATATTTCGTATTGAATGTTATCCACGCTTATTGCTGAATTATCAGTCAAATCTTGCGCTGAGAGTTTATTTAAATCGTTGTACCCTGATATGGCCATCAATAAATTATTAAAGTCATGGGCAACCCCTGAAGTTAAACGCCCAATACTTTCAAGCTTTTGCAGATGATAAAACTTTTCGATGTTTTTAGTTTCAGATATATCGGTCACGAAACCATGCCAGATAATACTTCCATCTTCTTGTTGCTCAGGCACGGATTGGCCAAAATGATATCTTAGGCCTTTATTTGGCAATAGTATTCGATATTCAAGTTGCCACATTTCCATTTTTTTAGCTGATTTTTCGATGCTGAGCATAACTTTAGGCAAGTCTTCTGGATGGACTCGGTCAGTTAGTTTGACCATATCCACATAAAGATCTTCTGAATCTAATTCAAAAATTTCTTTAATACCTAAACTCGTATAAGGAAAAGTAAAATTCCCCTCTGCTGACATTTTGAATACATACAGCATCCCAATCACTTGCTGCGACAACTTCTGCAATAGTTCGTGACTTTTTTTATGCTCGTCTAATATAACCAACATTTTTTGGTGACTTAGTGTAAGTTCTTCATAACTCGCCAAGCTCGAATGCATACTAAAATTATCCAGTAATATACGATTAATTATTTTAATCAGGCAAAAATTACAGCTAACATAGTAATTTACACGTAAATAGTCAAATAATTTATTGATTTATTGATTTATTGATTTATTGATAGATAGATACGTCGTTTTTTAGATGAGAAAATAAGGATTTGTTAGGTTGCGTTATTTAATGGAAATAATATTTTAAATTTACTACCCACGCCCACTTCGCTTTCCAGCAATACATGCCCACCTGCGTTATGCACTATACCGGCAATAACTGACAGCCCTAATCCAGTACCGTCCCCAACCTGTTTCGTTGTAAAAAACGGCTCAAATATCCGCTTTGAAATAACCGGATCAATACCTGATCCGTTATCTAAAACGCTGATTTGAAGAAATCTTCCCTCCACGTTACTTTGACAACAACTGCACAGGTGTTCAATATTGTTAACCTCTCGTGTTGTTAAGGTAATTATGCCCTTACCATCGATTGCATCTCGCGCGTTGATAAACAAATTCACTATAACTTGGTTTAAATACGTTTCGTCTAAATGTGATAAATCAAATGTCTGTTCAACCAAATCCGTTTCAAAAACAATAGTATT
>JBDLTP010000049.1:0-20953 GCA_039805765.1 Pseudomonadota bacterium
ATTTAATGATGGGCTACCTACACAGCAGTACCTATCATAACAGCGCATAACTAAGTCGCGTAAATCTCGCGTAAGGTTTTCTTATGGATTTAGCAGGATTCAATCAAATAAACTTTTCAAATTTATCATCTACAACTAATTCTAAACCCTCAATGCGATTAAAATGTTTCACATTGCCCGTAGCAAGTTTCATCTGGTTTGCTAAAGCCGTTGCCGCAATCAATAAATCTTCAGACTCAATTAACATCCCACGTTTTTTTAAGTTTTGATAAATATGAGCCGCCTGTTGAGCACAATGACTATCAAAATTTAGTACTTTCATGTTACTAAATATCGCTTTCCAATATGTGTCCTCATCATTATTATCTCCACGTAATAATTCGTAGACTGTAATACTAGATACCGCAAACTGATATGGATTATTCGTCAAACGATACAGAAAAGTTTTGTCTTTATCTATTTTCTTAGCGCGTTTATGAGCAATTAATACATTCGTATCAAGACAAATTATTTCCATTGATTTAAGTGCTCTCTTTTCTCACGAATACTTTGAAACTCTTCATCAGACATTTCAGGGCTATCAAGTAAAAACTGCTGAAAGTTCGACAATTGAGTTGTTTCTTCTTCCAATGGAACAATCGTTAATTCAACTCGCTTTGCATCAAAATCATGAGGCAATTTGATATGTAAAAAACCATTTTCAACATCAGCATATTGTCTTAAAGACTGTGTATTCATGTTAATTCCCCTATAGTACTTGTTTACGCTTTTTTGCTATGTCACATTCTTTGCCAGAGCATCATTTAGCCGTGAGAGGGCTTTTGATTGTACACATTTTAGAATTGTGATTCAAAAGACTATCATTAAAAACTTTTTATTTATTAATATTTTAAATATTAGCAGATAGCATTACATAATGTATGTTTATTTTAATTCCCTAAAAACACTTGGCAATTGAATAGGTAAAAAATATTTTTTAAGGTCAGCATAATGTCTTTTAGATTTTGTGATCACGCAATGCGCAACAATTTAAAATTAAATAAGTACACCTATAAATAAAAAAAATAAAACTGTTTGTTTATAAATCTAAAATCCATAATGACTACCAACTACCTGTGTTATCCATTGACATCCATGGCTCACGGGGTGGCAGCGGATCACCTTTTTGAAGTAGCTCGATCGAAATCCCATCAGGCGATTTAATGAATGCCATGTAACCGTCCCTAGGTGGGCGATTTATTGTAACGCCTTTATCAATGAGGTTTTGACAGGTTTGATAAATGTTTTCTACTTCAAAAGCTAAATGCCCGAAATTACGACCACCTTGATAAACTTCATCATCCCAGTTATAGGTTAACTCAATTAAAGGAGATTGTTTATGCTTGGCCTCAGCATCACTTGGAGCGTATAAATAAACTAACGTAAATCGCCCTGCTTCATTTTCATAACGTTGACTTTCCAGCAAGCCAAGTTTATGACAGTAGAAATCTAAAGCTTGATCTAAGTTATGAACACGAACCATTGTATGTAAAAAACGCATATTCTCCACTCTCCGTATTTTATTTTGATATGTAACTCACACACAGCCAAATAAAACTGAACTCATTTCATCTGTTTGTTAGGCAAAATCATGATGATATTACACTTCACTTGTTATCTTTTTAAAACGGCATCGTTAAACCATACAGGAATATCCAGAGCCTCTAATCTAATTTTTCTATCTTTTGATTTTGCAATCAATTGATGATTATTACCTGAATTATCAAATATATAAGATCGATTTGAAAAAATCATTGCTTGTTTGAGCAAATTAATTGATTTTATATATCTGGCTCGTATTTTAACTTCTGGGACATCATGCCCTCCATCCGCCACTCTAGTGGCCACTCTATTCACATTGACTTCGGGACTGCAAGTTGAAACAAAATACAAATAGGTTTTATACCCTTGATCTTGGGCACGTCTCAACAAATCAATCTTAGAATAATCTGACATTACGGTTTCAAAAGAAAAGCTAATTTTCTTTTGCAATAAGCATTCTCTAATTCCTTCTGAAATCGCTGCAGAAACATATGAATCGATATTTTTCGTAAAATGTATTTCGTTATCGATTAGGATGGTTAATAATTTCCACTCTAAATTTGATTTAGGTCGAATAGTTGACCTTAAAGCATTCTGCCAAACTGACTCACAATCAATACATTTGGATATATTATTGAGCAGCAGTTTTCGGGTTTCCCTAATTTCTTTTTCGATATCATCTGCGTTAACATATACGCCAAACCAACTGGAATCTTTGGTTTCTTGTAATTTTCGTATGATGGTGCTTTTTCCCGAACCGTTAGGTCCAGCAAATATTCTTAATCGCACTCAAGAATCCAGGTTTTTTTATTCACATGAGTATACGCATTTATTTCTTCAATAATTTCAACATCTTTATTTGATAATATACGCACAATTTTTTGATTTTCATATTCAACCACAGGCACTTTAGACGCTAAAGCCCGTTTTCTGGCATCCTTAAACGATTTTTGAGCTATTTTTTGTATACTAGCAATTGTCATTTTACTATCCTAACGATTAGCAGAAGATTACATTCAGTCATTATATTCATTCCTACAGCTTAAAGCCGTCTATTATTAACCTTTCCGATTTTTGTCCTCTCTCAGAAAGACCAATACGATTATTTATTCATGATTTATAAAAAAACTCTTTCACCAATACGACTGTTGGAAATAGGGCCAACATCAATGAAAGCGCATCTAGATTCTTAATGCCAGCGTAAATTGCTCCCAAAATCGATAAGGCACACACAAGAAAACCTATCACATGACCACGAAAATCACTATCATTGATCGCATTGACTCGCCGTTTCTGCTGATCTACCTGTTGACCTTGCGCATGAATATTGGCTTTCGTTATACTGTTTTCAATTCGTCGCCGATGATGTCCTTCTTCAATATAGGACTCAATAATCTTTTCAGCCGATCCAGGTAACAATTGATCAAATTCAGCCAAAATGGCAGGCGATGGGAATACTGTGCCTTCATGGCGTGTTTCGAGATGCAACGGATCAACACCTTCTTGCGTTGGAGTTTGGTTCTTCACTTTATGATATTTGGCTTTGTGTTTATTTCTTCGAAATGGCTGATTCATAATTTTCAATTACCTGTTTTAAATCCCTACCAATTTTCAACCAATCTTCTTTGAGAGCATTATCCTCTTTTACATTCGGATATCGTAATAACGCTATAGGCTGAAGCGATTGTATTTTACGATCCCTAAACAAAGTCGCCGGCGATGTGATACTTTTCATAAAACCATTAGTGAAAGCCTGCATTTTAGAATACGAATAATCAAGAATCATCAAAACCTCTTCATTTATGTTCTTAAGTTTCATCATATCAAAATCCTGCATACTGAAAAAGCGACCATTTAACTTTTACTATTGTTATAAAGACAATATCATTAAAATTCAAACTGCATGCCCAGCAGAACAATAAATATATATGGATCATTAAAGCAGCTATAACCGAACAGTCTCATACAAAGTATTCCACAAGGTTCAAAACCATGTCATTATTTGCCAATATAAAGTGGCTTTCCGCTTTTGATACAATATTAATCATCCTCAAACCTTTGTATCTTTTAATTCTACTAAGCGATAGGTTTTTACAATGTACACGAACTATAAAGACATTATTACACTCGAAGAGGGTAAAAGAGGCGGTAAGCCTTGTATTAGAAATTTACGCATTACTGTTTATGACGTTCTTTCATGGCTTGCACAAGACATGAAACCTGAGGAAATTGTTGATGATTTTCCAGAATTGAATCTCACCGATATCAGCGCCTGCTTGTTCTTTGCGGCTGAACGCGAACGACTTATGACAATAGTAGCTTAAAATGAAGTTACTGCTAGATGAGAACTTATCAAGGCGTATAGTACCGTTTATCTAGGATACATATCCCGATTCTACACAGGTAGCCTTAGTTGGAGTGGAGAAAATGAGCGATAAAATGATTCGTCAGTACGCAATTGACCATAATTATATCATTACAACTAAAGATGCCGATTTTTACGAAATGAATCTAGTGTATGGTCAACCTCCTAAAATTATATGGATTAAAGCAGGTAATCAAACTAAAGCGGCCATTATCAACTTATTGATTGATTATCAAAAAATTATTGAACAATTCCTATTTAGATGAAGATAAGGATTGCATCGAAATAATTTGAAATATTTTTTATATGACTTTATCCTGGATAAAAATCCAACGTACATAATGCTTTAGCGGCATGTATTCGACCATCAATTAGCATAGTCGTTATTTGTTGTGCCCTTTGCATATAAATATCCGTGAGTTCTTGATACGCCTGAGGAAGATGATATTTTTCAAGTCGAGATAATTTACCATCGAAGGCGGAGGCCACGCAAAGTAAGTCTAGCAGAAAATAACGTTCATGCGCTTCAACCGTATTGAGTATTTTCAAAAATCTATCCCAATCATCGTAGTCAGCGTGATTATCCATATCAAATGTTGTACTAATACGGGTTAGGAGAACCAGCATATTGGGATGATAATTTTGTGCAAGCACCATCATCGTTGCTACTGCTCGAACCGCCCCTTCCCTTGCTTGTGGACTGAGGCTAGCCATTAAATCATTAGTAAGAACCTGCTCAGCAAGATATTCTGCTAATTTATGTCCAAATAAGCGTAACCGAGCCTCTTTAGCGACTTTATACAGTGTGAAAGCATCCCAAAATCCGGTAATAGGAATAGCAATCCAACTAAACGCCGTTCGAGAACCTCCTTTACCAAACGTATTCGTCAACACAATTCTTGCTAACAGACTACTCAATATCACTTTTGCCTTATATAAAGCCGCCACCATGAATAATTTTGATTTTGATAAATGTTTAAGTGGATCGATACCTAAATAATGCACAACCGGATCAGGGAGTTCCATGGCCGCTCGAGCAAGCATCATTGACGTGGCATATTCAACAGGTAAAAGGCTATCCATGGACGATTGATGATGACCTGTCAAACAGGACAAACTGTATACGGTTCTCAATCCTAACCAAAATAGTACCGCAAATTCAATAATCAGCATAAAAGCTAAAACGCAGAGATACAACGTATAATATTCGGTAGAGGGAAGCACACTTTTATAGTGCCATTCAATCCAAACAGTTACAAATGTAGTCAAGGATCCCACACCAAAGGCCACAATCGCCGCAAACCCAGTGATATTAGCCGATAATGATTGCAACACGGCATCAGCGGGTAGCTCATCAATTGTCAAATTTTGTAACGCTGCAGTCCCAAATTTTTTCCCCAAATAATCAAAATAGCGTACACCCCAACGCTCAAGCAAACTCGGTTTGTATTCGCTAACAACTAGGTTGGTCAATGGATGTTCAGATTGCATATTTTTAACCTACGTTGAATAAAAAATTTTGATCGGCCTTGATAAATGAATAACCCAAATGCTTGTACCCTATTCTTCGTTTTTCACTCATTCTCTCAAGCATAGGAACCTTACTATCCACATAATCATAAATTCGCACGTCTGTTTTTGCATCATATAAACGATGTAATCTGCCCACATACTGAGCTAACGTTCCTTTCCAGGATATTGGCATGGCCAAAAACAAGGTATCTAATCGCGCATAATCAAAACCTTCTCCAAGATAACGCCCTGTTGCAATAATAACAACCTCTTCATTAGGCAAAATGGCCTGTAATTCACTAATCAATAGTTCCCGCTTTTGTGCATCCATACCGCCTTGCATCACAAATACATTCTTGACGAAAACTTGAATTTGATTCGCTAATAACAACACATGCTCCCTACGTTCAGTTAATATTAACAACGATCGTTTTTCAAATAGGGCTTTTTTAATATCGTTAAGAATAAATTGATTGCGCAAATCATCAGTCACCAATGCCTGATAAATGTGTGTCATCGAATGTTTAGAAGAAACGGGCGAAGGCATCTCGGATAACAAAATGATCAAAAGGTCTCTCTGAAGCTTGCTTTTTTGCGCTCACTTCATGGCGTATTGGACCACACTGCATAAAGACAATCGGATGATGTCCATCTTTTCGTGTCAGTGTAGCAGATAATCCCAGTACATATTTTGCTCTACACGCAAGGCAACCAGCTCAAAACTCACGGCAGATAAATGATGGCATTCATCAAAAATAATCTGCCCATAATTCGCCACCAAATCATCGACAACTTGATTTTTCGACAGACTTTGAATCAGTGCAACATCAATAATGCCGGTGGCTTTATTTTTTCCACCGATAATTTTGCCAATCACCTGTGTGGGCAAATTTAAAAACATCTGAATTCGCTCTAGCCATTGATCTAAAAGTTGCCTGCGATGAACCACAATTAACGTATTCACCTTGCGATGAGCCAATATATTGAGTGCAATCACCGTTTTATCAAACGCTGTCGTTGCTGATAACGTTCCTATATCATGCTTAAGCAGTTTTCCAACTACCTGCTCTTGCTCGATGGTGAGTTTCCCTTGAAATTGCACATCCTCAATTTTATTACCCTCAAATCGTTTATCTTCAGTGATAGATTCAATTTTCAAATCATCAAGTAGATTCAATAACTCATCCTGACAGCCTCGTGGTAAGGCAATATGCTTGGGATAATACTGAGCACAGGAAATAATTCTAGGCGTATTAAATGTAGACAATCGCATAGCCTGATGCTTATAAAACTGCGGATTTTGGAAGGCGGCCAATCGTATGATTTTGCTTTGTAAAACAGTAGATAGATTCTTGGTATCTATAAAAATTTGATTACTCACGACAATCGTTACTGACTTGGGTAGCGGATCAGCAATGACAGACTCTTTTATTTTGCGCGAGGGTGATATTTCCCATGGTTCAACATCACCTTCACTGAGAGGAAGTTTCACGCCTAGAATGGTATTTTGCTGCTCAGCTCTCTCTATTAGATTATGTAATTTTCGTGGAGATAAACGCTGAACAGAAGATAGATAAGACCATTGATCCGCATAAACCATAAAATCATCATTCACAAAAACACTATGCCCCTCATTACGAGGCTTTTTCTGCAGAGGCAGTGCTATGAGATTCCCAAAGCCGCCTTTGGGCAAGGTGTCTTGATTAGGAAATAAACGATCGTAAGATTCAAAGCCTAATTCAGGATGTGCATCCATCGCTTGCGTTAGCAGATAAGAACCTAATTTTCGAGCCTCTATAGCCAACACCGGTTCACTAAAAAATATCCATACATGCGCTCCTTTACCAGAACGAGATATTTCAGTACTGTAGGAAATAACATTTTCTCTGCAGGCAGAAATAAACGCGTGGACATCCTTTTGCCATGATGCTTTATCAAAGTCAATGGCTAAAAACCAACATCGCTCATTCTTCATCAATGGATAGATACCCATCACAAAATCATTTGAAACTCCGCGTGCATTATCATAACCCGCCAAATGATTTGTAATAACCTGATCCGTAATCGGTAAAAAAGCACGATGAAGACAATCGCCACATTTTATTTTAGGCTTTTCACAAACCCGAGGTTTCCACTCATGTTCACAAACGGGTGAATACCCCAATTTCCCCGTTTTACTATTCACAAAACGCCTTGGGTAAATATCCTCACGACCTTTAAATAGACGGCGAAAAAGAGCAACTTTCTCTTGAATGGATGATTGATGTGTAAGACTTGAAGCCACAGGCGGCTTAATTTGATTCTGCTGATGAAGTAGGTTTTTTAATTGGGCTAATTCGTAACATACGCTTTCTCGCTCTCTATCGAGAATTTGGACTTTCTCTTCCAATAATGCAATCTGTTGTTGAAGACTGATCACCACGTTATTAATCATTTACGGCAAAGTATTGGCGATAGTCGATAAAGGCAGAAAAAGATTATCCAATTGATCTGGCAGGGCTATAAAACCAAATTGATGATAATACTTTTTTGCGGCTTCATCTTTCGCATCGACAAAAAGCCCTGCTATTCCCATAGTGTGAGAAACGTGCAGCGTCTTTTGCATTGCATCAACTAGCAGTATGGCACCGTAACCTTTTCTCTGTTTATCTTGTGTTACTGCAAGCTTAACTAACTTTGCAGCAGGAATGCGTCGAGGATATTTGTTGACCCATTGGTGAGGAATATCTTGCGCTAACACTTCGCATACCACCATACTCATGTAGGCAATAATGTCATTGGGATGAGCTGTATCAATTAAAACAAACGTTTTAGAAAGTCCTTTCTCATTGTGTTGGCGTGCAATTTTTTGCAAAAAGTGATTTAACACTGCATTGCCACAATCAAAATCATCGCGGTGGTGTGATTTAGAAAGTACCTCTATTTTTAACGACGAGCTCACGATATATTTGCTCTATAGTGCTTCACAGCATCCAAAAGTTTGGTGTTAGGTTGAGATGGAGTCTCAAGTGCATGAAAAAAAGCTTCTGCATCGTTTTTACTCAGATGAATCAATGTGTCTTTTTCTATAATGTGTTGCGCTTTTTCGAGAGCTGCTTGCACCAAAAATTGATTCAACGTTGCCCCAGAAAGATTGGCTGCATCTGTTAGGGTTTGTTTGATTTGCGCGGATACTCTAGCGGTAATGCGCTCACTGCTGATGGCAATCATAATTCATTCTCAATGGTGACAAAATGACACCGTAAATGAAATACTGCTTTATGTCAAATTTATTCTGAATCTGAAATGATAATAAATTTTTCTAATCAATAGCATTAACGCCAGACCTTAATTATGTTAGCAAAAAAGGATTATGGTTCAATGAAAATCCTGCTGCATTAACATGACCTCCTCCACCATATTGCACTGCTAACGCACCTACATCTAAATCTCCAATGCAATGCAAACTATAAGTCCACTTCTGTTTACTCCCATCGTAGTGATCCACTAAAACAGACATCATATTATAGACTGATGTTACGCAGCCTGAAGTTTAGCTAATTCAGTATAAGCCATTTGAGTTGCGCGAATGGGTAGTTTCGCCCGCAGAGCAAAATGGTTGAGCTGGTGTTTAATTTTCAAACATTCCAATTTGAAAAAGCCATAAAGTGACATGAAAACGTGATTATTTTGTGTGGTCATGGTGCGAGTGGGTGATTTTGTTAAACCTAAATTCGATTTTAACGACTTGTGATATTCCTCTACTTTCCACCGTTTTTCGTAGATTGTAGTGACTTGTTGTCCGTCACATGTCAAATCACTGCATACCAAATCCATAACTTGTTGCATTACAAATTAAATAATCGCTGTACAGTTCGAGATATTTCATTTTCTTGTTTCAAAAACAACAATTGTAATCTCTATCTCTTTTTTGTCACTGCGTAACATCAGTTTGTTATTCAAATAATGGCATTATTAGCTATTTAGAAACTTGAGCATTGCATTGATTAAGGATTCTATTCTCATAGAGGTACTTTATTTAACACTGCCAACCACGCAATTAATACTAATGTCCCTAACATTAAAAAATAAGGGCTAAAAAACCATAGAATAATTGGAATACTAAAAAAGAATGTACGGATACCTGAAGAATAATATCGTCCCGCCTTATTTAGATATGCACAGGTTTGTGTAATTAAATCATTATCAATGGGAAGGCTAATCATATAACCGACATGATTAAAAAATCGAGTTGCCATTGAAAAACAGTAAAAAGCAAAAGAAAAATTCAGTAGCAATAACCCCAATTTAAGTTGCCAAATTTCAGTAGAGCTCACTGAAACGATATCATTAAAAGGGAGAAATAGTGCAAGTTGCTTAGTTTTATCACCTAAATTCAACGCACCCATTATTAATAGTATTGAAGTTGAAGCCATAAAATTAGCGGCTATCACAGAGTTACGCAGTGTTTGAATAGCAACTATACTCAAGCTGTCGTTACCCATTATTTTGTATACCCACTGTTTTCTGATCTGGGCATTGAATGTATGAACATTTGACTCTGCTGAACTGCGCTTTAGCTTTAAACATAAATAGTATATTAAAATAAATGTTATGCTAGCTATAAAAAAAATGAGATCAGAGTTTAATATCATGCGTTGCTGTTTCCAATTTGAATTAAAAAATATGAGGACATAGTCTACTTTTTTGATTGTTAATCCAGAAATGCTTCACTATTTTCTAATGACACCGTTTTATCTTTATTAATTAAATAATAAACAACCGGGATTACTAATAAAGAAAATAAGGTAGAAGCAAAAATACCAAAAATAAAACTCCATGCCAAGCCTGAAAATATTGGATCTAAAATAATTACAAACGCACCAAACATAGCGGCACCGGCCGTTAAAAATATAGGTCTTAATCGAATTGCTCCTGCTTCAATTAACGCATCCACTAAATCTATATTAGGTTGTGAGCGTATACGTTCAATAAAATCGATTAGGATAATAGAATTCCGGACTACGATCCCAGCCAAAGCAATCATTCCAATCATCGCGGTGGCGGTGAAATAGATAGGATTATCGTAACCAGAAATAGGCGTTGCCATAATTTGATTGAGTATCCAAAAACCGGGCATGATACCAATCACGGTGAGAGGGATTGCAATCATCATCACTAAGGGAAGCGTTAACGAACCGGTTTGTCCAACTAGTAGAACATAAATCATAACTAACGCCGCAGCAAAGGCTAATCCGAGATCACGAAATACATCAACGGTAATTTTCCACTCACCTTCACCGGCTAATTCTGCTTTATAACCCGACGGCAGCGGTTTTTTGGCTAATGCGCTATTAAGATCGAATACCGCTTCTACAGGACTACGCCCCGCCATTCCAGCTATGACATAGTTAACGCGTTGTAAGTTCTTATGGTAAATTGGCTGATCATCATATACCGTAGAGACGGCCCCTATTTCACTTAAAGGTATTAAATTGCCTGTGTCGGTTCTGACTCGTAATGTTAATAAATCAAACTCCGAAGAGCGTAAAGCACGAGGCAATTGCAAAAACATATTTAAAGATTGCCGTTCGCTATCCAAATGAATGCTACCCACTTGCTGACCCGCAAGTGCTATATGGAGAGTTTCTGCTACTTGGGCAACAGTTACTCCTGATAAAGCCGCCTTTTCTCGATTTAAATCAAAACGCATTTTAGTGTGTGGTGTTTGTGAAAAATCATCTACATCGACCACACCTTCAAGTTTTTCCATCTCTGCCCTTACGCGCTTAGATACAGCAATTAAGCTATCTATACTCGCTTGTGCTGGCCCATAGATTTCGGCAACTAAATCTGAAAGTACAGGAGGTCCAGGCGGTGTTTCGATAATTTTGAGATTAACATGGTATTGTTTAGCAATTTTTTCGATTTCCGGTCTAATTCGCAACGCAATTTCGTGTGATTGCTGTTCACGTTGATCCTTTGGGACTAAATTAAGCCTAACTTCTCCAAGATGACTATCACTACGCAGATAATAATGCCTTACCATGCCATTAAAATCCATGGGAGAGGCTAACCCTGTGTATGTTTGATAATGGGTGACTTCATTTACGGTTGCTAAATAACTGCCCAATGCGCTTGCAACTTGATCGGTACTTTCTAAAGTAGATCCTTTAGGCATATCAATCATAATTTGCAATTCATTTTTATTATCAAAAGGCAGTAATTTGAGTGGCACAGCACGTGTAACGGCTAATAATGTCGATCCCACAAAAGCAATAAAAACCATGAATAAAAAGAATTTTGCTCGATTAGGTGAAGCTAGCAGTGTTTCTAATGCAATGCGATATATTTTGTAAATCAAACTTTGCTTTAAATCCTCTGGTGCTTCCTCACTATGCGCATGATAGTCGCTTTGTAATAATTTGAAACTCGCCCATGGCGTGACAGTAAAGGCAACGATTAAAGATACAAGCATGGCAATCGGTACATTAAACGCCATTGGCGCCATATAAGGCCCCATCATGCCTGTGATAAAGAACATAGGTAAAAACGACACAATAACGGTAAACGTAGCTAAAATTGTAGGCGGCCTTACCTCATCTACGGCTGTTAACAACGCTTGTAGTGGTGATTCATTGCATAGCTTGTAATGTCTATGAATATTTTCAACATCTACAATAGGGTCATCAACTAATAATCCTAGCGATAAAATTAATGCAAATAAGGTCACACGGTTAATGCTGTAGCCCGAAATATAATCAAGCAATAACGTTAGCGCTAAAGTCATCGGTACGGCAATAGAAACAATAAAAGATTCCTTTAGACCTAAAGAAAATGCGAGCAATACCACAATAATAACGATTGCAAAGCTTAGATGTTTAACGAGTTCATTGACTTTGTGATTAGCTGTTTCTCCATAGTCCCGAGTGATTGTAAGTAGCACATCTTCTGGAATTAAAGAACCACGTAAACTTTCCGTAGTCGAAATCACGGTATTTGCAACGTCAACGGCATTACTCCCTTTTCGTTTAGCAATAGCGAGAGTGACCATCTGACGCTCTTGGCCTGCTTGAGGTGGATTCCCTAACGCACTTCCCACTGTAGACATTTTAGCCACTGCAGGACCAAAACCAATGCGAGTATAATGACTCACATCCGCCGGGCCATCTTCAATACGGGCAACATCTCTTAAGTAAATAGGGCGTCCTGCCATATGCTTCAATACCACGGCCCCCACTTCTACTGAAGAATTCAAGTAAGGTCCCGCTTCTAACAAAATTTCTTGGTTACTTCGCTCAAAGCTTCCAGCTTGAACATTTACATTTGCATTTGCTAACGCCTGAGAAATATCCATTAACGTCAGATCATAAGCAATTAAATTTACTGGATTGGCATAAATAGACACTTGCCGTTGCTCACCACCTACAACCCAACTTTTACCCACATCAGCAACTGCTCTTAAAGAAACAATTAACTCATCGGCAATACGACGCAGTGCCATGGCATCATATTGCGCATTTTGCGTAGACAGGGCAAGCAATACAATGGGGACATTATCAATTTCAACAGGGGCCACCTTCCAATGCGTTACACCAGCAGGAATGAGATGCTGGTTGGACATTAAGCGATCCCACGTTTTCACCAAGCTATCTTCAAAGGATTGACCAACTAAATAGCGTACCGTAACCACAGCAGAACCGGGCTTTGAGACAGAATAAACATATTCCACCCCTTCAATTTGTTTAAGTAAAACTTCTAAAGGCGTCGAAACTAATTTTTCCACTTCTTCACTTGAAGCGCCTGGATACTCAATGAGTACATCCATCACCGGTACAACAATTTGGGGGTCTTCTTCGCGAGACGTAAACGTTAATGCAGTTGCTCCCGCAAGTAAGGAAATAATTAAAAATAAAATAGATAATTGGGAGGTCGTAAAAATTTCAACAATCTTGGTGGTCAAACCACGATGCGGTTTTGAAGTAGGCTGATTTGGCATCATTGAGCCTGCTGAGGATGACTTACAATTGTTTCACCAGAGGCTAAACCTGAAATGACTTCAACGTAGTTGCCAAAAGCTTTTCCTGTTCTAATATGTCGGGTGGAGCCATGTTCATTGTCTAAAACGTGAACGATCTCTAATTGACCGATATGCTCAATAGCACTCTTGGGAATCAATAGCGCTTCATGTTGTGCACACGACTGCTCTAACCACCCAAAATAGCCCGTTTGCAATCCCTTAACCACAGGTAAAGCGACTTTAATTAGTTGAGTCCTTGTTTGTGAATCGACATCTGAACTGATTTCATCAATTTGTGCATCTACTGTTAGCGCTAATGCATCAATATAGACTTTAACTGGCATATCCATTGTGTATCGAGTAGCGCAGCTTGTTGGTACATCGGTTTCAAGTCTTAACCCCTCGGATGTTTGTAAAGTGATAATAGGCACGCCTAATAATCCCATATCCCCCGGCTCTTTTAATCGCTTGAGTACCACACCATCAAATGGCGCTCGCAGTAACGCATCTGCATGTCGTGATTGCATTTCATTCACCACGCTATGCGCTTGACTCACTTGTGCTTGCGTTTCTTTTTCTTGCGCTACTATGGCATCAAGATGTTCGCGTGTAGCAGCTTCTTTGTTATATAAACTTTGTATGCGCTCTAAATCTGCTTTAGCTTTGACATTCTGAGCATTTGCCCCAGCCAAAACTCCTAATGCAGACTGCTCTTGAGCAGCAATATCTCGCTCATCTAAACGGATTAACACATCACCTTGTTTAACTTTGTCGCCATTATGTACTCTAATATCAATGATACGCGCTGCCATTTTAGGGGCAATGTGAGCTATTGTTCTTGATTTTACCGTTCCAGGCCACCTGACAATGTCGTCTACCGTTTTTTTCTCTACATAAAACGTTTGTGGAGCTGGAATGTTTAAATCGTTGCTTATCTTACTAATGCCCGGAGCGACTTTATTCTCAAAACTTCCTTGCATAAAAAGGAGTAATACTATCAACGCAAACACAGCTACCGAAAAAGCAAGTAATTTACTTGGGTTGTTTTGTTTGGTACTGGTCATCAACGTTCTCCTATTTCCAAGCGCCAATGGCTTTTTTTAATGCAGCATCAGCAATTAACGCGTCATAATGTGCTGCGATCGAATTTGATTGCGCAGAATTCTTAGCCACTTCTGCTTCAATATAACGTGTAACCGTAGCTACCCCAGCTTGTCTTTCTTCCTTAACCAGTCTGAGTGCTTCGGTTGCTGCTTGCATTGATAGCTTTGTCGTGTTTATACGCGCTAAACTTTCTTGTAGTTTTAAATAGGCCGTTTTCAATTCCTGTTCAATCACTAATTTCGTTTTACGCTCTGTTTCCTTTGCTTGCGCCACGTTTAGTTCAGCTATTCTAATTTGCTGAGGCGTATTAAGACCTGAAAACAGATTTATCTCCATTGAAACACCTGCTGTGACATTTTCTTTTTCACTTGAAAAATCAGGGGCTCGACTATTTTGCCCATAGCTCACATAGGCATCCGCCCTAGGTAAATAAGCTCCTTGTGCGCTTTTTACTTTATGCTTAGCTATTTCAATTTGATTGGCTGCTGCTTTCACTTCCGGTCTTTGCACTATGGCTTGTTCAAGTAAATCATTAAATGAAGCGGTTAATGTTGGTTGAATAAAAATAGTAGATGGGGTAATACTAAAATTTTGCTGAATTGGCAATCCCAGCAGATTAGCAATAGTTACCTTAGCCAAATCAACACTATTAGCGGCTTTTAGTTGTGCTTCTTGTGCCTGCGATAATTTAACTTCTAACGACAACACATCAGATTTAAGTACCGTTCCTGCAACGTGCTTTAATTGAGTTTGATTTAACTCGCTGGAAATAGATTTTATTGATTCGAGAGCAATCTTTTGCGCCTCTAACGTGGCTAAATACGCATAATACGTTGTAGTAATCGCTTGAATTAACGTGTCATGAATTGATGCACGTTCAAATTCAGATTGATCAATCCCTAATTCAGCCGCTTTACTTTCATGATAATCCTGCCCACCACGAAAAAGGGATAAATGACCGATTATTTCAGGTCTAAAATTTTGTCTATATCCCGGATTATTAATAGTAGAAATCGTATTAGCATTAAATTCGCGTTGCGCAACCATCATAGAGAATACTTGCGCTGGATTATTTGATGTTTCATAAGCCACTTTAGCGGAAATTTGTGGATAAAATGAAGATAGAGCCACATTTAATTGTGCATCTGCTTGGCCGATGCGCTCTATTGCAATTTGTAAATCTGGATTATTGGCGATAGCGTAATCAATAGCTTGCTCTAAGGTAAAAATTTGATAGGTTAATTCAGTCGGTTTAGACGAATCAAAATCTGTTGCTAGAGTGGGCATTGATATTAACAATATGGCTAGAAAATTCCAGACCAAAAATGGTGCATTATTTCTTTTATGCATAATTGTTTTTGGTTTTCAATTAAGATAGTTTAAAGCAGTCACTCCATTCGCTAATATTATTCGTTGCGACGGAGAAATACGTTCATTTTGCATTGAAAAGAACCCGCGTTTTTAGACATAAATGCGGGTTTCATAGAATTGATATAATGTTACTCTACGGAGAACTCGCGCATCATGCCCATGTCTTCATGCTCTAAATTGTGGCAATGATAGACAAATAGGCCTTTAAAATCTTGAAAGGGTTTTATAATTTTGACTTTTTCCATTGGCATGACTAAAACAACATCTTTTAAACCACTATTAATAAAACCGTCTTTGACAGTATCGTAAGACGTTGACTCACCGCTAAAACTCCGGCTAACAATTTCAAACTGCTGACCATGTAAATGAATAGGATGGGCCATAGATAAATGCATCATCCCACCACCCATTCCACCCATCCTACTATTTCTACCCATTGAACCACGTCCCATCTCATGGCCATTTTTATGTTGTTGCTGTTCACCTTGAGAATCATTATCCATTTTCATGTGACCTTCTCCGTGCGCATGGAAAATTTCAATTAATTGAATACTGCCAACTTTAATACGTTCAAAGGGTAATGGATTATTGAATTCATAAGGTGCTCCATTAAGCAGCATCGACATTGGTGCTTCGGTAATGCCAATAGGAATTGGGTTATTAGGATTAGCTGTATCACTTATTTCATAATGCTTAAATGTGGATAACAACATGGGCAGCTTATGTGTTTCGCTGACTTTTTTGGTAATACGAACCGTTAGAATGGGATATTCACTGCCTACAGGGATTGCACCTGTCGACATTCCCATTTTGGGTAAAACGCCTGAAAACGCCAAGCTTTTCAACGTTAATTCAGACCCTTCATTACGACCACTAAAATCCGCCCAAACATCAAGGCGCTCGCCAGGTGCAAGCATGACATACGGTTTTATTTCTGGTTGTTCAAGTAAACCGCCATCCACACCTATTACTATCACAGGCATTTCATCATTCCATGCCAATTTGTAAATTCGTGAAGTTGACGCATTCACAATGCGCAATCGATAAGCGCGACTTGCTACCTCTAATTGGAAGTTTGAGTGACCATTGACTAAAATTTTATCACCGGTAATTCCTGTCATTTTATTGTGCATCGACGAGGGGTAAACCAGTTGATTATTCATATCGAATTGTTTATCTTGAATCACAAGTGGTATTTCAAATTCACCTGATGGCAGCTCTAATTTAGCTTCATCCTCATCGTTGACAATCATTGCGCCAGCAAGACCAAAATAAACCTGTTTACCTGTGACGCCGTGTTGGTGTGGATGGTAAATATTCAGATTTGCTCGGTTAAGTACTTCAAACTCGTAGACTAAGGTTTCACCCGAATCAATAAAATACATTGGATGACCATCCATCATTTGTGGGACGTGTAAACCATGCCAATGTGTAACAGTGGGTTGAGAGAGTCCATTATGCAGATTAACACGCACTTTCTGACCTTTTTTCAGACGAATGATGTCACCTAAAAATGAATTAGGTAATTGTGTAATGGTCTCTTTTGGACCTTTTATTAACGTTGCTGTGTATTGTAATAAATTTGTTTTCGAACCATCTAAAATGGGAAGAGAAGCGGGTTTACAAAACAAGTCAAATTCAACATCGGGATGAAAATTGGGTGAGGCTTTATTGGGAGTGATTTTTGGCATCATCATATTGTCTTTCATTCCCATACCTTCCATGGCTTTTGCAATCGAAGGTAGTGCAGTTAAACTTGCAACACCTAAGCCAGTTTGCATTAAAAAATGTCGACGCGATTCATTAAACGCATTCATAAGAGCTCCTGAAATTTGAAACGCTCAAAATCAACTAAATAGTTCAATTGATTTTGAGCATGAAGACAATTGATATAAAGGACACGTTTGTTAGTTATAAACATGAATATTAATGTTACCGGAGAAGGATATTTCATCGTTCTTCCACAACGTTTTATTCTAAATGGCAATTGTTAACTGTGAAATATGCTCTGTTTTATGCGAAATACTTTATCACGATTCTAGAATATGAATTTTGACATAAGACATCGTACTTGTACTGGCTGAAAAATGCTTTTGTTATTGATTTTGCCATGCACGGTAGGCTTTTAATCCACCTTCGATATAGCTCACATTACTATACCCCATCATACGCAAAGTATCAGCCGACAAAGCACCACGGTAATTTACATTGCAATAAGTAATGATTGGCGTATCTAAATCGGGAATTTCATCTTCGACATTCATCTCTAACTTCCCTCTGCTAATGTGTTTTGAGCCTGAGATATGATCGACATCATGCTCTTCTTTGTCGCGAATATCTAAAGCTAATATACCCGATGCTAATAAAGCATCGATTTCATTGGGCTTTACTGCATGAACTCGTGAGCGTGCCGCTTCACCCATTTGAATAAATTGATCAGTGTAAGCCATATTTACTTCTCTTCAGTAATGATTTTAATGTACATCATCGGTATGCCATTTAGGCATCATAACGATACAGTTTGGTTTGAATCCTTGTTTTTTTAGGGTATCAATACTGCGGATTTTTTCCATTGTTTCTAAATTAATGACAGAAATTGAACCATCATCCATCTCAGGTAAATTTAAAAAGCTGTTTTGCACAATGGCATACTTTTCATCAGGAGAGAAAACCACATGATGCGCACCACCAGCAGTGGGTATTGATTTAATAAGTTTGGGCTGTGTTTTGGATTGGCTAATATCAAAGATATTTAACGCACCAGGTTTTGCCGTTGTGACAAAGAGTTTGTCATGCTCTTGATTAAAATAAATTTCCAATGGCACGCCTTGTTTTACTTCAGAAAAATCATAAGCCGGTTTGAAATCAAATGTATCGTGATTGGATTGCCATGTGGCGACCCAGAGTTTTCCTTCAAACATGGTATTCACATACGCCATTGGCGGTGTGGAATGAGGAATAAAGACGGCTTCAACAGTTGACGAACCAGGACCACCCACTTTATGTGTTGATAACACCTCACCTGTTGATGCTTTAATAATCGTGACAGTATCGCCAGCATCCCCTAAATCCGATGCTCGAACGGTACTGGTGACCATAATTCTATCAATGTCTTCATTCAAACCAATGCCATGAGGGTACTTAATAAAGGTTTCGTTACCATTCGCTGCAATGACCTGTTTCACTTGATCGGTTTGAGCATTACCTACAATCACATTGCTTGACCCCATACAGGTTAAATACCACGTTTTTTTATCCGACGAAAAAGACATATCTTCGCCCACTTGGCATTCTGGCACGTTAACATCTTGAATTTTCAAATGCTCCTGATTCATGTTAATGACACGCAAAGCTCCTTTTCCTAAAGCTGTAATATAAGCTTTGCTCAAATCTTTATTGTAAAAAATATGATGAGCAACAGCGTCAGGGGGAAGTGGCAAATCATTCATGACTTTACCAAAATTAGCCGAATTGGGATCGACATCGATAATAGCGATTCCTTCTTTACGTGGTGTTTGATTGGGCTGGCTTTCATAATTCACCATCGCTAACATTTCTGCAAAACTTGCAAGTGGTGCGAGTAGTATCAAACTACACAATGTGTTTGTTATTGTTTTTTTAAGCATTGTCGAGGCTCTTTTAGACGTAATGGAATAAGGGCAAGATTAGTCTTACCCTTACATTTTTATTCAGCGGTACTTGCGTCAATCATACCTGTGACGCGTGAAATTTTAGTGACAGGAAAACCACCTTTTTCGCTATGTTCACGCAATGCGTCTTCGCTAGGTGCAATTAACACGCAATACACTTTGTCATCGGTTACATAACTTTCAACCCAGTTAATTTTAGTGTCCATTTTTGCAGACGTGCTGCAAGAGGTTTGCGCGATTCCTTGTAATTGCTCTGCAGTGAGTGAGCCTGCATTAGGGATGTCGCGTTCGACGATATATTTAGGCATAATTTTTCCTCATTATTGTTTTAAATTAAAATCAGAACGGCTTGTTAAAACGCAATCAACGATTACGCTTTAAAAAAATCGTTCAAGATTACTTCTTTACATTGTTTTAGGGGCATAACGGATTGCTCAATTTTCATACGGAGCAATGCGCCCTGCCATGAATTCACCCATAAATCCGCAAGCTCTAGTGCAGTTTTATCCTTGCGAATGGAGCCTTCTTTTTGAGCGCGATGAAATCCAATTTCCCAGACGTCTCGATAACGATCTAACGCTTTTTGCAATGCCTCACGACAAATATCACTGGTATCACCGATTTCACCGGTTAAATTTCCAAGTAAACATCCCCCCTTGAATTGCGTTTGTTCTAATTCAGCAATGCTTTCATTTAAGTACCGCTCCAATGCGGTAAATGAATGGCCATCGGATTCATTCAAATAAGTTTGTAATTGAATTAGATAGGGCTCGATATAGTGCTCAATCATCTCAGCGGCGAATGTTTCTTTGCTGCTGAAATAATTATAAAAAGAACCTTTAGGGACATTCACTGCATCAAGAATTTCTTGCAACCCTGTCCCGTGATACCCTTGTTGCATCAATAACGCTACGCCGTAATTGAGTAAATTCTCTCGATTAATATCTTTTTGTTTCATCTTTTTATGTATTTATTATACGACCAGTTGTCTTTTTTCTAATTCAATCATACATTAAATTTAAGCGTTTTCTAAGCTTAATCGATAGAGAAGAGAGTGGATTGCGTCAAATTTTTAATGCCAACCACCATATTGCGAGGTTGTATCACCTCGCCAGCCTGTACTGGTTTTATTCGCATCAGGCGTATTCACACTATCACTTGCCGCAGACACGATATTTTTGCGTGTATATCCGCCCAAGGCTTTCGCCCTTGCGGCAATAGTTGTCGTCAAGGAATTGATGTCGTAATTCGTCACATCCGCGTCAACGACTACTGATATAAATTCATCCGATTGCAAAATAATAGGTAATTTTGTTTGAGCCGGTATCTCAAGTTGATAACGCCCTTTCTCTTGTACTTGAGTGGAAACAA
>JBDLTP010000050.1:0-88164 GCA_039805765.1 Pseudomonadota bacterium
CGATTATTTTAAAATAATGGTTCCGTTTGCTGCGTCACCAAATTTTAGTGAATTTGGACAAGCTGGTTGAGACCACGCTGCCCAATAAGTTGAGTTTGCAGTGGCATTGATAATCATTTCATCACCAACTGTTGCCCCTTCAGCTTTTTGGGGATTACCATTAAAATCCATATTTGAAGTGGTAATACCAGCCGTTGAATTTGTAGGTTGAAGCTGTAAATTGCTTCTTACATTCCACGCAAAGGCGTGGTCGCGGCAAGATGTATCACCTGACACGCCAATTGCACCGATTTTCTTACCCGCAGAATATAACGCCAATCCGCCACCAAAAACATTAACACCACCAATTCTTTTTCCAATTAATGGATCTTTCGTGGTGCCATATTGTGGATTGGCTACTGCGCTAGAGTAAGCAAGCGTTGGATCTACTGGATTACTGAGTTGAAGCCCAAAAAGACTGCCGCCAGGTTGCACCGCGCTATAAAGATTCGCTGTGGAAATTGCGTAACCATCTAAACTAAAATCGTTTGCTGTATTGGCTTTTTGAGCTGAAATCACACGACTTCCAAGCCATGCGGTATTTCCAGCATTTGCACCAGCCGTGCCAGTAGTAATAACACTGCATACCTTACCAGTTTCATCGACATAAGTGACCCACATATTTAAACCGTAACCGCCCGTTTTTTGTGCGGCGGCAAATTTAGCAGCGTCAGATAATTTAGAGGTTACGTTAGGTAAACACCCTGCCGCAAATGCACTCGCAGAACTCATTGCGCCAATAATGGCTAAAGTAGTTATAATTTTTTTCATGATTTATATTCCTCGAATAATGATAAAAAATAGCTTAAATTTCATCAGATTCAATTTCTTTTGTATTTAAGCAGCAACGTCACTACATTAAAAAATATAGGGAAGTTGCTTGAATTATAAAATTATTTAAAATCATTTTTCAAATTATTGTCATATTTTTAGGCTATAAACTCTGTCCACCTGAGAATAAACAGTAAGCTGGATTATCACTTTCTTCATGAAAATTAAAGCCTAAAGCATTTAAACAAGCATGAAAATCTTTTTGTTGCTCATGCTGCATTTGAAGACCAATTAAGACCTTTCCAAATGCGGCACCATGATTTCGGTAATGGAACAAACTTATATTCCAGCGTCCCCCTAATTCGGTTAAAAAACCAAGTAATGCGCTGGGACGCTCAGGAAATTCAACGCTATAAATCACTTCATTTAACGCGTGTGGCGAATGCCCTCCGACCATATATCGAATATGCTCTTTTGCTAAATCATTAGCGGTCATATCAACCACACTAAACTCATTCGCCTGTAAATGCGTAATTAACGTAGCGCGATCACTAAGCAGGCCGCTACTTGAAATTCCCACAAATACGTGCGCTTGCTCAGCATCAAAATAACGGTAATTAAATTCCGTAATATTACGCCCATTAAGAAGCTGACAAAACCTCAAAAAACTGCCCGCCACTTCAGGAATTGTCACCGCAAGTAAGATTTCTCGATGTTCACCGACTTGAGCGCGTTCAGCAACATAACGCAAACGATCAAAATTCATATTCGCGCCACTATCAATAGCAACGAATGTTTGATTGATGATGGCGTTTTCCTGCACATATTTTTTCAAACCAGCAATGGCTAAGGCACCCGCTGGTTCAGCAATAGAACGAGTATCATCAAAAACATCTTTGATGGCGGCGCAAATTTCGTCTGTGCTGACGGTGATGATTTCATCGACATATTTTTGAGCTAAAGCAAACGGTTCAGCACCCACTTGTTTCACGGCAACGCCATCAGCAAATAATCCCACTTGACTGAGAATGACGCGCTCACCCGCTTTTAAGGCCTGATTTAAACAGTCTGCATCGTCTGGTTCAACACCAATAATTTTAATATCTGGTCGTACAAATTTTGCATAAACCGCCACGCCAGCAATTAATCCCCCTCCGCCAACAGGAACAAAAATCGCATCTAAGTGCCCCGTATGTTGACGCAGGATTTCCATAGCCACCGTGCCTTGTCCCGCAATGACGTCTTCATCATCATAAGGGTGAATAAACACACGGCCTATTTTACTGGCCAGCTCATACGCGTATGTGTACGCCTCGCTATAGGAATCGCCAAATAGGACAATTTCTGCGCCCATTGCTTTAACGGATTGAATTTTAATTTCTGGGGTGGTGGTAGGCATCACAATCAGCGCTGAAATGCCGAGTTTTTGTGAGGCGAGAGCAACCCCTTGCGCATGGTTTCCCGCTGAAGCCGCCATGACGCCTCGTGTTTTTTCTTCTGGGCTAAGCAGCTTCATTTTGTTGTATGCGCCACGTAATTTAAAGGAGAAAACAGATTGCAGGTCTTCACGTTTTAAAAAGACATGGTTTTGTGTGCGCTTAGATAAACTCCGTGCATAGTCGAGTGGCGATTCGATGGCCACGTCATAAACACTTGCGCGTAATATTTTTTCAATATAGCGTAAAGGCATAAGGTTTAATTTTTTTATAAAGAGCGGGGGGGAAATAACATCAATATTTTATTTATCGAGCCCAATAAAATCCCATATTTGATGTGAAATGGTAATATTACTGGTATCCGTTTCAGGTGTTCCATTGGGATAATTTTGATCGTACACACGCTTAGCATCTTTAGCTAGTTGCGGCATATTTAATTGTGTGTACGACTCTTGCAAAATCTCCAGGGCTTGCGGTACCGCAATCGTTCGGTCATATTTTTCAATAACCGTATTTGCGCGATTCGCTGCTGCAATATATGCCCCGCGTTTTATGTAATAGCGTGCAATATTAATTTCGTGCATCGCTAAGTTATTTTTTAGCGAAACGCTACGTTGTTGCGCGTCGGCAATGTAGTGACTTTGTGGAAAACGACGCATTAATTCAGCAAAATTCTCTAGTGCATCATTTGCAAAGGCTTGATCGCGCTGTGACGTATCTGTTGGTAAAAAACGATCAATAAAGCTGATACCACGATTGTAATTGATAAGACCTTTTAAATAATACGCATAATCAACGTGCATATCGCGCGGATAGGTTTTTATAAATCTATCCGCAGCAGCCAAAGCAGCCTCTGCATCATTATTTTTATAATAGGCATAAGCACTATCAAGTTGCGTTTGTGGCGCGGCATTATCAAAGGGATAGCGCGCTTCTAGTGCTTCATAGAGCTTAATGGCTTTATCATAATTACTGCCTTCAACAGCTTCCTTTGCATTGGTTCGGAACTTTTCTGCGCTCCATCCCGTATAATCTTCATCAGATGAGCTGCTGTCACCAAAACTTTTTAGAGTTTCACACCCCGATAAAGCCGACAGCGAAAGAATTAACAAACAAGCGACACGAAATTTCATTAGAATAGGGTACATTTATGTGAGATTTTAAATGGCTTATGCCAAAAAGTAGACTTTACCCCTAAAACGGGCAAGTCAGCGAATTTATTGGTGTGAGTATAACTGAACAACGGGTTACACGAAATAGGTGTTATGACAGATTTAACAATAGAAGTTCCTCTTGATATGGCAGGTATGCGTCTAGATCAAGCCTTAGCAGAATTATTTAGCGATTATTCGCGTAGTAAACTCCAAACGTGGGTCAAAGCAGGACGCGTGCAAGTTAACGGTAAAAGCTTAAAACCCAAAGATAAACTAGAAGGGGGAGAGTTCATCACACTGGATGCGGAAGCTGAAGTTGTGATTGATGCGAAACCTGAAAATATCCCTTTAGATATTATTTATGAAGATGACCATATCCTCATTTTAAATAAGCCAGCAGGCTTGGTTGTCCATCCGGCTATCGGGAACTGGAGTGGCACACTTTTGAATGCGCTTTTGCATCACGCGCCTCTGCTTGAAACATTACCACGCGCAGGTATTGTGCATCGTATTGATAAAGACACCAGCGGACTTCTTATGGTGGCAAAAACCCTACAAGCGCATAATCATTTAACCGAGCAACTTCAAGCGCGTGACATTCATCGAGAATATCAGGCAATTACCCATAATCGTATGATTGCAGGTGGGACAATTGATGAACCCATTGGTCGACATCCAACGGATAGACTGCGTTATGCGGTGCGTGATAATGGTAAAGAAGCGGTTACGCATTATCGCGTTATCACCCGTTTTAAACGCCACACACATATTCAAGTCAAACTTGAAACCGGCCGCACACATCAAATCCGTGTTCACATGGCACATGTGCGTTTTCCGTTACTTGGCGACCCACTATACAGTGGACGTTTTCAGTTGCCAGCAGATTGTAGTGAAGAATTTGAAAAAGTATTGCGTACTTTTAAACGACAAGCACTTCACGCAGCAAAACTCGGTTTAATTCATCCTGCAACGGAGGACTATTTGGAGTGGGAGCAACCTTTACCCGCAGATATGATAAATCTGCTCGCAGCACTTGCGCAAAACGATGAAGAACAACGCTAATTCATTGGCATTAATACGGCCAAATTGGGACGTTCCCGATACCATTCATGCAGTGATGACGACGCGTCATTCACCTTCGCATGCAAATACTGTGGTGGCGCGTAGTGCTTTTGGTGATTTCAATCTTGCCACGCATGTGGGGGATGACATAACTCACGTTCAAGCTAATCGTCTAATGCTTTGTGACACGTTAGCGCTACCCACGCCACCTATTTGGCTTGAGCAGGTTCATAGTAATACGATTGTGAAAGCGGAAATCAATTCACTTAATGCTAAAGCTGATGCCAGTTTTAGTACCGAGAAAAACGTAGTTTGCGTGGTGATGACAGCGGATTGTTTGCCTGTGCTTATCTGCTCAGCGGACGGTCAAAAAATTGCGGCAGTTCACGCAGGATGGCGAGGATTAGCGAGTGGCATTATCACCCGATCAATTGAAACAGTAGGCACAAAAGACGTGGTTGTATGGCTTGGCGCGGCCATCGGTAAACAGTGTTTTGAAGTTGGTGACGATGTCCGTGATATTTTCATTAAAAAATCAATTGATTATGTAACGGCTTTTCAATCACATGAATCGAAATGGTTGGCGGATATTTATCAACTTGCCCGGGTGGAATTGGCACAATTAGGCATATTTAAGGTGTTTGGGGGTGAATTTTGCACCATGAGCGATGAAGATAGCTTTTATTCGTATCGGCGCGATACCCATACTGGGCGCATGGCAACACTGATTTGGCGTACATAGAAATTTCTCTAAATAAATTCTGGCATAAGCATAAATGCGCCCGTAACATGGTTTGCCGAATGTAATTTGTGAACGCGTCACAGTTAAAAAAACGTACTATAAATCGAGAAAACTTTCCTATGGCGATCAGTTCAACAATCAATAAAGTGTCACTCAACATTGCTAATATGGATAGGAATTATTACCAAATACATGATTTAACGTTAGCACAACATCCTTCTGAAAATGATTTTCGGTTTATGGTGCGACTCATTGCTTTTATTATGCATGCAAGTGAAAACCTAATTTTCACTAAAGGCTTATGCGATAGTGATGAGCCAGAACTTTGGCAAAAATCCCTCACTGATGAGATTGACCTATGGATTGATTTAGGACAGCCTGATGAGAAACGGATTCGCAAAGCTTGTGGACGATCAAAACAAGTGATGATCTATACTTACAATGACCGCAAAGCTAAAGTGTGGTGGGCGCAGCAACGCGATAAATTAGAGCGTTTTAAAAATTGTAGAATTTGTCATATTAATGCGCAAGGGATTGAAGTGTTAATTAAACGAACGATGACACTGCAATGTAGCATTCAAGATAATGAACTTTATTTAAGTGATGACAAAAATAACGTCATTATAACCTTTGAGCCCTTATCTTAAATACTGAATAGACGTTTAGGCTTTTTGAAAAATGAGTAATCGATTATTAGCGGGCATTTCTATATCCTCAATGAGATGAATATTCGCGTCAAGAGCCAACGCAACAATCGTTTCAAAATGTCGAATGCCGCTTAATGGATGTAGATTTTTAAGCCATAAATCAAATTGGGCATTACTTTGACTGGTGTACGCGCCATGATAATTAAAGGGGCCATAAATACAAAGTTTGCCTTGAGCGCTGAGATAGTGCCCAAACTGCATAAACATGAATTTTACTTCTTCTTCACTCATAATATGCAGTGTATTTGCCGTAAATACAGCCTCCATAGCGCTACAAGGCCAAGGAGAATCGGTAACATTGAGTACTAATGCAGGGTGCAGATTAGGCAGATTGGCTTCTTGTTGCCATAAATTAATACCGGCAATATTTTCTGCTTGATCAGTAGGGTGCCACTGAAGATAAGGTATGTGTTCTGCAAAATAACAGGCATGCTGACCGGTGCCACTTCCAATTTCCCATACATGGCAAGGCTGCGTCAAAACACGGCGGATAATATCTAAAATAGGGGCTTTATTATTTTCGCAGGATTGAGAGAAAGGTTTTTTAGTCATGTTGATTGCCTAAGGACCGGGGTATTAGGTTGCTGTTTTTTTTTATAAAACTTTACGCACTATAAAGATGAAAGTAAAACAAATACAGAGTATGAGCCAAGTCGATGCCGCAATATGGAATCATCTAGCGGGTGAATTATCGCCTTTTATGCGACATGAGTTTTTATTTGCTTTAGAGCAAAGTGGCTGCATTGGAAACAAAACAGGATGGCAATCCGCACATTTAGTTGTTTTAGATGACAGTGAAAAAGAATACCTTGCGTTGATGCCGCTATATCTTAAAGGGCATTCATGGGGTGAATATGTTTTCGATCATCAATGGGCGCAAGCCTATCAACAGCATGGCATGGCGTATTATCCTAAGTGGTTAACTGCGATACCTTATACACCCTGTCATGGTAATCGTATGATTATCGCGCCCTCATGCAATGCGATGGATGTCATGCAAGTATTATTGCATTACATTGAATCGGCATCGAAGGATCACGGTATTTCCTCGTGGCATTGTTTGTTTCCCTCAGCAGTAGAAGTGGATTCTTTAAAGGAACTTGGTCTATCTATTCGAGAACAGGTGCAGTTTCATTGGTTTAATCGGGATTACGGGAGCTTTGAAGATTATTTGAGCACCTTTAGTTCGAGTAAACGTAAAATGCTGAAACGTGAACGTCGTCGAATTCAGGAGTCAGGTATTCAATTTGTGAAATTCGTGGGAGGAGAAGTTAGCGATGCACATTGGCAGGCGTTTTATGAATTTTATGCGATGACGTATGTTAAAAAAGGGTCTCTACCGTATTTGAATCTGGCTTTTTTTCAACAGATTGCGCAAACAATGGGCGATAATATCCTATTAGTGTTTGCGGTTAAGAGTGAGGAGTATATCGCTGCTGCATTGAGTTTTGTTGGGCAAGATACGCTGTATGGTCGGTATTGGGGATGTTTTGAGGAATACAGCGGCTTGCATTTTGAAACTTGTTATTATCAAGGGATTGATTATTGCATTGAGCAGGGTTTAAGACGTTTTGATTCGGGCGCACAAGGGGAACACAAAATTTCCCGAGGCTTTGAACCTATTACGACCTATTCCGCCCATTGGATTCAAGATGCGGATTTTAAAATGGCTATAAATCACTTTTTAGCGCGTGAAAAAGAAAGCATACAGCACTATAAAATGGATGCGAGTAACTATCTTCCTTTTAAAGCAACGTAATTCTTAAAATTAGGGGGGATTTACAATTCAACTGGAACAAAAAAATGCTCTCAGAAGGATAAATAATGAGAGCTTAGGAGATAGGTGAGGTCAAACTATGGCGCAGAAATATCTTAATTGACCTCAGTATAGGTGTATTTTCATTTCCTTGCTATACGTTAAATGACGTATAACATCGACACAATTCTCTTTTTAAGCATTTATTTTTGCATAAAAAGTGGAGAGCGATTCCAGCTTTCACGCAATGTCTCACGCAAGTTTACATTTAATTTTGCATATTTCAGCTGATTATTAGCAATCAAGTTAGGTTTTAAATTTTGATACCATTGATGATATAACGCGAAATTTTTAGGATGGAAACCAAATACCATAGGCGCATCGCGTTGAATAATGTGTTGCATTTGGTCAATAATGGCGTAACGCTCAGGACTGTTTTCCATATTACGCATTTTCTCAAATAACCGATCAAATTCTTCATTGATATAATTACTCGCATTTTCGCCGCCAAATTTCACTTTCCCATTTTGCCCGTAAAGCAGAAAAAAGAAATTTTCGGGATCAGGATAATCGGCATTCCATCCCCAAAAGAAAATTTGCGCGTTACCGGTGCGTATTTTTTCTTGAAAACGATTGTAGTCCGTCGCACGAACAATGAGTTTAATGCCTAACTTTTCAAATTGTTTACGATACCACGTCATACGTGGCCGATCATCCGTGCTTGAAGACGTCGTATCAAAGTACAAAATTAACGATTCATTTGTTTTAGGATCAATGCCGTTTGCATAACCGGCCTGTTCAAGCAAAGATTGCGCTTCTGTAATCGATTTACGCTTGATTGCATCGTTTGTGTCCAAGTTATAGACTTGATTATTCATACCTTCTTTCCCGTCTGCGTAACCAAAAATACCATTAGGCAGCAGACCTTGCGCGGGCACCCCTCGACCATTCATAAAAATTGAAATATATTCTTCATAGTCCACGGCAATTGAAATCGCTTGGCGTAGTTTTCGAGCAGATTCCTCAGAACCACCCACGGTAGCATCAAGCATATTAAACCCTAAGTAATAATCCGATAGCGTGACGGACGTTTGCAGTTGGATATTCTTTTCCACCATTGAAGGTGTCAGCGCAACACCGCCGCTCCCAGTGAACTGAACGGCCTGATCAAAACTGTCTGAAGAAATCCCAGATAAATCGTAATACCCCTGCAAAAACTTTGTCCAATATGGAATCGTCTCTTTTTCCAGCATAAAAACGACTTTATCAATAAAAGGCAGTGGTTTACCGGCATCAGCGAGTAATCCTTTGGCAGCATCCCCTTCCTCTCCCTCGCTAGGATACATTTCGCCATGAAAATTTGGATTTTTCAGCAGCGTCATGCGTCGATTAGGATTGTTTTCAGCAAGATAATAGGCTCCTGTGCCAATAGGAAACCAGTCGAGTGTAATATTTTTGTCGCGCAAACCGGGTTGATTGTAAAACGCATCCGCTTCCCAGGGCATAGGCGCAAAAAATGGCATGGCCAGCCAAAACATAAATTGGGGAGATTTACCTTTAATGCGAATTTTGTATTGATAGCGACTAATGACTTGGGCGCCAAATTCTGTCGGTTCAGCAAATTTTTCAAAATTCACAATGTAATTTTTCATCATTTCTGCAACGGGCGATTGTAGCTTTGGATTAGCAAGACGTTTGATTTGATAAACGTAATCTTCCGCAGTCAGCTCACGCGTTCCTGTTTGTTTGAAATCGCCAATCGCATTAACACGGGCAAGTTGCTCGTCATTTATCGAATGATAAACGTAATGATCTTGTGCATCTTTTGCAAAAGCCGGATGCGGTTGAAATGTAACGTTTTGTTTAATGTCGATAATATAGTCAGTAAAAGCAATCTGGCTTTCGTCAGTCACCTGCGCTAAAGGCTCACCATTCGCATTCAAATAACGCACCGTCGGCATTTTTTCAGCGCTTAATGGGATAAGCTCATAGGGACGTTTTAAATAATGATATTGCAGTGGTGGTTCATACACTTGACCAATAATTGCATATTCATTTGAACTGTAAGCCGCAACAGGATCTAAATGTTTTGGGCGCTCGGTAAACGATTCATAGAGGACGGATTGCTGTTTATCGTTATTATTATAAGGATTATTGAGCTGTGAATCACACGCGCTTAATACTATTGCAAGGCCGATAACAAGACTTTTTAAGGTCATTTCCAAATACTCACAATGTTGGTGAAGTCGTCCGTCCATGCTGGCATATCAAAATACAGTGGCATTTTTTGCCATGCCCCAATTTGACTAGTTTGCAATGGTTTGAGTGTATCCATATTTTTGGCCAGGACAACCCAATCTGTTGCGACAATCAGTGGCGCATCCGTTTGAGGTTTAAATTCATTGATTAACGCGGCGAGGTGCATTTTCTCTGCGTGAATGGACACCACTTTTTTCAGCAATAAGTGACGATTGGTGATGTGAAACGCGAGAATACCATTGGGTTTCAATTTTTTGAAATAGAGTTCGAGGGCTTCTTTTGTCAGTAAATGCGTGGGAACGGCATCAGAGCTAAAAGCGTCCATCATCAGTAAATCAAAACTACCATCCGGTTTAGTTTGAAGGGATAAACGCGCATCACCCACTTCAGAGACGGCATTAGGTGCACATTGGCTTAAATAAGTGAAATAAGCTGTATTTTTTGCAATAGCCACCACGAGCGGATCAATTTCGTAAAGCGTCCATGTTTGCGATGGCTTAGCGTAACACGCCAAGGCGCCCGCGCCTAAACCCACTACGCCAATAGTCCAATTTTCATTCGCGTGATCAAATGTTTTAAATAACTGACCCATGGGACTTGGGCGACTGTAATAGGTTAGGGGAGTTTTACTTTCCGCGGCAATTAAGCGCTGTGCACCATGCTTTGTGGTTCCATGAAATAATTCATGATAAGTTTCGGGTTGATTGTTTTCGTCACTTAAAATGCTTTCACGCACCGCCATGACACCAAAAAAAGTCCGCTCCTGCATGAGAGTATGACTTTCTGCATGATGAAGACTCATTGCCGCGCAAATAATCACGCCAGTTAGACCCGCATACGCAATCACACGTTTTCTCAAAAAATAAATGGCAATCGTTAGGATAATTAAACTAATTACAATGCCATCAAAATAGCCAATTAAATTCGTCACGCTAAAATAAATGCCTGCCCCCACGCTCAGCAGCAGTAGCGGATCAAGAAGTTGCATCGCTATTTCTTTAGGGGTTAATTCGGTCGCACTCGGGCGGAGTAGGAGCGCGGCAATAATCATCAAAGGGTATTCATAAATCCCATTGAATACAAATGGGGCAAGGAACGTATTGAACATGCCGCCAAGCATGCCCGCAAACGACATAATTAAATAATACGTGGTTAAATGCGCACGATGAGGACGCTGCGCTGCAAGTTCGCCATGACAGACCATCACGGCAAAGAAAAACGCGATGACGTGAAATGCTAAATACGCCCAATAAGGTAAATCAGCAGGATTGATAAACGCATACGCAACAAAAGGAATAAAAAATAAGGATTGAAATTTAATCAACCAGCTATGACTTTTGTCATTCCAGCGCGAAAAAACAATGACAAACGACAATAAATAAACGGTTAAGGGAATAATCCAAAGTAGCGGCACTGACGCAATATCGGTACTAATAAAATTGGTTAATCCTAAAAGCAAACTAGAGGGGACAAAAGCCAGGGCGCCCCAATATATTTTTGTTTTCCAGGATAGTGCGGGCGCTTGCTTGACAGATAATAGCGGCTCGGACTCAGATGCTTGAGAGGCCGGATAATTTTTCCAAAGTACAGCGCCACATAATGTAATAAAAATACATAAACCAAAATAGCCCATTGACCAATCGGCTTGTTGCGCAGCGAGTCCCCAGTTGGGTTCAATGAAAAAAGGGTAGCTAAGCAGTGAAACCAAACTGCCCGTATTGCTTGCCGCATATAGAAAATAAGGATCTGCGCTATCTTTATGCCCCATATTCGAAAACCATTTTTGCATCAGTGGTGAGGTGGTCGAGAGAATAAAAAATGGTAACCCAATAGCCAATGCAAGCGTTGAGAATATCCAAAGAGTCGGATTGCTTTGCGTGGGTGGAATAAGGTTTTCGGGTAGCGCAATTGGCAACGCAAGCAAACTGAGTGCAATCACACCAAGATGAACAATCACTTGATGATGAGCATGAAGACGTGAAGCGATTAAATGCGCGTAAAGATAACCTAAAAACAAAAGACTTTGATAAAACACCATGCAACTATTCCAAACTGCTGGCGTACCACCAAGCAGAGGGAGCAATAATTTACCAAAAAGTGGTTGCAAAACAAACATCAAAAGCGCACTACTAAAAAGCGTGCTAACAAATAACAAAATGAGGGGTGTTGAGCGATTTTGAAATATAGGCATGAGTCACAACGAAAGCAATAGTCAATAAAAACAGCGTTTATTTAAAGACGATTGGTATTTCCCACCTGCGCCGCTGTATTCTTTCGTCCATGAACCAACGGTTCAGGGGGGAACACTATCTTTTAATCGGGCTGCTCAACCAAAGTTGAGTATGCACACCAGAAAGGAACGCGCATTCCCAAGGGTAATATAGGTTCAGGAAACACCCAGAACACTCTCAAACGCCGCAGGAAATACCAACATAGTTTAATCGTCTTTATTCATTTTCTAAAACATTTTCTATTTTATGGCGCATATTCGATAAGCATTCATTGAGATTTTGGTTTAATTTTTCGTTCTCATGTTGTAATAACTGCAGTTCATGCGCCATATTCAAAGCCACCATGACAGCAATTCTATCATCGCCGTTAATTTTTCCCGCATTGCGAATTTTCCGCATTTTTTCGTCTAATTGTTTTGCTGAGTCGAGTAGCAATTCCTGCTCATCAAAATCACATGCAATTTTATATTCTTTGCTTAAAATGGTCAGTGACACCACCGAAGATTGTTTTTGACTCATGAATTTTTCTCCATCGCTTTAAGTCGGGTAATCATTGCTTCAACTTGTGTTCGTGCTAATGACGTTTTTTCGAGCAGCTTCGCCTTTTCACGCACAAGTGCATCTTGTTTTGTTTTTAAAGACATATTTTCTACTTTGATATGATTATATTCGCCAATAAGCACATCAATATTTTGTTCTAGGGATTTTAATTCTTCATCAGGGTAAGGTACGATTGGTTTCATTGCATCAAAGTGTAAAGTTTATTAAAAACAGGCATTTTAGTGTTTATCACACAAAAATACGCACGAAATGGTATTCAATTTAATGAACAATGGTAGCATAGGTGTTATTTTTATTTTAGTAGTACAACATTATTATGTGGAGAAAATGAGTTACGCAACAATTGACGCCCTCTTAGGGCAATATGACGCGGATTTATCCGCCGCACAGGCGCAGGGAATGGCGAGTGGATTATTAGCTGTTAACATTAATTTCAGCGGCGCGCAGTGGCTTGAAGAGTTACTTCGTCATTCACCGCCAATAAATGATGAACATAAGGCCATATTAGAGGGTTTATTTGAAGATACGCAAGATGTGCTACTGAATGACGAGTTTGAATTCGAAATTTTTTTGCCAGAGGCAGAGGATTCGGATTTAGTTGAGCGCGTTGAAGCCCTCCGCGAATGGTGCAAAGGCTTATTGCTTGGCGTTGGGTTTGCAAATACGGCCACTCAATTTTCGATACAAACACAAGAAATCCTAAAAGATGTCGCTGAAATGACGAAACTCGATAGTGATATTGCGTTAGACGATGAAGAAGCCGAAAACGACTTTATGGAATTAACCGAGTATTTACGCGCCGCTGTGCTTGCGTTGCGTGATAATTTTACTGAGCAATAAAATGAATCAATCTGAATTTAAAAAACGCCGCAAACACCTCATGCAACGTATTGGAAAAGGGAATATCGCTTTAATAAGCAGTGCAGGCGTGCGTGTTCGCAATCGTGACGTCGATTATCCTTTCCGCCAAGACAGTGATTTTTATTATTTAACTGGTTTTAATGAGCCGGATGCGCTGGCGGTGTTTATTCCCGGTCGCAGTCAAGGTGAATATATTTTGTTTTGCCGTGAATTTGACGAAAAAAAAGCACTATGGGAAGGCGCACATGCGGGGCTTGAAGGCGCTATTAAGCACTATGCTGCAGATGATTCGTTTCCCATTGACGACGTCGATGATATTGTTTCTGGGATGCTCGAAAATAAGACGAAAGTATTTTATCCCATGGGACGCGATACAGACTTAGATCATAGCCTGCAAGAATGGATACGCCATATTCGCAGTCAATCGCGTAGTGGCGTGATGGCGCCTGCAGAATTGGCGTCAATTGAGCCGATTGTGCATGAAATGCGTTTATTTAAAAGCGCTGCTGAATTAAAACTTATGCGATACGCTGCACAGATAAGTGCCCAGGCGCATGTGAAAGCCATGCAACTCTGTGTTGCAGGAAAATATGAATATCAAGTAGAAGCGGACATCGTGCATCACTTTATGCAATCCGGTCTGCGTAACGTGGCGTACCCATCGATTGTTGCGGGTGGTAAAAATGCGTGCACACTGCACTACACAGAAAATAAGGATAAATTAAAAAATGGGGATTTACTGCTCATAGATGCTGGCGCAGAATGCGATCATTATGCCGCAGATATTACACGCACCTTTCCCATTTCCGGTAAATTCAGTGAACCGCAAGCCTTACTTTACCAATTGGTTTTAGATGCGCAATTCGCTGCTATTGAACAAATCAAGCCAAATCTACCTTGGAATGCAGCACACGATGCATCGGTTGAAGTTTTGACAAAAGGCTTGGTTAAGCTGGGGTTACTCAAAGGCAGTGTGTCTAAATTAATTAAAAATGAAAAGTATAAGCAATTTTATATGCACCGCATTGGGCACTGGCTGGGCATGGATGTTCACGACGTAGGGGATTATAAAGTCAATCAACAATGGCGACTTCTTCAAGCAGGAATGGTTCTCACTGTGGAACCTGGGCTTTATATTCCTGAAGACTGTAAAAGTGTAGATAAAAAATGGCGCGGCATTGGGATTCGCATTGAAGATGATGTGTTAGTCACCAAAAACGGTTATGAAATTCTCACCCATGAGGTTCCAAAAACCATTGTGGAAATCGAAACGTTAATGGCAGAGGCGCAAGGTGGACGTTGATTTAATTATTGTCGGCGGGGGATTAGCAGGAAATTGCCTTGCCCTCTCTCTACAGCATACCGGACTTAAAATCGCTATTATCGAAGCACAGTCACGTCAAACACTTGAGAGCGTAGCGCTAGGTGATCGCGCCTTAGCGCTGGCTGCCGGCACAGTTGACGCTCTAAACTCACTTGATTTATGGGATGGTATTTCATACGCCGCAACGCCTATCGAAAAAATCCATGTTTCCGATCAAGGGTATTTTGGTAAAACGCATTTATCTGCTAAAAAAGAAAATGTGCCCGCATTAGGTTATGTGATTGCGGCGCGGGATTTAGAAAATCACATTGCCAATCAGGTTGCAAAACTCGAAAGTACAACCGTTTATTATTCTACGCGTGTTGCAGGTATTATTGCTGATGAGAATGCTGTCTTTGTGAGTTTAAAATCTGAGCAGGAATCAATCAATCTCCGTGCAAAACTGGTTGTAGGCGCAGATGGGGGAAACTCTTCAGTTAGACAATTACTGAATATTACGCAGCATCGAACGGATTACGGCCAATCCGCCATCGTTACGACCGTAAGCACCTCAAGGCCGCATCAAAATGTCGCTTATGAGCGATTTACTTCATCAGGGCCGCTAGCGCTACTTCCTTTAGGAACGCATCACTGTGCAGTGGTTTGGACACGCAAAAGTGACGATGCACAGGCTTTAATGCAAGGCAGTGAAGCAGATTTTATCGCGCAACTTCAACTGTGTTTTGGTTATCGTTTAGGTGAATTAAGTTTAAGTGCGCCAAGGCATGCGTTCCCGTTATCGCTGATTCGCGCAAACGATATTATTGCTAATCGCGCTGTTATTATTGGCAACGCAGCGCATCAACTCCATCCTGTTGCAGGACAAGGTTTCAACTTAGGATTACGAGATGTCATGGCACTAGCAACAATGATTGCCACGCAAGGTAATAATGATATTGGTGCACCTGATTTTTTAGCGCGTTACGCAGAAAAACGTGAAGGTGATCAATCACGCACTATTCAATTCACAGATGCGTTAGTCCATGTTTTCTCCAATGAGTGGTTTGCGCTGACGGCAGTTCGAAATTTAGGCTTAATGTTACTTGATACATTGCCTTTTGCGAAAAGTATTTTAGCTAAACATGCCATGGGCTTGCATTTGTAGTGGATTCGCTATAATTTTTATTTTTTTTGAGGAGTAAAATATGACAGAAATTATTTATGTATTATTAGTAGGTTATGCGGGGTATGTGATCTATACCGCAATGAGTGATGAGAGTGTAACCAAAAAATCAGAGAACCCGAGTGCAGCTGCTTTCACGGCGCCCCCGCCCTTAATGCCTAATATTGAATCTAAATTACTGGTAAAACCCGAAACGGTGAGTAAAGTAGAAAAAAAAGAGGATTCGTCATCGAAAACGGCTACTGCTAAAAAAGGCTTAAAAAATCCAAAAACGGGGGAAGTTACATCCAGTTATGCAAATTATCGTGTAATGAAACGCTGGATTAAAGACGTTTTAGTGTCTGAAGGGTTGCTAGACAAAATTTATAAAAATAATGAATTAACACCAGAAATTGAAGCGAAAATCAAAAGCGCTATTATCCAATTAGAACAAAACGAAACCTATCGCGCTTAATAAAAACGACTTTGACATACGATATTTATGACATTTGAAAATACCAATGTGCCACCACGGATTCGCAGTTTTGTTAGGCGCAAGGGCAGGGTAACCCCGGGGCAAAGTTTTGCATTAGAAAATCATGCGCCACTTTATTGTCTTGATTTTAATCAAGATAATATAGATTTCGACACAATTTTTGGACGAAAAGCACCGCTGATAGTGGAAATTGGTTTTGGCAATGGAGACAGTTTAGCGAAAATGGCGGCTGAAAATCCTGAAACAAATTATCTTGGCATTGAAGTGCATCGCGCAGGTGTTGGGCATTTGCTGATGTTGATTGAATCGCTTCAATTAACCAATGTGAGAATTTATTGCCATGATGCCATTGAGGTGCTTGAGCAACGTATACCAGATGCCAGTTTAGAAGGGGTGCATCTGTTTTTCCCCGACCCATGGCATAAGAAAAAGCATTTTAAACGCCGCATTGTGCGAGACAGTTTTGTGGCGTTATTAGCACAAAAAATTGCGCCAGAAGGGTATTTTCATGCCGCAACCGATTGGGAGAATTATGCCCAGTGGATGCTGGATATATTAAATCGTGCTACCCAATTTCAAAACCTCAGTCCAACAAACGATTATTGTGAGCGTCCAGATTACCGTCCCCTTACAAAATTTGAACAACGTGGCATACGACTTGGCCACGGTGTGTGGGATGTGATGTACGCTAAGCGTCTGCTCGATTAAAAATGATATTTCCTGCTTTCAGGGTGTGAGTAACGCGCCCTGTAAGTGTTTCACCCCAAAATGGCGTGTTAATACCTTCACTGCGCCAATTAGCGGTATTCGCAACCCAAGTGGCGTTAGGATCAAATATGCAAATATCAGCGGCTAATCCAACAGCGAGCGTTCCCGTATCCAATCCTAAAATAGTAGCTGGTTTTTCATTGAGTAAGGATAAGGCGCTTGGCAAATCAAGCGTTTTTTGATCAACTAAGCGCAATAATAAAGGTAGCAGTGTTTCTAATGTAGACATACCGGCTTTTGTTTCGGGAAATGCCGCTAATTTTGCGTCTAGGTTATGCGGTTGATGGTCAGAGCAGATGCTATCAATTGTGCCGTTAATTAGGCCACTACGAAGATACTCTAAATCCTGCGTATCGCGCAGGGGTGGCAAAACATGATAATGGCTATCAAAGGGGATGACATGATCTTGGGTTAAATGTAGCTGATGCATGGCGACATCGGCGGTCACATTCAATCCATATTTTCTTGCTTGCTGAAGCTTAATCACCGCCCGCCATGAACTCAACTGTCCAAAATGCACACGGCACCCTGTTAATTCTACTAATTCTAAGCATTGTTCAAGTGCAATCGTTTCCGCTGAATCTGGAATACTCGGTAAACCATAACGCGTTGCCATCTCGCCTTCATGTGCACACCCGCCATTGCTTAGACTAAATTCATTCGGGCGATACATAAATAGTAAATCATGACTTGCGGCATATTCCATTGCACGCCGTAAAATCAACAAATTTTTGACTGGAAATTGCCCATTGCTGACAGCAAGGCAACCGGCATTTTTAAGGGACAGCATCGAGCTTAATTCACTGCCACCCAGATTTTGCGTTAATGCGCCAATAAAACGACAAGATGAATAACCCGCCTGTTTTGCTAATCCATCTAAATGTTTGACCACTTCAGGGGTATCAATCATCGGAGAAATATCGGGTTGCACACAAAATGTGGTCACACCTGAACAAGCGGCAACCTGAGCCTCTTTGACGATATTAGCAAAACGCACACTCAAATCCACAAAACCTGCACAGACCACATTCCCTGTTGCGTCAATTACATGATCCGCTTCAAAATGTACTGGAGATTCATTGATCGCAATAATATGACCTTCTGCAATATAAATATCCCCAGTCTTATCTAATTGATTTGCGTAATCAATCAGGCGTCCGTTTTGGATTTTTATTTTCATATGACTTAAAGTTTTCCGTAATAACCTTCTTTTAGCGCATCAAATAAATTGGCTGCGCTGTGGATTTCCCCATCATATTCAATTTCATCATTGCCTTTAAATTCAACGTTCGTGCCATCATCTAGCGTAAATTGATAGGTGGTATTTTCTAAATCGGATTCTTTAACAAGAACGCCTTGGAATACTTCAGGATTGAATCTAAACGTAGTACACCCTTTTAAGCCTTTATCGTAAGCGTATTCGTAAATAGATTTAAAATCTTCATACGGATAATCTGTAGGGACGTTAGCGGTTTTTGAAATGGAGGAATCAATCCATTTTTGCGCCGCTGCTTGAATATCAACGTGTTGTTTTGGCGTGACGGTATCTGCAGAAATAAAGTAATCAGGCAAAGGTTGATCTTCAATATACGGCATAGCCTCTGAATTGACAAGTTCGCGGTAAGCCAATAATTCATAAGAGAAAACATCTACTTTTTCTTTTGATTTTTTGCCAGCACGAATCACGTTGCGCGAATAATGATGCGCAAAACTTGGCTCAATGCCATTACTTGCATTATTGGCGAGTGAAAGTGAAATAGTCCCGGTTGGAGCAATAGAGCTGTGATGCGTGAATCTTGCGCCAATTTCAGCTAATTGCGCCACTAATTCAGGCTCAACTTGCGCTAATTGTTGCATATAACGACTGTATTTTGCATGAAGTACGCTACCGCGAATATCATCCCCTATTTTATAGCCATCTTTGAGCATTTCTGGACGTTTATGCAGCATTTCTCCAGTCACTTTAAATATTTTCTGTAAAATTGGCGCAGCGCCTTTTTCTTGCGCTAAATGTAAGCCCGCTTTCCAGCCTTCTACCGCAAGTACTTGCGTAACTTTTTCGGTAAATTCGACAGATTCGATATCGCCATACTTCATGCCCAGCATGGTAACGGTTGAACCTAATCCCAAATAGCCCATGCCATGACGACGTTTATTAGTAATTTCATCGCGTTGTTCGGGGAGGGGGAGGCCATTGATTTCCACGACATTATCAAGCATACGAGTAAAAATTTGAATGGTTTTACGGTAACGTGGCCAATCAAACAGCGCTTTATCCGTAAATGGATTGCTCACAAAACCGGTTAAATTAATCGAGCCAAGTAAGCAACTGCCGTAAGCGGGGAGGGGTTGTTCACCACAAGGATTGGTTGCACGAATACTTTCACAAAACCAGTTATTATTCATCTCATTCACTTTATCAATCAGAATAAAACCAGGTTCTGCATAATCGTACGTCGAACTCATGATAATGTCCCATAAGCGACGTGCCGGCATGGTTTTTGTGACGTGGCAAGCACAAAGTCCCGCTTCATTGCTGGCATAATCTGATTTATGCGGCAGATCACGCCAGATAATTTGCTCTGGATTATTGACGTCAAATTGTTCGCGATCAATTTCTTTTTGTGTCACCGGAAACGAAAAGGCCCATGTTTGATCGTTTTTCACAGCATTCATAAATTCTGATGTAATGAGCAGTGATAAATTGAATTGACGAAGACGACCATCTTCACGTTTTGCGCGAATAAAATCAATGACATCAGGATGACCGATATCAAATGTCGCCATTTGTGCGCCACGACGACCGCCTGCTGATGAGACGGTAAAGCACATCTTATCGTAAATATCCATAAACGATAAAGGGCCTGATGTATATGCACCCGCGCCTGAAACGTACGCATTTCTCGGGCGTAACGTTGAAAATTCATAACCAATACCGCAACCTGCTTTTAGCGTTAAGCCAGCTTCATGCACTTTCGCCAAAATATCATCCATACTGTCATGAATGGTGCCTGAAACAGTGCAATTAATCGTTGATGTTGCGGGTTTATGGGCTAAAGCGCCAGCATTTGACATGATTCGACCAGCAGGAATTGCGCCTTGGCGTAATGCCCATAAAAACTCATGATAATACTGTTCTTTTTGATTGGGCGTTAGTTCCACTTCAGCGAGTGCCTTGGCAACACGCTGGTAAGTTTCATCCATATCTTGATCAATAATCGATCCGTCTTTGTTTTTTAAACGGTATTTTGTATCCCAAATATCAAGAGAGGTTGATTGAAAAGGAATTTGGACAATCGGGTTAGAAACAGGCGTGATTTTTGCTGGTTTTGTCATGGGATTTTTCTATCGGTTGGAGGCAATTTATCAATATATAGATTATATCCATGAAATAAACTCAATATATAGCATTTTATGTTTTTTATTTTGGGTGATAATGCAAATCAATGAGTTAGATTTTTTTGTCTTTTTTTTAACCGTTTATGATGCCATTTTGTCTTTTATTTAACATAATAAACATTATGCGAAGTAAAATGCAGGCTTTTTTAAGTCATTAAAATGGAGGTTGTCGTGCGCTTTCTTTTTTTATGAAAGTCACAAATTTTTGGAATAAATTCACTTTAGAAGACAAATCGTAGGATTAAAATCATTCGCATCAACTAAGTGCTGCTCCGTAGTTAACATAGCGAGTTCTGCGCCCAATTGACTAGCAATAAAACCAACACGTTTACCATGATTTGTGTCATTCACCCCAACTAAAGATACTGCATTTTCAATAGCGCCTATCATTTGACGAAGATGAATTTGGAGTTTTATAGGAGATTTATTCAAGAGGAAATTCAAACTTTATTTTGCGTTAAAACAAGATACAGTTTAACAGAATTTACGGTTTCTACTTAAGGAGTTCGCGTCGCGAAAATAATTAACGCCATTATATTCGAGCAATATAATTTAAAAATGCCACCGATGAAGTGGCATTGTGTTAACTCAGGGCGTTATTATTTTGTGCTGACGATTTTGATGTGGATTGCGGCTGCTTTTGCATATTTAGTTGCTTCACCGGGATGGCCTAAATTCCCATGTTCAATCGCTTTTTGCAGTTCTGTTGATGCATTATTTAAAAGCAATTTTATGTCGCTTGGAGCTGTTGTCGCATCAGCTCGCGTTCTTTCAAGTGCTCTGGTTGCAAATCGAACCAAATTTGACGCATTGCCTGAGGAGCCTTCTTTGACGGCGGCATTGACGAGATCAACTGCTGTCGTATAATGATCATCCGCAAAGAGAGTTGCTGCAAATAATACGCTTACTAAAAAAAAGGAGAGTCTTTTCATAAATCACTTTTACCTTGTTATTTTATTGGTTTGCTCTGGTATTAACCTGTATTACCTTATCCAACAGAACATCAAAGACTATTATTTAATAACAACTCAAATGGTGCTCTATAAAAGGACGTCAAATTATAGCAAAAAGCACTGCCATAAAACCTATATTCTTTTAAGTCATTGCGTCATTATTTGAAAGCGTCACTAGTCAAGGTGTAAAGCGTAATTGAAATTCCCTCACCTAAATAACCATCCTAGTTTATTCATCGATTGATATTAAGCTACATCAGGCAAGATAAAACGGTGTATCATTGCTTGATCAATAAGTGTTTTCTATCGCTAAGGCAAATACATATAATTTACGTTTAAAATCAAGTAGATACCACCCCTCCCCCCGCACAGGCAACTCAGGTTACAAAAATAAAAATAGTTGAGATTTAATACCTATCATATTGATTATAAGTAATTTATAGCTAAACACTTTTTCTATTTCCTCCTTAGATTAATCTTTCTCGATATAGTAAAATTATTGAATGCCTTTTTTTGTGATCGCTATCCATAATAAATGTTGTTTCATGACATTTATGTACCCAAACCAAGATTTGAGAACCACTTAATGAATCTAAACTTACTTTTTCTTGTCGTGTGTCTATTTTTTCCATGTTTAAGTGTTGCAGATGAGACAAAAGCAGTCGCCAGTCAAGTTAATTTAACGCATCATATTGTTGGGTATTTATCGGTTGCTTTGACCATTTTTGCATATATTGCAGCAATGTCTGAAGATATCACCGAATTAAGAAAATCGAAGCCGATGGTACTGAGTGCCGCTTTAGTATGGTTTGCAATTTGTATTTATTACGCTTTGCATGGTGAAGCAAAAACCGCATCACTTGCGTTTGAAAGTAATTTACTTGCGTATGTTGAATTATTATTATTTATCTTAGTTTCAATGACTTATTTAAATACCATGTCGGAGCGCGGCGTTTTTAATGCGCTGAGAGTGTTACTTCTCAATAAACAGTTTAGCTATCGACAATTATTTTGGATTACCGGTGGATTAGCCTTTTTACTTTCTATGGTAATCAATGGGTTAACCGTTGGACTACTGATGGGAGCCGTTGTCGTTGCCGTAGGCATAGATAAACCAAAATTCATTGCACTGGCTTGCCTTAATGTGGTGATTGCAGCTAATGCAGGTGGCACAGTCAGCCCACTCGGCGGCATTTCAACCCTGTTTGTTTGGCAACATAAAATCCTGCATTTCACTGAGTTTTTTGCATTAATGCTTCCCTGCTTGGTTAATTTCATGGTGCCTGCCAGTATCATGTTCTTTTCCGTACCTAAGGAAAAACCAGATGTGGCACATCAAGATATTTGGCTAAGACGAGGCAGTAAGCGTATTGTCTGTTTATTTGTTTTCACACTCGCCATTACTGTATCGTCAAATGTATTACTCGAACTCCCGCCTGCAGCAGGAATGATGGCTGGACTGGGTTTACTGCAAATGTTTAGTTACTATTTAATGAAATCTGAAAATGCCAGTTTCACCGGCATTGACAAAAGAACCAGAACGCTCGATATTTTTGACAGTATCCGAGATATTGATTGGGATACCCTTTTATTCTTTTATGGCGCTATGATGATTATTGGTGCAGTAGGTTTCTTGGGTTATTTAGATTTAGTTGCGCATTTTCTCTTTGGTGAAATGAATGTGACACTGGCAAACATCATGATTGGTTTATCTTCTGCATTTGTGGATAATGGCACTTTAATGTTTGCGGTTTTAACTATGCATCCTGATATTTCCAATGGTCAATGGTTGCTTTTAACACTTACGCTAGGTGTAGGCGGAAGTTTACTTGCTATTGGATCTGCCCCAGGGGTTGGATTACTTGGTCAAATAAAAGAATATACGTTTGGTTTTCATCTTCGTTGGATGCCTGCTGTTCTTTTAGGGTATTTTTTAAGTATTGCTACGCATTTTTGGGTGAATTCTGCGGGATTTTAATTTTAGGTCGACTCCATCAATGCCGTGCATGAATTCGCATCAACAAAAATGTTAATTATCATCTTTTGGATTAATTAAAGAGGAATTATGGATAATTTAGATAATTTACGCGGCAAAATTCATGGACGAGATTATCGCGCGACTATTCCTTCCAATTTACCAACTCGAAAATGGCTCCATAGCTGGCTGTTTGATGCTGAAATTGAAGGAAATTATCAAAAAGATGTAGAAAATTGGATTGGTGCACTCATTGTCCTCAATTTAATTGCGCTTCTTTTTGAGCATGTTCACAAAATATATGAACCAAATCAGCATCTATTTCATTTATTTGATATTTTTTCAGTAATTATTTTTACCTTCGAGTATTTATTGCGTTTATATTTATCCCCCGAAGAGTTGGAGTTTACCGGAAATAAAAAACATAATCCTTACGTAAATTATATTAAAAACCCTTTTGCGATCGTTGATTTTTTTGCTGTAGCGCCCTTTTATATTCAGGCGTTTTTGCCCATTGATTTACGAATATTACGATTTTTGAGATTACTGCGAATTTTAAAGTTATTTCGCGTATTGATTCCTTCCTACCATGAATTTATCGCGCTAAATCAAGGTCGTACTTTTCGTCAAAAAATACACGCCATCATTTTTCCAAGCGAATTTGGCGGAAGTTTACAAGGGCTTTTTGATAGCTTTATTGTTGTTTGGGTCATTATTTCTGTCCTCTGCGTTATTTTAGAATCCGTTTCACAAATTCGCTACATCCTCCATATTCAATTCATTATTGTAGATGCTATTGCAGTCAGTATTTTTACCCTCGAATATTGTTTACGTCTGTATTGCTGTGTTGAAAATCCTCAATTTAGGCATCCTATTACAGGAAGATTTAAACAAGCAAAGACCACCTCATCGGTTATAGATTTTTTAGCAATTCTGCCTTTCTTTTTAGAAGTCTTTTTACATCATTTACTTGATCTACGATTTTTGCGTGTTTTTCGCTTAATGCGACTTTTAAAATTAACGCGCTACACTGGCGCCACGTCCACATTAACTAAAGTTATTGCGCGTGAATTCCCCGTGATGTGTACAGCAGCCTTCATTATGTTATTGCTGGTGATTTTGACAGCAAGCTTAGGTTATTTATTTGAACACGACGCGCAACCAGATAAATTTGAAAATATTCCTCAATCCATTTACTGGGCGGTCATAACCCTTGCCTCTGTTGGATATGGGGATATTTCTCCGGTGACGTCCTTAGGGCGTTTTATGACTATTTTGATGTCGCTATTGGGAATTGGAATTTTTGCTATTCCTGCGGCGTTATTATCCTCCGCATTTACCGATCAATTACGTATTGAGCGTGAAACACTTAAAAACTCACTTTATGAAATATTAAGTGATGGTATTATTGACGATAAAGAAACCGCTTTTATTGCTAAAGAAGCACAGCGTTTACATCTTAATGAAGATGAAGTGGCGCGACTAATTGATCGGGCGATTAAAGACCGTGAGTTACAAGATGATGTATCAACTCTTCCACTGCACAAGATTGCACAGCACCCCGAAACGGCAATTAAACATTATCGTTTATTACTTTCGCAAATTAAAATGCTGGGCATTATGACAAACAATGAAAAATTCATAGAAACTGCAGTGAAACAAAACCGTCTCACAACCAGAGATCTCGAATTTTGGAACAAAATACATGTGCACGAAATCAATATAAAAAGTTAATTACGTTTTCACCGTATTTTAATTTTAAAGCGTGTTACTACGTTTTATATAGCGTCAATTTTTCAATTTTAATTAGTTAGGTATCTATGTCCTTAGAAAATAAAAAACTCAGTCCCAAGCAGTTTGCAGGATTAACTGCAGCAGCCATTGGCGTGGTATTTGGCGATATTGGAACAAGTCCACTGTATTCGGTCAAAGAAATTTTTCGTGAGCATCTTGTTTTAGACGAAAGTCACATTTTTGGTGTTTTATCTTTAATATTTTGGTCTTTGATGCTCGTGGTTGCTCTCAAATATGCTGTAATCATCATGCGCGCAAACAATAGAGGTGAAGGCGGGGTGATGGCGCTGACAGCCCTAGCCTCAATGACCGCTAAAGATAATCCCAAAAAACGAAATATCATTATTATGATGGGTATTTTGGGTGCAACCTTGTTTTATGGTGATAGTGTTATCACTCCGGCTATTTCAGTTTTAAGTGCGGTGGAAGGATTAGAGGTTGTTGCCCCACAACTTGAGCATTACATTATTCCCATTACATTAAGCGTCCTCGCCCTGCTCTTTTTCATTCAGGCGCGTGGAACAGCTAAGGTAGGTAAAATATTTGCCCCTGTCATGGTGATATGGTTTTTGACATTAGCGACATTGGGTGTCAAGCAAATTATTGAGCAACCACATGTACTCATGGCAATCAATCCCTATTACGGCATTCATTTACTTAGTGAATTGGGCGTAAAGGGTTTTTTGATTATGGGATCCGTTGTTTTGGTTATGACGGGCGCCGAAGCGCTTTATGCGGATATGGGGCATTTTGGACTCAAACCCATTCGTTATGCGTGGTTTGGTTTTGTTTTTCCGGCATTGCTTTGTAATTATTTTGGACAAGGGGCGTTACTCCTTGAGCATCCCGAAGCTATTGAAAATCCGTTCTATTTGTTAGCGCCATCGTGGATGCTCTACCCCATGCTTGTATTGTCGACCTTTGCTACCGTTATTGCGTCGCAAGCCGTCATCTCAGGTGCTTTCTCCATTACAAAACAGGCTATTCAATTAGGGTACTGCCCACGTATGAATATTCAACATACCTCAGACAGTGAAATTGGACAAATTTATGTGCCCACTGTCAATTGGATGTTAATGTTTTCAGTTTTTGTGTTAGTCATTGGATTTGAATCATCATCAAATTTAGCCTCCGCTTACGGTATTGCCGTGACAGGCACCATGATGATTGACACCATTTTATCGTTTATTGTGCTTCATGCGCTATGGCATTGGAATCGCATTATTAGTTTTTCATTCTTAACACTTTTTATGTTGGTAGATTCGGTATTTTTGTCTTCTAATAGCTTAAAAATTCTTTCTGGTGGTTGGTTACCTTTAGTGGTTGGTGGTTGCTTATTTTTACTGATGACCACATGGATAAAAGGACGCGCATTTCTTGCACAAGCTATCGATGAAAAGAAAGTGCTTTTTGAAGATTTGGAAGAAAAAATTGCCGTTCGTGAATTGGCTACCGTCAAAGGCACCGCTGTCTATCTAGCGCGCAGTTTACATGGGATTCCACAGGTCTTAATCAATAATTTAGAGCACAACCACGTTGTACACGAACGGATTGTTGTATTAACGATTGTGACTATTGAAGAACCTTATGTGAGTCGTGATAACCAACACATCAAAATTAAACGTTTTGGGAGTCAGGGACAGTTCTATCGCATGAAACTCTATTTTGGTTTCAAAGAAAGTCCAGACGTTCGACATTCCTTGAGTTTAGCCGCGAAAGAAGGGTTAGATTTAACAGGTGATGACGTGACATTCTTCATGGGAAGTGAACACATTAGTTTCAAAAACCGCAGTAAAATGCCCGTTTGGCGACGCGGTTTATTTTTATTTTTGTTCCACAATGCCAGCAGCTCCATTAACTTCTTTAAAGTACCCGTTGAAAAGGTGCTTGAATTGGGTGTGCGTGTTGAGCTTTAACTATTTGTAATTATTTGCAAACATCCCAGCGAAACGTTTATGTGTCGCCGGGATGTTTGAGCACGAATGTTGTAATGGAATGCGCCAAGCTTTTAACGGCAGTCGCTTTGCCTTCAATCCATAAGTGATAATCCATCTCAATGTCTGTCGTATTCAATACAATCACAACAATTGACCCATCTGCATTAATAAACGCGGTTGTTTGCAAACTATCCCGATTTGAAGAACTGATAATACGTTTCGCCTTAGGTCTGACAAATTTTGAAAAATGCCCTAAGTAATAATAACTATTGATATAATGCAATTCACCACGTTGCGTGTCTGCAATAATTGGCGCAAAACAAAAGTTACCCACATGATTAGGTCCCCCCGTTTCATCTAAAAGCACATTCCAATCAAGCCAAGCTGCTGCACCTGCATTGAAATCATTGACCATTGAATGACCGTAAATTTCACCTAAATCCCAATCTTGAATTCGATTAAAATCAAATTTTTCAATACACCCTTCCGTAAAAATGACATTCGTTTCAGGGAATGCTTCTTTCACTTTTTTTACGTTCTCAAACAGCATTCCACTGCCTGTCCACGTTTCATACCAATGATAGCCAATCCCCCAAACATATTTTGCAGTTTCATTATCATGTAATACAGCCAAGGCTCTTTGAAAAATTAAGTCGCGATTATGATCCCACGCAATCAATTTTTTATGGTGGAAGCCGTTTTGATGCAGTGCAGGGCCTAGATAATGCTTAATAAACGCGCTTTCTTGTTCGCCAGTGTAAAGGCAAGATTCCCATGTTTGACTTGCCATCGGCTCGTTCTGCACGGATACTCCCCAAATGGGAACGCCTTCTTTTTCATAAGCGTGGATAAATTTAACGAAATAATTCGCCCAATTTTGTCGATGCTCAGCTAACAATTGCCCGCCTTTTAGCATACTGGTATTTGTTTTCATCCAAGCAGGCGGACTCCAAGGACTTGCCAATAAAGTGAGTTGATCACCGGTCATCTGCATCGCTTTTTTAATAAGTGGAATACGATATTTTCTATCGTGCGCAATACTGAAACTGTCTAGTGAAACATCATTTTCTTCTACATAAGTGTAACTTTGACTCGAAAAATCACAGCTATGAATAGAGGTCCGAGCCATCGTATAACCAATGCCCTGCTCTGCATCGTAGTACGCACGAAGTAATTCTTGCTGCTTAGATTCAGGCAATTTTTCAAATGTTTCTGCTGCTGCATCGGTTATTGCGCCGCCAATCCCAACAATCGTTTGAAACGTTTTAGACGGGTCAACAAACACACACACTTGCGATTCTAAAGGCTGACCAAAATCAAAAAATGCTAATTCAGCTGTTTTCGTTAAGCGGTAATTTGTATTTTTCGCTGTTGTGTATACACTCATTTTTTTACCCCAATCTACTGCTAATATTTAAAAATTAGTCATTAACGACAGTCTAAAACTAATCGGCTCAACTGGATGAAAATGAATATCATCAACGCCAGCGCCATTGCCAGAATTATAGCAAGGATCTGTTTTTAGACATGAGCTGTAGAAGTAATCGATGCCACTGTCTTTACGATTGAGCATATTAAAGACTTCACCTTGAATTTTAATATATTTATTAAATTCATATCCCACGGTACCTGACAGCATCAGTGTTTCTTGAGAGCGCACACTGTTATCTGAAATTAAGGCACGCGGACCAAAGTAACGCAGTCTAGGCCCACCATAAAAACCGCCATACACATCATGCACCGTCGCGCCTGAGGCAATCACCGTTTCCACCGCACCGGGAATGTAATTTCCTTCCGACGGATTGCCTTGGAAACGTGCTTTGGAGAAACTCAAATCTGCGTCTAAAGTTAGCCAATGGTTGGGTGAATAGAAATTAGCGGATTCAATCCCATAACGCCGACTAGGATGACTCGCTGAAGTGCTTCCCGCATCGCCCACAAACACTAATTCAGAATCAATATCTAGCCACCAAATAGCCAGTGTACTGTTTAAACCCTCAATCCAATTACTACGCGCTCCGATTTCTGCACCATAAGTACGCGATAGTGGTACGGCTTTTTCAATAGGATTACCTTCAGCATCGGTTGTTTTTCCTGTTGACGGATCTACTTTCGTATTCACCCCTCGTGCATCATTACTGTGAAAACCTAACCCGCCATTTAAATAAAACTCTGTGTCTGCCCACGGGCCAAATACCATACCCAGTTTAGGGCTGATAAGACCATCATACACGGTGCCATTATTGGCATTTTGGTTGCTTTTACTCACATCAAAACGATACCCATCAAGACGCAGTCCTAAATTCGTTTTAAACCAATTTGTCCAGGTCGTTTTATTATCAAAATAAGGACTTAAACTACTTTGCCAAATCGTATCATTACGCGTGTAATCCAGAACTTTCTGCGCTTTTGTGTGCGTTAAGCTATTTTGAATATTATCATTTCTAAACTGCAATCCAAACGTACTTTCTGAATCAAATTGCCCGAGTTTATGAAAAAGTGTGTGTGCGGCTTTAAAACCGGTCACATAACGTTTATCGGGTTGACCAAATTGATCGCCATTCACCGGATCATCTTGAAAGAAAGTAAAATTAGAATACAAATCCAGTGACGTGAACAATCCATACGCCATAAGTTGTGTTTTACTGTCTTTGTCTTGGCGATGCCATTCACCTGTGACGCTATAGCGGTCACTGCGTCCACCATCCGTTGGGTCAATGGCACCAAATCGATCAAGTGAGCCACTGTCCACCGCACGTTTTGGAATTTGATCCGTCGAATTCCAATCAGCGCCCATCGCCATCCCTGTTATACTCCAGCCATGATCGCCATGCTCTTCGCTGTATTTTAAAACACCATTGAATTTCAAATACTCGTTACTCACAAGCCATGGCCCACCGTTATGCACTGTTTCGCCTGCATACACTAAATTACCCTCTCCGACTTTTTGCGATCCCATGACAAGGCCACGATAATAATCAAAACTGCCACCGGTAAACTTAGCGGTATGATTAGGCAAATTTTTCATGTATTGAATATCGGCGGCCCCTGCACTTGAAAAATCACCATTTTCAGCATAATAATTCCCTTTTTGATAATTGATGGTTTGAATGAGTTCAGGAATGAGAAAATTCGTATCCATCCACCCCTGACCGTGTGCGTGTGACGGTAAGTTAACGGGCACGCCATCCACTTGCGTTAAAAAATCCGTCCCATGGTCTAAATTAAACCCACGCAAATAATATTGACTGGCTTTACCTTCGCCACTGTGTTGACTGGAAATCAAGCCGGGTACGGTTTCTAGTACTTCACTTGGGCGCGTAATGGGGCGATATTTTAATTGTTCTTGCCCAACGTTGCCCTGCGATGCACTGCTTGCAATGCCCACCAGTGAATCCGAGCGCTGCGTAATTATCATATCCTCAAGTTCAACGGCTTCCTTATTGGCCTTGAGTTTCTTAGTTTTTTTATTTTTTGTGTTGTCCTTATCATTTATCGTTGAGGCTTCTGTATTCACATCCGTGTATTCCCCGTGTGCATAAGCAGAAAAACTGGCAAGAATAGCTATTGACAATAAGGTTAGTTTAAATGGGTGATTTTTTCTCATCATTTTTCTCATCATTTTTCTCATTATTATTATTAAAATTATTGTAAAACAGTACGTTGAAGCAGCCAGATTGCGCCTGCAATAGACACAATAGTTGAACAAACTGGCACAAAATATTTCTCGATAGAAGGTTTTTTATGCAACCACCAAATAAACGGGAGAACCAAACTCGTGACCACAATTTGCCCAATTTCTACGCCAAAATTAAATGAAAACAAAGGCACTAAAATGCCTGTCTCAATACTGCTAATGCCCATTTCCTGCAACACCGAGGCAAAGCCGAAACCGTGAATTAAGCCAAATGAAAACGTTAATAATCGCCGCCCTTTAGGCTCTTTTGAAATGAGATTTTCTAAGCCAACATAAATAATCGTGGCTGCAATTAGCGGTTCAACCACCGAGCTTGGCAATGTGACAAGCCCCAATCCTGCGAGGCCTAGCGTAATAGAATGTGCAATAGTGAAAAACGTAATGATGCCAACCGCTGACCAAAAATTACGCGTCACCATCAGCAGCGCAAACAAAAAGAGTAAATGGTCATAGCCAGTTAAAATATGCTCAATACCTAATACGAGAAAGTCTTTGAACATAGAGCCATCTTGTGCATTGATATCGAGTTCAATTGCATTGTCTTCTTGCGTGAGCATTTTTTCACTGAGACTTTTTCCCTCGGCATCTTTGATGGTGACATATTGTTTATGGCCTTCGGGTAATTTTTTTAGCAATAACATGACCATTTTTAAATGTGTTGCCGCAGGTTCGTAGCGCAATTTAACGTGGGCATTATTTTTGTCATCAAAGGTGACTTCACCGTTTGAAATAGGTTCAACAATTTGATCATTGACTGTGAATTGCAACTCCTTTGCAATTAATGCGGCAATATGGGGCTTGGCATTGTCATATTCAGCAGGCGAAATATCAGCATCACCATCGCTATCCATGGGTGAAAAAGCTTCAATATCTTGCAGTGCAAAGGTAATGTTAGCTTCAACGCCAGTGCCAGTAAGTACAACATCCGCTGAACTTAATCCTGGAGCGTGAGCGAAACCGATTTGACTGTAAACCAATAAGAAAAGGATATAGATCAATTTCATTTTTCAATTATTCCATTTACGGGTAAAAGTAAAAATTCGAACGCACGAAAGCCTACTTTATTTAAAAAAGTAAATGGTGCGACTAGTAATTTGAAGGAGTTAAACGCACAGAGCGTTAAGAGATAAAACGATTTTTTGAAGAAACAGAGAGGGAATTTTGAATATAAAGCAAAATCGCCAAGCTGTTTTGGGTAAAAAATATAGCAAAAGAATTGTGAAATATAAAACACGCAAAACAACAAGCAAACGTCTGAGTATCGTTTTAGCGATGTCAAAAAAACGTCTACAGCATGATGATCATAGGGCAGTAAAATGAGCCAATTCAGGGAAGAATTTATCAAGGGCGGTTTTTGATCGGCTACTTGATTGGCATAACTTTCTTTATTGAATAAAACGCTATGAGTAACGGTTGATGTGCTTATATTCACAGAGTCTGTTGGTGTTAAATTGACCGTATGAGATGTTAAAAACGTAACACACAATAAAATGACTTTGACAACTAAAATACCTGTGCCGTGGAGCAAAATAGTTGCCAGCATAAAACCAACGGTATAAGACACTAAACTCGCTGACGTGGAAATTTCCTGCCCATGTGCATAACCGTGGAAAAACGCAAAAAATGCCACAATCAGCACATTCATTTTCGTACCAAAATGAATTTTACGAATAATTAATGCGCTAAAAACAAGGCATGAGGCTATAATTAACACTTCTGCACTCGGAATGGCCAAGTAGCTTGCAGCTCCCGACACTCCCCCCAAACTCATGACAGAAACAAAGGTTACAGGCAACAACCAAATTGCTTTTCCGCGTAGCTGAGCTGCCCATATTCCAACGCCCAGCATCGTAATAACATGGTCTAAGCCTTCCAATGGATGAGAAAATCCACTGAATAAATCAGTCATTATTAAATTGCTAAGTTGACAATAAGCGTAACTTACCATTGCCAGCATGAAAATCATTGCTGGCAATAAAATACGCTTAATCAATGTCAAGTTAAAAGGCATGTAGGTAATATATTATTCAAAATAGACAAGGGCGACATTTTACGCATTTTTTTTTTGATAGCCAGTTTTTTTAACAGAGGTTTACGCATCTCTATTGATAACTATCTAACTTCACGCGCCAATCTAAACCCAATATCACTACTTTTTGTCGCCGCTAACCCACTGTATCTTACAGCAGATCGCAATAGTGGAGGTTTAGCTATCCAGCTACCGCCACGATATATTTTGTATTGCCCCGATTCTATGCCTTTAGGATCAGATTCGGGACTATGTTGATAATACTGCGGGCCATACCAATCGTCCACCCACTCCCATACATTGCCATGCATATCAACAAGGCCCCATGCGTTTGCTTTTTTCTGGCCTACTTCATGTGTATCACCACCATACCCTTCATTGCCAAACCAGGCATAATCTCGAATGGTTTTTATATCATCGCCAAAAGAGTAAACCGTCTGTGTGCCAGCGCGCGCGGCATATTCCCATTCAGCTTCAGTTGGCAGGCGATATATATCGCTTTTAGCGCGATCATTTAATTTTTCAATAAACGTTTGTGCATCATTCCAGCTTACTTTTTCTACAGGGCGATACATGCCTTTGAATTTACTTGGATTATTACCCATGACTTCTTCCCATTGTTTTTGGGTAACTTCCGATTCGCCAAGATAAAAAGGCTTAGTGATACACACTTTATGTTGTGGTAATTCGTTTGCCGTGGTTTGCCTTTCTTTATCTTGAAGCTCGGTGTTTTTGTCTTGCCCCATCGTAAAACAACCTGGATCAATTTTAATGAAACGAATACCATCAAAATTTTTCATCTCAACCGCAGATATATTTTGAGCGATTGAAAATAGCAAAGAAAATAACGCAATTTTATTTTTATTATTCATAACCATTACCCTTAATGTTGGAGTAGCTGAAATTCATTTGACGTATTTAAAATGAATTATAATTTTAAAAATGACGTAGGCGTGAATTGTTTTATTGTTTTTTGTTTATTTATCAAAAAACAAAATACTTTATCAAATGAAATCCGCCTCTAAAATACGATAAATCGATTGATGGTTTTTTCAAAATTAAGATATTCATTCGCTTGCCGATAGACTACAGATAAAGTTGCAATAAAATTAATCTAAACTAAAACGATCAACGGCATTAGGACAACACAATACCTTAAATGCAAAGCGTGAATATAATTTTTTCACTATAATGTTTGAATTTCAGATTACTACTGATATCACCTCGACCTTAACACTTGTGCTTAATGAATAATTTATGAAACATAATATGCCCGTAACCAATAACGAAATCGTGATGAATAATGGCAGTATTCTTGTCACGCGCACTGATTTGCAAGGTAAAATTCTTTATGCTAATGATGAATTTCTAAAGATAAGTGGTTATAGTCGGACTGAAATTATTGGCAAAGACCATAATATTATTCGCCATCCCGACATGCCGCCTGAGCTGTTTGAGGATTTATGGAAAACAGTAAAAGCCATGCGTCCATGGGCGGGAGTCATTAAAAATCGCGCTAAATCGGGTGATTTTTATTGGGTACACGCAAACATTATTCCTCAATTTGAAAAAGGCAAATTAATCGGTTATTTATCAGTTCGCTACGAACCTAAAAAAGCCGAATTAGAGCAAAGCCAAGCTCTATATCGCGACATAAAAAATAAAACGGGCGCTATTAATCCAACAGGAATCAGAGCCTTAATTAAGTGGGTGCATGATATTTCACTTTGGAATAAAACCGCTTTCACATTACTTGCTTTTTCAGTACCTACAGCCACATTAAGTTATGAATATTATCAATCAGAAAATTACATTGCGTTAGCCGCTATAGTTTGCGCTGCATCCATCGGTGCATTGATTAATGTCAGTATTATTCGTGAATTCAATCAGACATTAGATAAAAGCGTTGGCATTTTTTACCGGCTTTCTGGTAAAAGCTTTGGCAATAAGTTTGATTTAAAGAAAAGCGGCGTGATTGGTGATTTTTATCGTGGTTTATTTTCAATGGATGTCAGTTTAAGTTTAGATATTGCAGAATCTAAACGTCTTCATGCTGAGTCTTTACGCATTAACAGTGCGCTAGATAACGTACATTCAGCCGTTTTAGTTGCCGATAATAATTTCGAAATTATCTATATTAATGAAAGTGCAAAAAATTTATTCAAAAACGCGGCAACCGATATTAAAAAACAAATCCCCCATTTTGATATCGAAAAATTAATTGGCTCCAATATGGATTTGTTTAATACTGAATCCGCTGATGCGCAACGCAAAAAAATGCAAAACCTAACCGAATTTCGTGCCGATGAACACGTTGTTGGGGGGCGTCATCTTCATGTCATCACAAATCCTGTGCTAGATAAAAATGGAGACCGTATAGGGTTTGTGGCTGAATGGGTAGATAAAACCATCGAAGTAACAGCCATTCAAGAAATTTCAGGGATTGTGCAAGCGGCAGCAAAAGGTGATTTTGAGCAACGCATTAACGAAACTGATCGTGATGGTTTCATTTTAGAGCTGATTAAAAACATTAATAAACTCATAGAAACAAGTTCAATTGGTTTGAATGAAGTTGCTCGCGTGTTAGATGCGCTTTCGCATGGTGATCTGACCAAAACAATTAACAACAACTATTTTGGCATGTTTGGTCAGCTCAAAGATGACGCTAACTCGACGGTTGAAAAGTTACGGGAAGTGATTTATCAAATTCAACTTGCCACTGATACGATTAACACAAGCGCAAAAGAAATTGCGTCAGGCAATAATGATTTGTCACATCGCACAGAAAAACAGGCGGCAAGTCTAGAGCAAACTGCAGCCAGCATGCAGGAATTGACCTCTACAGTGCAACATAATAGTGAAAATGCGCAGCGTGCCAATGGATTAGCGACAGGGGCATCAGACATTGCAAGTCAGGGCGTTTTAGTTGTTCGTCAAGTGGTTAAAACGATGGATGACATCACAGAATCATCAAGAAAAATTGTGGACATTATTTCTGTGATTGACGGCATTGCGTTTCAAACCAACATTCTTGCCTTAAATGCTGCCGTTGAAGCGGCACGCGCTGGTGAACAAGGCCGAGGGTTTGCTGTCGTTGCAAGTGAAGTCCGCAATCTTGCGCAACGTGCAGCAGCGGCGGCTGGTGAGATTAAAAATCTCATTGGTGATTCTGTAGAAAAAGTGGAAGACGGCACTCAATTAGTTGCTAAAGCGGGCAAAACAATGGAAGAAATTGTTCAAGCCATTGGAAATGTAACAAAAATTATGTCAGAAATTAGTTCGGCCTCTACGGAACAAACAACGGGAATTGAACAAGTGAACAGCGCAATTGGCCAGATGGATGATGTAACACAACAAAACGCGGCACTGGTGGAAGAAGCGGCCGCGGCGGCTGAAACACTCGAAGATCAAGCGCAAAGCCTCGCTAATACCGTAAAATACTTTGAATTGTAATGCAACGCTACATTTTAGGTTTGCTTTTTGTACTATTTTTAAATTTTGCCAATGCAAATGATTTTGTAGCGCAGGTGAAGCACGCTGAAATTAGCCATCAAAATGGGTATTATTTTTTAGCAGCAGATTTAGAATATCACCTCAGTCCGCAACCCAAAGAAGCACTACAAAACGGCGTTCCGCTTTTTTGGAACGTTGACGTACATTTAAATCAAGTGCGTCATTTTTGGTGGGATAAAGTGAAATTAAAATATTCACTTCGCTATCAACTACAATACCATGCCCTTTTGAACATGTATCGCGTAAAAAATGAAAATACGGGTGAAACTCACAATTTTTCAACCCTATCCGCCGCATTAGACAATATGTCAATTATTCGAGGTTTACCATTAATCAATATAAAAAATGTAGAACCTAATCGTGATTACGTTATAGCGATTAAAATTTTATTCGAAGATGATAAATTGCCGTTGCCACTGCAAACTCAGGTGATTGCAAATCCACAGTGGCAATTATCGAGTGATTGGACGTATTGGAATTTACTCGTCGATAAAATACAGCCGTAATTCTGTTGGATTAAATAAACAATGTAGCGGTTGATATTGAAGTAGCTGATCCGCGTTATGTGAGCCACTTGCAACGCCAACCGACGCAATACCCGCATTAATCGCCATTTGCAAATCATGCGTTGAATCCCCCACCATCAAAACTCGATCAGGGGCTATTTGCAAATGCGTCATAATTTCTTCAAGCATTTTAGGATGCGGTTTTGATTGCGTTTCATCTGCGCAACGGGTAATCGAAAATAAATCGACTGTCCCGGTAGCATGCAGTGCCTCATCTAAGCCTACCCGCGTTTTTCCCGTGGCAATAGCTAATAAATAACCCTTTTTCTTCAAGTCTTCAAGCATCTCAAAAACGCCTGTAAATAAATCATCGCGGCTGATTTGCTTAGAAAAATAGGCTTTTTCGTAATGGCCAACTAATGCGTGAATTTCATTTTCATAAGCATCAGGAAATAACGCCGCAATGGCTTTCTCAATACTTAGGCCAATGACATCTTTTGCAGATTGATAATCTGGTGTGGGATGACGGGTATCAATTGCTGCGTTTTGCAGGCAACGCGCAATCCAATCGATAGAATCAATTAACGTTCCATCCCAATCAAAAATAATTAAATCAAAGCGGTTTTTCATTTTTTAATAATATCTCAAGTTGTGGTGGCAGTGGGGCGTTAATTTTAATTGCAACACCTGTAGTCGGATGCAAAAAATGTAAGGTTTTCGCATGCAAAAACATACGTTTATAGCCTTTTTGTTTAAACAATAGATTCATGTCATCACGTCCATAACGCTCATCGCCAATAATTGGATGACCAATATGAAGCGCATGGACACGAATTTGATGCGTGCGTCCTGTTTTGGGCGCCGCTTCAACAAGTGTCGCCTGCTCAAAACAGGTTAAACGTGTAAACGTGGTCAGTGCCTCCTTGCCAGCTGAACTCACCATCACCATTCGCTCACCCCCTTTAGCAATATTTTTAAGCAGTGGCGCATTGACTACTAATTTTGGTTTCTTCCATTGTCCAGACAGTAACGCTACATAGGTTTTTTGAATCTGATTGTCTCGAAAAATTGCATGGAACGCGCGCAACGCACTTCGTTTTTTGGCTATGACAAGGCAACCTGACGTATCTTTGTCTAAACGGTGGACTAATTCCAAAAAATGCGCGTCTGGTCGAAGTAAACGCAGTCCTTCAATAATTCCCGAACTCACCCCGCTGCCGCCATGGACGGCAAATCCAGCAGGTTTATTGACAATTAAAAAACCATCATCTTCATATAAAACACTCTGTTCGAGAGCTTCTTTTAAATTATTTGGAACAAATACTTCTTCGCTGCGCTCAGCAAGACGGATAGGGGGAATGCGAACAATATCGCCCGTCACCAGTCGATAGCTAACATCAACGCGCCCTTTGTTCACGCGCACTTCTCCTTTGCGCACAATGCGATAAATGCGACTTTTAGGCACCCCTTTTAAGCGTGTAATGAGAAAGTTATCCAATCTTTGATCATGATGTTCCTCAGTAATTTCTACCTGAACAACTTTTGTGGGTAGCAAGGGTTTTTGTTCTGATTTTTGATTCATTTCATAAGGTTTAAAAATGGGCAATCCAACTACACGCTTTCACTACTTAACTTTTCACCAATAAATTGAAAATCTTGTCGAAATAGTCCATGTGTAAGGATTTGAGAAAAATGTAATGTATATCACACTACATAATAAAAATTTTAATTTGTGATACGAAGTCAATGCTGAATACAGCACTGAATACCTAATGTTTCGATTTCTAACGTCCAATATGCTCTTTTAAGTTGGAAACCGTGCAGTTAAGAAAGTGAATAAATTCGAAAACTCATCTGTCATAACATGATTTTATTTGCATGAAAACACGTTATCTTTAAGGTAAAAATAGCGATACATTAAAAATAAAAAGTATATAAAACAATTTCATATAGCAAGTGCAGGGAGGTAAGTTTACTTTACAGGCAAAAATAAAAAATCATCACACATTAAAATAGTCTACCATTTTAACTGCAACTTATAAGATTTAAGGATAATTTATCTTACACGACCGTTTAACTTCAAATTGAAGTCAAACCATAAGATTGTTATAGTGGAAACGTTTTAGTCATACTTTATAAGCAATCACCATTAATTAGAACACAACAGCCCTTTTTGGTGACGATTAAAATAGCGATTTTGAGACGCTCTAAAGCTCATTACGAATTTCGGGTTTTTCGTTCGACCCAAGACGAACGATTTTCAACTTACTTGCGCTGACCTTTCGCCTAGGTTAACTCTCTTAAACGATTTATCTACCCGCATAACGCTTCGTTCCCTATGAATTTATAACGAGCTACATAACAAAAGCCGCCTAGATAAAAAATCGCTTTACGCTATGAGTTGCCCTGCTACAACGCAAATGAAATGCAGCGCGGGTCACACTACAGGATATATTGCATGAAAAGAATGCTAATCAATGCGTCGCAATCCGAAGAATTGCGTGTCGCATTAGTTGATGGTTATAAACTTTACGATTTTGACATTGAAATCCCCTCAAAAGAACAAAAAAAATCGAATATTTACAAAGGTATCATTACGCATGTTGAAGCGAGCTTAGAAGCGGCGTTTGTGAATTATGGTGCTGAAAAACATGGTTTTTTACCATTCAAAGAAATTGCACCGCTGTATCGTCGCTCAGTTGCCTCTCAGAACACAGAAATCACAAGTGAAGGTAAGCCACGTCGTCAATCTGTAAAAGATTTGATTCGTGTTGGCCAAGAAGTTATCGTTCAAATTGAAAAAGAAGAGCGCGGAAACAAAGGTGCTGCCCTTACAACATACATCAGTTTAGCGGGAACCTATTTGGTCTTAATGCCAAATAATCCAAAAGCGGGTGGTATTTCACGACGCATTGAAGGTGAAACACGCAACGAATTACGTGAGGCCATGGGCGCTCTTGAAATCCCCGAAAATATGGGATTGATTGTTAGAACTGCTGGTTGCGGTAAAAATGTGGAAGAGTTGCAATGGGATTTAAATTATTTACTTCAACTTTGGGATGCCATTGATCGCTCGTCAACTCTGCAAGCAGCCCCTTTTTTAGTCTTTCAAGAAAGTAACGTTATTATTCGTGCCTTGCGTGACCATTTAAGAACTAACATCGACGAAATTCTCATTGATGATCCCGAAGCATTTCAATTAGTTAAAAGCTTTTTAAAACAAGTTATTCCCGATTTTTTATCAAAAATTCGTTTATACAAAGACCCCGTTCCGCTATTCAACAGATATCACATCGAATCTCAAATTGAGGTCGCCTATAATAGAGAAGTGTCACTTCCTTCAGGGGGATCAATTGTTATCGATCATACAGAAGCACTTACCTCAATTGATATTAACTCTGCACGAGCGACAAAAGGCAGTGATATTGAAGAAACTGCATTAACGACGAATTTAGAAGCGACAGATGAAATTGCACGTCAACTTCGCTTGCGAGATTTAGGTGGATTATTTGTCATTGATTTTATTGATATGTCATCAATTAAACATCAGCGTATGGTTGAAAATCAATTACGTGAGGCCATCAAAATAGATCGTGCGCGTATTCAAACGGGACGAATTTCACGCTTTGGTTTACTTGAAATGTCTCGCCAACGAATGCGCCCTTCCCTTGGCGATTCAACTCAACTCACCTGCCCTCGTTGTAAAGGTCAAGGTACCATTCGAAATGTAGAATCTGTTGCACTTTCAGTCCTTCGAATTATTGAAGAAGAAGCCATGAAAAAAGGTGCAGAAAAAATTATTGCGCATTTATCCATTGAATGTGCCGCATTTTTATTAAACGAAAAACGCAGTGCAATTGAGCGCATTGAAAACCGTTTAAAAGTGGCTATTGTTGTATTGCCTTGTAAGCATTTGGAAACGCCTGCTTATGAAATTGAGCGTATCAAAGAACGTGATTTCCAAGAAGAAAAAAGCAGTTATTCATTAATTAAAGCTGAAACGATTAGCGTTCCAGAGTTTGCGCAGCAAGTTAAACAACATGCACCGCCTGTTAAAGCCGCTATTACTGAATTTTTGCATGATTCTCCAGCACCGATGCATAATAAAAATGAAGCGACTGCTTTAATTAAACGTTTCTGGCATCGATTAGCTAAACCTTTACTCAATACGGCAAATACAACGCAAACAATTATTGATAGATCAAGTATTATTGAAGCTCAGATTCAAGAGAGTGAAGAAACTGAACATACTAATGGTGAATTAGTCGTCAAAAAAGTAGCCTCCAATACAAAAAGTCGCAATAATCGTCGAAATAAAAATCAACGTAATCAACGTGGTAGAAAAGACGGCAGCGATACAATTATGAGCGCTGAAAACGGAAATAGCGATAATCCTGAGCTTGATTTTGTTGACAATGAAAAACCGAACTTTACTGAACATCAATTTGAAGTCCCTGTTTTTTCTGATTCATCTCCTGATGCAAGTGAACACATAATTTCAGTTAATCCTCTAGATTCTCCAGCAACCCGTAAAAATGGTAATCGTAGTAACCTACGTCGAGGGCCAAACCGTCGCAGACCTCGCAATCCAAACTATAAAAAACCAGAAAACGATTTAATTCTGGAAAGTAGTAATGTTGTCCATTTTAGTCATAATGAACATTCTGACACTGCGGTAAATGTCGTTTTAGTGCATGATAATTATCAAAAAAACGATGTGCATTCCGAGTCTTCCATAAAAGAGGAATCTCAACCTTATTTCCATGCACAAGATGAATCTGTGAACAGCACTCAAAGCCACTCAGATCAAGGCTCTGAATGGAATACTAATTCATGAAATTCTAGCTAACTGTAGCAAAAAATCTTAAAAAATAGTACAAAAGCGCGTTTATGAAAGTAAACGCGCTATATTTTTGTCTTTTGTTACGCAATTGAGTGTATTGTCCAAGTTGAGTAGACACGGTTTTTATGGTGTAATAAGCGGGATTTACGTCTTTATACGCTTCCGTTTTTATACTTCAATAATGAAAACGAAGATTTTCTCCGCAACTTGTTTGGAGCCTGCTTCAACTATGCAATTTATAACGAAAAAAGGTTTAGATATTCCCATTACAGGAAGCCCTAAACAAACCATTGAAAATGGCAATGAGATTAAATCCGTTGCTATTTTGGGGCTGGATTATGTGGGTATGAAACCCACTATGCTAGTCGCTGAGGGAGACAAAGTAAAACTTGGTCAACCCCTTTTTAGCGACAAGAAAAATCTTGGCGTTCATTTTACTTCCCCTGCTTCTGGCATCGTAAAATCCATTGAACGTGGTGATAAGCGTGCCTTACAATCAGTGATTATTGAGTTAAATGGTCACGACGAAGTTACTTTTGCTAAATACAGTGAATCTGAATTAGAAAATTTAACCGCAGAGCAAATTCAAGAAAACCTTGTTGAATCGGGGTTGTGGACTACGCTTCGCACAAGACCTTATGGAAAAACACCTGCACTTGACAGTAAAGCGCATTCCATTTTTGTGACTGCAATTGATACGCGTCCTTTGGCAGCAGATCCTAGCGTTATTATTGCAGAACGTGAAAATGATTTTGTTAATGGCCTAGAAATTATTTCTAAACTGATTGAAGGAAAAGTCTACGTTTGCAAGGCGTTTGGTGCAAATGTGCCGACAGGCAATGCGCCTGTTGTGGTCGCTGAATTTAATGGCCCTCACCCTGCTGGATTACCTAGCACCCATATTCATTTAATCGACGCTGTTAACATCAATAAATTTGTTTGGCACCTTGATTATCAAGCGGTCATGGCCATTGGTGCATTATTTACGACGGGTAAATTAAATGTGGAGCGCGTTGTTGCACTTTCTGGCCCAATTGTTAAAGAACCTCGTTTAGTGCGTACCCGTGTAGGGGCAAACTTGAGTGATTTAACTGCAAATGAGCTTGAAGAAGGTGTTGAAAGTCGTGTTGTTTCCGGTTCAGTTTTATATGGACATGAAGCACATGGCGCATTTGATTATTTAGGGGCTTATCATTTGCAAGTGTCAGCACTACAAGAAGGTCGGGCACGTGAATTATTTGGCTGGATTGTAGCGGGTAAAAATAAATATTCTGCGATGAATGTTTATACCTCAAGCGTTGATCGTAAACACAACCGTTTGTTCCCACTGACGACTGATAAAAACGGTAGTAATCGTGCGATTGTTCCCGTTGGTGTTTATGAAACACTCACCCCAATGGATATTTTAGCAACACCACTACTTAAATCATTAGTCGTTGGTGATTCAGATCAAGCGCAATTGCTTGGTTGCTTAGAACTTGACGAAGAAGATATGTCATTATTCACATTCGCAGATCCGGGCAAGCATGATTTCGCGCCTGTGCTCAGAGCGAATTTAACCAAAATTGAAAAGGAGGGCTAAATGTCGGCTAGACAGTTTTTAGACAATTTAGAACCACATTTTACGAAAGGCGGCAAGCTTGAACGCTATTATGGCCTATATGAAATGGTCGATACGTTTATTTATACGCCCGCTGATGTCACGCGCGGTAAAACGCACATTCGCGATGGCATTGATTTAAAGCGCACCATGACGTTTGTTGTGATTGCGACATTTTTCTGCGTTATGATGGCGATGTACAATACCGGTTATCAAGCTAATTTAGCGATGGAAGCTTTGGGAACAAGTACGATTGATAACTGGCGCAGTCTTCCGATGACGATTTTTGGTTATAGCACCATGAATCCGTTTTCAAATATCGCGCATGGTGCACTTTACTTTTTACCCATCTACATCGTCACATTGGCAGTAGGTGGTATTTGGGAAGTGTTATTTGCAACCGTACGTGGCCACGAAGTGAATGAAGGTTTTCTCGTTTCTTCAATGCTTTACACATTAATTATGCCGCCAGATATGCCTTTGTGGCAGGTCGCTTTAGGCATTTCTTTTGGTATTGTGATTGGTAAAGAAGTCTTCGGTGGTACAGGTAAAAACTTCTTAAATCCAGCTTTGACAGGTCGTGCGTTTTTGTATTTCGCTTATCCTGCGTCAATTTCTGGCGACTCTGTTTGGGTAGCCGTTGACGGTTATACAGCGGCAACACCATTAGGTTTAGCGGCTGACGGTGGTTTAAATGCAGTGACTCAGCACTATAGCTGGATTCAAACTTTCTTAGGTTTTGAACCTGGTTGTTTAGGGGAAACCTCTGTACTCGCTATTATGATTGGCGCAGCATTTTTACTTTATACCCGTGTTGCGTCTTACCGCATTATGGGTGGTGTATTTGCTGGTATGGTTGCAACTTCATTGTTATTTAATATGGTTGGCAGCGATACAAACCAAATGTTTGCTTTCCCTTGGTATTGGCATTTAACTGTGGGTGGTTTCGCTTTCGGCATGGTGTATATGGCAACCGATCCAGTCAGCGCAGCCATGACAAATTCAGGTCGCTGGGTATACGGAGCATTAGTTGGTGGAATGACGGTATTAATTCGCGTTGTGAACCCTGCGTTTCCCGAAGGCATTATGCTCGCCATTTTATTTTCCAATATTTTTGCACCGACGATTGATTACTTCGTCATTCAAGCGAATATCAGAAGAAGGATGAAACGTCATGCCTAATCAATTGAAACAATTACAAGAGAAGCTCGATAACTGCGAGCATTATCAAAAATTTAAAGTTTATAGTGACAAAATTCTCGCGCTTGGTAATGACAGTTTAGAAAAAACCATCGCGATTGCGGTTTCATTATGTTTGGTTTGCGCAGTATTTGTATCGATGGCAGCGGTTGCTCTAAAACCACTTCAAGTTAGCAATAAAGAGCTGGATATGAAGAAAAATATTTTAGATGTAGCTGGCTTACTACAAGAAAATACCGATATTGAAAAAGCATTTGCTGAAAAAATTGAAGCAAAATTGGTGAATTTAGAATCAGGTGATTATGCTGAGGGGGATGCGAATGCGTATGACCAACGCAAAGCAACAAAAGATCCTGCGCAAAGTATCGCGATTACAAAAGAGAAAGATATTGCTCACATTCGACTTAAAGCAAAAGTAGCCAAAGTTTATTTGGTGAAAGAAGCCGGCGCAACAAAATCTATCATTCTGCCCATCAGCGGTTACGGTTTATGGTCAACACTTTACGGTTTCTTATCAGTTGATGCAGACGGTCAAACTGTTCAAAGTATCAACTTCTACGATCAAGCTGAAACACCTGGACTGGGTGGCGAAGTTGTAAATCCAAACTGGCGTGCGATTTGGAAAGGTAAAAAAATCTATGCAGAAACAGAGCAAGCTTCTTCTGAAAAAGGCTTGATTGCTGAAGCTGCCGTGGGTGAGCCTGCATTAAGTTTGATTAAAGGCACAGTTGATAGCACAAAAGCGGGTTCGCAATATCAAGTTGACGGTCTAGCGGGTGCGACGCTAACTAGTACGGGTGTCACCAACTTAGTTAGATACTGGACAAGTAAAGAGGGCTTCGCGCCTTATTTGGCGAAAGTCAGAACGGTTAACGGTTAAAGGAGTAAAAGCATGAACGAATTATTGAATGACGAAGCAAAAAAAGTTTTAGTTGATCCACTTGTCGAAAACAATCCGATTACGTTGCAAGTTCTTGGAATTTGTTCGGCATTGGCGGTGACTTCGCAAATGTCTACATCATTAATTATGGCGTTGGCACTAACGATGGTAACGGCGTGTTCAAGTGCAGCGATTGCAGCAATTCGTAACCATATTCCAAGCAGCATCCGGATTATTGTCCAAATGACCATTATCGCGTCACTGGTAATCGTCGTTGATCAATTGCTAAAAGCGTTTGCGTATGATGTCAGCAAACAATTATCGGTTTTCGTTGGTTTAATTATTACCAACTGTATCGTTATGGGAAGAGCTGAAGCGTACGCCATGAAAAACCCACCCCTCGAAAGTTTTATTGATGGTATCGGTAACGGTTTAGGCTACAGTTTAATTTTGATTGTTGTGGCTTTTTTCCGTGAAATTTTTGGTTCAGGCAAATTGCTTGGTATGGAAGTTTTTCATTTAACGAAAGATGGCGGATGGTACGATCCAAACGGCTTAATGTTGTTGCCACCTAGCGCGTTTTTCATTATCGGTTTGCTTATTTGGGCGGTACGTGAATGGAAACCAAAACAACGCGAAGCGATTGAATTCAAAATCATGTCGTTTTCACATGGCGAACAAGTAGGACAACACTAATGGAAGCCTATATCAGTTTATTTGTTAAAGCGGTTTTCATTGAAAACTTAGCATTATCTTTCTTTTTGGGGATGTGTACGTTCATTGCGGTTTCGAAAAAAGTATCAACTGCGATGGGTCTTGGGGTTGCAGTCATGGTAGTTCAAGCCATTACTGTTCCCGCAAACAACCTTGTTTATCACACACTTTTAAAAGAAAACGCACTTGCTTGGCTTGGTGTTAAAGGTATCGATTTGAGCTTTTTAGCGTTGCTTGCCTGTATCGGTATGATTGCGGCTTTGGTACAAATTTTGGAAATGATTTTAGATAAATTCTTTCCGGCTTTATATCAAGCTTTAGGTATTTTCTTACCGTTGATTACCGTGAACTGTGCGATTTTAGGCGGTAGTTTGTTCATGATTGAACGTGATTACAACTTCGGCGAAAGTGTGACTTACGGCGTAGGCAGTGGCTTGGGCTGGGCGTTGGCAATTACCCTTATGGCGGGTGTGCGCGAAAAATTGAAATACAGTGATATTCCAGTCGGTTTACAAGGTTTGGGCATCACGTTTATTACAGCGGGTCTGATGTCTTTAGGCTTCATGGCTTTCTCAGGCATTCAACTCTAGAAAGGTAACGTTATGCTGGAAATTATTTTAGGGATTATCATCTTCACGGGTATTGTTATTGCGCTAGTTTTTGTGATTATCGGCGCGAAAAAGAAACTCGTTGCAGAAGGTGATGTTGAAATTGTGATTAATGAACAAAAAACAATTCACGTCCCATCAGGTTCAAAATTATTAAACGCCCTTTCAGATAACGGTTTATTCGTTTCATCTGCCTGTGGTGGCGGTGGTACTTGTGGTCAATGTAAAGTGAAAGTTCATTCAGGGGGCGGTGATATTCTGCCAACCGAATTAAGTCATATTACAAAACGCGAAGCGGCTCATGGTGAGCGTTTATCTTGCCAAGTGTCAGTTAAAAGCAACATGAACATCGAAGTTGAAGATAGTGTATTTGGTGTTAAAAAATGGGAATGTACCGTTAAATCCAACGAGAACGTGGCCACTTTTATCAAAGAACTCGTGTTAACGTTGCCAGAAGGTGAAGAAATTAATTATCGTGCGGGGGGATATATTCAAATTGAATGTCCAGAGCACGTTGCAAAATACAGTGATTTCGACGTTGAAGAACGTTTCCGTGATGATTGGAACAAATACAATTTATGGCAATATGTTTCAACGGTGAAAGAACCTACATTGCGTGCATATTCAATGGCTTCTTATCCAGAAGAAAAAGAAATTATGCTTAACGTACGCGTTGCAACGCCACCTAAACCTGACTTACCACCCGGCATCATGTCATCGTTTATTTTCAATTTGAAACCCGGTGATAAATGTTTCGTATCTGGGCCTTATGGGGAGTTTTATGCCCGTGATACCGAAGCTGAGATGGTATTTGTTGGTGGTGGTGCGGGAATGGCGCCGATGCGTTCACATATTTTCGATCAACTGCGTCGAATGAAATCAAAACGCAAAATGACCTTCTGGTATGGTGCGCGTAGCAAACGCGAAATGTTCTATGTAGAAGATTTTGATATGCTTGCGAGAGAAAATCCAAACTTCACATGGCATACAGCGCTTTCTGACGCACTGCCTGAAGATGAGTGGACAGGCTACACCGGCTTTATTCACAATGTGCTGTTTGAAGAATTTATTAAAAAACATCCAGCACCTGAAGATTGTGAGTTTTACATGTGCGGTCCACCCATTATGAATACGTCTGTTACTAAAATGTTAATCGATAATGGCGTTGAACCAGAAAACATTATGTTAGACGATTTCGGTGGTTAGTTTTTTGCTGTATTGAAAACAAACAAAGGGTATTAGATTTTTCTAATACCCTTTTTATTTGCCACTTCTATTATCGATCGAAATTCGCCTGCAAAGGCTTGTTCATTAAAATAGTTTTACTGAATTAAGACAACGATTGCGATACACTCATTCGAATCGCATTAAATATATTCACGCCTGAAATGACTATAACTATTTTTTTCAATTTTAATTTAACAAAAAAGTCTGTGACTATGCGAAAATTTATTTATGCAGTCCATTTTTCAATGCCTTCTTCTAACCGTCAAATACCCATATCATGACCGCAATCATTCAACTCAACAATGTTTGCAAAGATTATATCCAATTAAGTAATACTCATACCGTTTTAGATAATATCAATTTAGACATTTTTACTGGTGAATTTGTCGCTATTATAGGTGAATCTGGCAATGGAAAATCGACTTTGCTCAACCTATTAACAGGGATCGACTCGCCTACTCGAGGTGAAATAATTGTTAGCGGCGCTCTGCTTCATCAAATGAAACCGGAACAATTATCACTTTGGCGATGTGCAAATATTGGAATCGTATTTCAATTTTTTCAGTTATTGCCCGCACTTAGTTTATTGCAAAACGTTATCTTACCCATGGATTTTGCAAATAAGCTCACACCTCGTGATCGTAAAGAAAAAGCAATGCATCTGCTAAGTCGATTCAAATTAGCTGAACTTGCACATCGCCTGCCTAGCCAAGTATCAGGAGGACAGCAACAACGCACAGCCATTGCAAGAGCGCTAGCAAATAACCCCCCGATTATTTTTGCCGATGAGCCGACAGGCAATTTAGACGAAGCAACAACAAATTCGGTATTTGATTTATTTCATCAGTTGAATCAAGACGGAAAAACAATCGTCATGGTGACGCATAATCCAGCGTTAGCAAAAGCGACTTCGCGTCAAATTGAAATCCGTAACGGTCGAATTTTTAGTGATAGTAGGTAATTACATTGAACGTACTCTGGTATAAAGTATGGGCAGATTTGTGGCTCAATAAATCACGAACATGGCTCGCCATTATTAATATGGCAGTGGGCATTTTCAGTGTAGGCACTTTAGTTGGCATGATGGATCTCCAATTAAGCCAGATGGATGCTGCTCATACACGCTCTAATCCTTCTCATATTAATTTCCTTTTGCGGTCAAGTGCGCAAACTGAAATACTCCAAAATATTCAAAGTTTGCCAAATGTACTTGGTCTTGATGCAATCACGCAGTTCACTGTGCGTTTTCGTTTATCAACGGAATCAGATTGGGAAACAGGCACCCTGTTCATTCGCCCCAATTATTTAACGCAAAATTATGATATTACGTCACTCAATAGTCAAAACTGGCCTAATCAAGGACAGGTTGCCATGGAAAACATGTCCGCGCAAATGATGCCTTTAGCGTTGGAAACACCTATTGAATTTGAAACGCCTAACGGCCAGACTGTTTTAAAATTTAGCGGCGTTTTGCGTCACCCCTTCGTCAAGCCCCCGAAATTTGGTGGTCAACTGCATTTTTTTGCAGATACCAGCGCACTTGCTCTTTTTGATTTACCCAGCACCAGTTTTAGACAACTTCTGGTTCAAATCCAACCGCCATTCCAATCTGAAAAAGTTCAAGATGTTGCTCTCAATATTCGTCGTGAATTAGCTAAACATGGCGTGTATGTGAATGCAACATTCCTGCAGGATCCAAGCAAACACTGGGGACGACCCTTTCTTTCAGGTATTCATTATGTTTTAACATGGATGGCTATTACGGCATTAATTCTTGCGAGTGCACTAACCTATAAAACAGTCTCAGCGCATATTATCGAGCAAACAGCACAAATTGGAGTGATGAAAGCAATCGGTGCTAAAACGCGCACGCTCGTGTATTTATATTTAACACAAATTTTTATAATGGCATTGATTGCTATTTTAATCGCCCTGCCCTTGGGCGTTCTCATTTCTCAACAAAGTTCTTGTCAGTTACTCAAGTTATTTAATATTGCGTGCGAACCCTGGCGAATTTCATGGGGATCCGTGCAATTAATGATTGTTTCAGGTTTAGTCACACCCATTATCGCCACCCTTATTCCCATACTTCAAGGCGCACGCATGCCCGTTCATCATGCACTTGCCACTTATGGTTTGATGGGTAAATTTGGCTTGAGCCGCTTTGATGTGTGGATTCAAAAAATAGGAACACATGGACTTTCTATTTTGCAATCAGCGGCACTGGGAAATTTATTTCGCAATAAATTACGTTTTATACTCACACAAAGCGTCCTGATATCAGCTTGCGTGATTTTTTTATTGCTAATGAGTTTAATTCATTCTTTGAATGTGACATTAAATAATGAAATGGAGCGACATCGATATGCCGTCCGTTTAGGGTTTAGTGTCGATGAATCTGCCACTAAAATTGAAAAATTGCTTGGGGATTTTGATCAAAATGCGCACATCGAAATATGGCGGCGCTTACCTATTGAACTTATCAAAAATAACCTGCCAATTATTCCTAAAGGTAGTTTAGGGTTACAATTATTAGCGCTACCTGCTGAATCAACACTTTACAGTCCGCGTATTGAGCAAGGACGAAATTTGCAAAAAAGTGATATTGGTAAACGCGTTCTTCTTATAAGCAGTGATACCGCTCAAAAAAATGCGATTGAAGTCGGTGACACAGTTAATGTACAAATTGGCACTAAAATGGATTTATGGGAAGTTGTGGGCACGTATAACTGGCTTGCAGGAAATAATTTCATAATTGAATCGGTTTATGTCCCACTTGAGACAATAGAACTTCAAACACATCAAGCCAATATCGCCACCTACGCGTTGATTGATACGCCTATGGTGAATTTGATTGAAGAAAAAATATACTTAAAAAAATTAAAAGCTTTTTTTAACCAAGAAAAAATTAAGTTAGATGTCTACACGACGCAAGGCAAACGAGAACAACGCCAGTTTGCACAAAATCAATTCCAATCAGTGATCGGCACATTTACTGGACTTGCAAGCTTAATTGCGTCTGTTGGAGGCATAAGCTTATCCGGCACCATCGCACTTAATGTCCTGCAGAGAAAGAGAGAAATTGGTGTTCTTCGTGCCATTGGCGCAGGTGATCAAAATATACTGTACCTGTTTTGGTCTGAAGGTTTTTTTCACGCTATTTCTGCTTGGCTATTATCTGTCCCGCTCGCCTATTTTTTATCAAAATCCTTAAGCAATCAACTTGGACAGATTATATTTGGTGTGAAATTGGATTTTTGTTTCGATTGGTTATCCATTATTTATTGCTTATTTGGTCTGTTGATTATTGTCAGTTTCGCCGCTTATTTTCCAGCACGTAACGCGTCAAAATTAACCGTTAAAGAAGCGCTGTCTAGCTAAAATAGCGATTAATTTTCACCTTTCTTTAAATCCAGTAAAATTTTATCGCAGACCAGCTGACCTGATAGTGTGACCATGGGCATGCCCCCACCAGGATTAACACTACCGCCTACAAAATAAAGATTATTCAATTTATCGCTACGTTGAGGGGCTTTAAAGCCTAAATTTACAAGCCTATTCGCCTCAACACCATAAATACTGCCTTGATTTGAATAATACTTGGCCTCAATATCATTAGGTGTCCAGTATTCTTCGGTGACGATATGTTTACGCAAATCTTTTAGCCCCATTCGTTCAAGTTTAATCAATACACGCTCACGCATAGCATAATACGCCTCATCACTGATGGGTTTATCTGGGTTTAAACACGGAATATGAGGTAAAATCTTAATAACTTCACACCCACTTGGTGCTTGATTAGTATCGGTCTTGCAAGGAGCGACCAGGTAAATAGTCGGATCTTCCGATAAATCGCCCTTTTTAAACACTGACGTAAAATGGGCACGTGAGTTATTTGAGTAGAAAAAATTATGATGCGCAAGCTGGGGATACACACAATCCACCCCTAAATGCAGGACTATTCCTGAACAGCTTGGCTTAAAACGACGCATTTTTTTGATTTCAGGTTCAGTGCATTGCAATAGACTTTTCATCGCCGGAATGACTTCCATATTCGACACGACAATATCGGCACTTACTGTTTCACCATTTTTTAATCTCACACTCGTTGCAACTTGATGATTGTGATCGATGCTCTCAATTTCGGTATTCAAACGAATTGTCACGCCCAGTTCAATGGCCAGTTTTTCCATTGCCTGAGCAAGAGCATACATTCCACCACGAACATACCACAACCCATATTGGTATTGTATTGAGGGAAGTAAATTCATCAGCGCTGGCGCATCATAAGGTGATGCGCCCACATATTTAATAAAATAATTTAAAATATCAATGAGTTTGGGATCATGAACATATCGTCGTACCCCCTGATCCATGGTTGAGAAAATATCAAAACGTAAACTCCGTTTCAGCCCATAAAATTTAAGTAATTCCCAAATTCCATCAAGACCTTTTGCAAAATAGCCCGGTTGAGTTTCATCGCTGAGTTTTTGCGCATAGACCATGAATTCATTAAATTCTTCATATACCTTCGGACCTAATTTATCAAATTCTTGCTTTTGAATCTGCGCATCAGGCGATAAATCGACTACTGTCCCATCTTCGAAAAAATTTCGCCAATGTGGCGCCACCGACTCAAACGTAACATAGTCACTTCGTATGCGACCCGCACGCGTAAACAACTGATCAAAAATTTCTGGCATGGTCAATATGGACGGCCCTAAATCAAATGTAAATCCGTCTTTTGATAGGACATTGAGTTTTCCGCCGACTTTATCGTTCTTTTCAATCAGCTCGACACTAAAGCCTTCACTCGCTAGCGAAATTGCCGCGGATAAGCCACCTAATCCAGCACCAATGATGACAACTTTTTTTTGACCCACTCCGTTTTGCATATTAATATCCACGTTTTAACGTTAGAAAACACTTCACATTATGCCAAAATTGCTTTAGGCTAAATTGCGACTGTGATCGAAAAATTTGTAAAACTGCATGATTGCGTTTTCCACGCAACCACCATGAATCGTTGCTATAAATAAAATCAAGATAGCCTTTAAATCCTGCGTAACGCTCTGCACTATAGGGAAACCAATTGGGTTCTTTGGGTAAATGTGAAAAATTGATTAAACCTGAAACACTGTAGCTAAAGCTGAGTAAACCTTCTGCACCATGATAACGACCAAAACCACTTTTTTTAACCCCTCCAAATGGTAATGCAGGATGGCCGACATTTTTTAAAACATCGTTGATTACCCATGCGCCCACCTGCAATTGTCGAGCTACTCGCTCCGCTTTCAAAAGATCGCAACTCCAAACACTCGCGTTAAGACCATAAGAAGCGTCATTGGCTAATTTGACAACCTCAGCTTCATTATCAAATGACATTATCGCAAGTATTGGCGCGAAGGATTCTTCACGCATGATGCGCATATTATGCGTAACGTTCCATAATACAATTGGATTGACGAACATTCCATCATGAATAATCAAGGGTCCAGAGGCTTTTGCACCTTGAAGAATAGCATCATCATAGTGCGCCTGCATGAGTTGAATTTGAGCCGACGTGGTCATCGCTCCAATATCATTTTCAACGCCTCGTCCAACACGTATTTGAGTCAAGTTATCAAGTAATTTTTCTAACAGCCGATCATGGCATTTTTGTTGAACGTATAATCGCTCAACCGATACGCATACCTGACCACTATTACAAAACGCGCCATATAATGCAGCGTGAGATGCTCTGTTGAGATCGGCATCGTCAAAAACAATCATCGCATCTTTGCCGCCTAACTCAAGTAAAACGGGAATAGGATGCAAAGCCGCACGTTTCATCACATTTCGACCGGCAGATAATCCGCCCGTAAAAAATACCATATCAGGTGCGGCATCAATTAACTGTTCAGCTATCGCTTTATCGCCAATGACCCATTGTACTAATCCCTCAGGTAAATCGAGCTGCTTAAATAACTGATCAATATATTTTCCGACGGGTAAACTGTATTCAGACGATTTAAATACTACGCCATTACCTGAAAATAAGGCCGTTATCAGTGGAGAAACTGTTAATTGAAAAGGATAATTCCAAGGGGAAATAATGGCAATGACGCCAAAAGGTTGTCGATACACTTTTGCGCTAGTTGCCGTAAACAAAAAAGGCGATGTTGCTATGTTTTGATCAGCCAAAATAGCTGTCGCGTTCTTAAGATAATAATCAAGTAAACTTAAAACGGGCAATATATCTCCAAGTAACGCTTCCGTTTGGACTTTACCCGTGCTTTCACTTAAACAGTCACTTAGCGCATCCATATCGTTTAGGATGTCGTCACGTAATTGAGCCAATATTTGTACACGTTTTTTGACGGGCACATTTGACCATATTTGAGCGGCTACTCGACATTGCTCCACTTTCTTGGCAACATCTTCCCTTGGCGTCATGTTATCGGTGTCTAAAATACGATTATCAAAAAGTGATCGACTCGTTATGACCGTCATAATCAAAACAACCTACTTTTTAAGCCATCGACTGTGATTAACGGGCGTAAATGAAACACCGTGATATTTTGAAATCAAATCGGATGAAATTCGCGCTGATTCATAAATGGTTGGCAAACCACTGCCTGGATGCGTTCCACCACCGACTAAATAGCAATTGCCCAATTCCTCAAACTTATTATGAGGACGCCAATACAACATCTGACTAAATTTATGTGCCAAACTAAAAGTAGCCCCTTTGAAGATAGATTCCTGCGTTTGCCAATCCATTGGCGTAATTATTTTTTCGCATTCAATATGCGCTCGTAAATCATGAAGCCCCATTCGCTCACATAGCGCATCTAATACTTTCTCGCGCACTGTTGCAAAATGATCTGACCATTCAAGTTGACTATCGTTATTTGGCATAGGAACCAATATATAAAGTGCAGATTTGCCTTCTGGTGCGAGACTATCATCATTTATCGACGCATTTTGAACATAGAATGAAAAATCATCACTGAGGGTCTTATCCTGGAAAATATGTTTAATATTACTGCGATAATCACCTGCAAAAATAATAGTGTGGTGTGCTAAATCGTAAATTTTATCCAAGCCCAAATACAACATGAATGTGGAACACGAATAATCGAGTTTTTCTAGCTTATTTGGCGTATATTTTTTTAACGTATTTTTATCTACTAAGTGCGTCATCGCATGACCAAAATCAGCATTAATGATAACCTCATCCGCAAAAACGGACTCGCCATTTTCAAGTTTAACGCCTTTCACATCACCTTGCTCAATAATAAGTGATGCAACACTTGTTGAAGTCCGTATTTGTCCGCCATTTTCAGTTATCACTTTTGCCATCGCACTTGAGATTTTATTTAATCCCCCTTTAACATGATAAATACCATATTGATGTTCGAGATAAGCAAGCATGGTAAATAAAGCGGGGCATTCCCAAGGCGACATTCCTAAATATTTAGACTGGAAACAAAATGCTAGACGGAGTTTTTCATTTTGGAAATATTGTGCCAAATTATCAAAAACACTTTTAGGAAAGGCGAGCCAAGGTACTGCTTTAATTAAATCGAAAGAGAAAAAACGGCCTAAATTTGTATAATCACGCGTCATACAAGGATAGAGTGCATTGAAACGATGTTTTTCATTCTCCAAAAAATTAAGGTATCCCTCACTTGATTCACCAAAAACATGGTGCAATTCAAGCTTCATTTTCTCAGGATCACTATAGACATTGAAATCACGATCAACGAATTTTAATTGATACATCGGTGACAGTGATTGAAATTCTAAGTAATCTTCGGCGCGTCTCTCACACAATAAAAACATTTCATCCAAAACACCTTTCATCAAAAGAAAAGTAGGGCCAGTATCAAATGTAAATTGATTTAGATGAAGGGGGCGACTACGTCCACCTACGTCCTCGTTTTTATCAAAAACTGTGACCTCAAAACCACGATGACTAAGTAGCATCCCTGCACATAAGCCACCAGGTCCCGCCCCGACAATAATAATTTTTTTTGATTTAGGCATAATTTACGTGAATTAAAAGTTATATAAATTGAGAGACTTGCAAATCGCTATAAAGCTACTGGCATTTTTTCCTCTTTGAACACCTCATATTATCAGATGATGGCCATTCTTGTAGTCAAACACTTAAAAAAATTTTAATCTCCAAAGCCTAATATATCGATACTTAAAATACTGAGAGTATTGTTTTTTGCAGATTGAGATTCCTTATCGTCTACGCCCGATAAGGCTTGACCCACCTGACTCACGTTAGCCGTTAAATTACTCGCCCCCGTTAAACCTGCAGCCATTCCACCTGACGATGCCTGTGGAACACCTGTGGATGTTCCTCCTACTTGAATATTGTTCCCACCCATGACGGCCGTTGCTGAAATAGTGACATTATTACCACCAATACCCGCTTCACCCGCATTCACAATACCTTTGGGCGCAAACAAAGACACGTTACCGGCTTTTTGACCAGGAGCAGACGCCGCTCTGATGCCACTACCGCTGGTAATGGTTGGCGCAGGAATCACAAGCTGATTGGTTATCTTATCAAAATAAGGCGCATTGACGGTGACAGCCAAAGCGGATTTAGCTCCCTTACCCGCATCAATATTACCCTCAGAAGACCAAATAACGATATCCCCCCCGCCCAAGGTAAAGACCCGCGACGTATTCACGGTAAAGTCATTTTTAACATAAGCATTAATAGAGCCTTGAGTTTGTGCCACTATTCCCAACTTATCAGGGGTTTTTACCCCTGTTGGGGCAACTGCTAGCCCTGCATTGACTTGTCCGCCAGGCACAAATAAATTAATGTCACCACCACTTATAGTTTGTATCTTACTAAACGGTATCATCAACTCACCCTGCCATTTATTGCCAGGAAATAAGGTTTCTATGGCTGTAAAACCACCGGCATTCCCTTTAGTTTTATCTGCCGCAGAAGCGGTTCCCGCTAACTTTAACTCATTAAAAAATACCGGCGTTAGAATGGCATTCAATTGTGGCTGAATTGCTAAGGTTTGAATTGGTTTTAAAGTCAAAAATTCCGCTAATGCTTCCGCATTACTTAAATTACGATTGCCACTAATTTGCTGCATATAAGGTGTAATTAATGTTGTAAGCTTTGTATTTTCTTTAGCATACAATGGATTTGCCAACACATACTTATTTATAAACGCGACATAATTTGGTGTACCACCATTTAACCCAACTAAGAGATCTAAATTTGCACCTGTCGCAACTAAGGCGGGATTAAAAAAATTCCCAACCGTTGTCATGCCCACAGAGTCGCCTAAATCTAAGTTTCTCCCAGTTTTAACCAACGCGTTACCCGGTCCAGCCACCTGTATTTGATAACTATTATTAGCCAGTGTTGGACTGCCATTACTATCTAAATCCGTTACGAATTTAATATCGCGATCCGCAGATATAATAGACGCATCCGTTGCGTTATTTTGCTGTATCAGAATTGGACTATTCACCAAATCTTTTCCCGATTGAACAATAGTCTGCTTGGACATATTGATTGCAACAGATGAAATATCACCAAGTTGGGTTACAAATCTTGCAGAAGTGTTATCTTTATGCAAAGGCTCAGTACCATGCATATAAGGTGATTGAGGGCCATTGGAATCTATAATTTCGGTATTAAACATGCTATAGGTAGCGTCTTGCTTGCCTCCAACAGTATTAAACGCATTAGCCAATAAGTCAGTATTTGCATCTGACATCGTTAAACTATAAATTCCAGTCCCGAGATCAAGATTCGTATTCGACTTGATTCCTTGTTTAGCTAAGACATTGACATTTGCACTGGCAGAAGGATATAAAATAATGTCGCTATCGAGTATAGCACTCCCATTAAACGTCGTTGCTTCTAATGACGCTGGGTATACGTGCGGCAACCATCTTTCTAAACTGGATAAGTTTTCATCAATACTCAGAATAGTTGATATGACTTTCGTATCTGAATTTAAGTGAATATCTCCTCCCAAGGCGTTGAGTGTTAATTTACTCTTATCAGTGTAGCTAAAAAACTGAGTACCGTTATTGAGGTTCTGAAGCACCATGGCATCGGATACACCTGTAATTTTAATACCTTGATTGGCATTTAGCGTTAAATGTGTATTGCCTGTTAACGGATGACGTTGATTACCGCTCATGACCAGTTGTGGACCAGAAACAAAAGCATTCGACTCAGTTGAATAACTGCCACTAATTTGCCCCCCTGCCGAAATAGTACCGATACCCTGTCCAAGGAAATAAGCTCCACCCGCTATATTACCACCAGCAACCACTGACATTTGCCCGCCACCCTGAACATCTAAGGCGCTAGTCGCATAGTCGGTTCCTAATTGTTTGCCAGTTGTTGGCATCATCACTGATAAATCATTAATATTTCCTAGCGCAGAAACAGTCACTCCCCCCCCACCAAAAGAGCCAATATTTTGTTCAAACAAGCTTGCATTAACTGCCCACGTTGTTAATAAATTATTGTTTTTATTATCACTATCAAATGGACGACCTTGAACACCTAGCCATGATGCCCCATCAAATGTAGAGCGAATAAACTGATTGCTCACCGCGCCTTTAATATCACCAGACGCCCGAATATCCACATTGCCTCCGGCAATAGGATAGTCACCGGTGATTATGCTTGCAAGGGTTTGATCTGCTAATGATCCAGTGCCTAAAGTGACGTTGTCTAACGTACCGGTAGGACTTGTATTCATATCTTTATTATCGTAAACCGTTGCACGACCACCGGTATAAATGCTCGCGGTTTGATCAGTCAAGATGAGATTGCCACCTGACGCTAATTTAATATCGCCAGTACCGGTATGTAAACTGCTCCCTGAGCCAATAGTCAAATCACTTGTCTCTTGACTATTGAGTTTATCCGCAACGCTCAAACTAGTCGTAGCCATCGTATCAGCACTGCTTAAATCAGCACCTGAAACTAATTGAAACGACCAAGAGTTCGTATTCATTAGAGTTGAGCCATTATTTAAATAACCATCTTTTAATGATGCATTAATATTTAAAGGACCTGCGCTACGCACGATAAGCTCACCTAGTATTGGTGTTGACGCCGCACTTAAGGTAGAGAAGTCCCACTCCGTTGCTAATGTCATAGGCCCACTAACATTATTTATTTCTACGCCATGTCGTAAAGCGACCCCATGACCTAAAGTGGATTCTATTGCGTTGGCATTTGCCATGTAGCTGTTAAGATCGGTATTAATGGTATTCGACAAGCTTTTTATATCAGTACTATAACTCGTCATTAAGGCACTCATATCCGTTTCAATGGTGCTTGATAATTTATCTATATCCGCATTCGTCATCGCGCCAGTTTTAGCGGTCATGTAATTATTAACATTTTGGGTAATGATGCTTGATAAACTAGGAATATCATCACCCGTTATTGAACTGGCATTTGCTAAGTAATTGGTAATGTCTGTCGTAATTATTTTAGATAAATTATCAGTATCATCAGTGGTAATTGTGCTGACGGTAGCCAAATAATTAGTGATATTTAGCGGAATGCTACTGGATAAACCAGTGATGACATCATCAATCATCGGGTAAGAAGGAAGGCTACTAACCAAACTGGTATCATATTTTTGAAACCCAACTGCATCAAACTGATTTGCACCCGTAACCGTGCCGTTAATGGGCGCTATATTAATACCAGAATTTGCCTCGGTATTACGCATAGCATTTAAGGTAACGTTACCCCCAATGCCTGAATTGCCTGCCACATTTATTTGGGATTCAGGTAATAGAGTAATAATACCGCCAGGCAAAGCATTCGTTCCCAAGGTCGATAAAGAAACATGACCGCCCGTGCTTCCAGTAGCTGAAAGTAAACTCCCCTTTTCCAAGGTAATATCCTTTGCCGCAAACAAATAAATATTGCCTGCCTTGTCTAAACTATCCGTGCTTAACTTGCCGCTAATATCAATACTTCCACTATCCGCAACCAAACTAATCGCTTTTGCCGTGATGACATCACCCGCCGCTTGAACAATATCTGTCACTCGACTTCTTAAATAAATTGCTTGATTTACACCTGATGTCATCAATTTATTCATCAAACTATCAAAACCCTGCGTTGATGAAAAACTCGATAAATCAATATTGGCATTCGCACCAGTGGCTTTAAGACTTCCATCTACATTAACTGTATTTTGAGGCGCTTTTAAAATAAGACTGCCTCCTGAAGCGTTGTCACCTCCTGCACTAATATCTAATGACGCGTCAATGCCTAAAGCAACACTGCCATTGCTTGAATTTGCACTAAAAAATCCGCCTGGAGTGTCACTGACTAAATCTGCAAATTTAACCGTTTGTCCTGCAAGATTGATAGTCGACTTACCATTAACGGCTATATCGCCAATGGCATTTAATTCCAGTCTACCTGAAGGCATAAGTAAGTTTACATCTTGCAAAGTAATAGTATTTGCAGACACCCCAATCCGCCCACCTAGCTCATTAAAAACCGGTAACGTATTGTTTGCATGACCATTTATCATCACATTATAACCAGCACCAGTTGATGCATCTAATAATAAACTATGCCCGCCCGTGGTATTGATTAGACCCGCGGTTAAGTTTAGGTCTGTTGCTAAATGAAGAACACTATTACCCGTGGCTGAAAATTGTTTATCTACATTGAAATCCGCCGTAGTAAAACCATCTATTGCAATTTCTCCCTTAGTGACATTAAGTTGGGCTGTATTGAGATTAAGCGTGCCTGTTCCAGTGCCTGCTGGAGTGGAGGCATTACCGCTGGTGTTTTGTAAATCAATTATATTCGCTTTGATCATAACTGAATTAATAGGATTACTGCTTAGCGCAGTACCTTCAAAACCTGATAGCGATTTTGCATCTAAGACTAAATGATTAAACTGAATTGGCGTCAGGATATTATCGGCATCAAGTTGACCTACGTCACCATAGAAATTAATTGAGCTTAAACTGGTTAATGTGACATCATTTCCTTTTAAATTTGACAGGTTTTGATTCGTCAAATTTAAAGCATCCGCCGTCAACGCAGAAACATCCCCTAAATTAATTGCGTTAGCTTCCATATTAATGGATCCTCCCGACATATTAATATTGCCATTTAGACTGGTTGAATGACTCCCTGCAAGTAACATAGATTTCGTTGATGTTAGAGTCGAGTCTGCGTCAATTAACAGATCACCATTTGTGCCAACTGGATTTGTAGCATCTGGATCAACCTGTCTATTGAGATTGATTTGCTTATCTGCGGACACTCTCAAAAAAGCGCCATCGCCTTTTAACACAATATCCGATACGCCAGTGTTAACTTGACCCGTCGCATTGATGCTGGCTCCCGATGAAACATGAACACGCTGATTTCCAGCCGCCATTAAATCTAAAGCTTGAATACTCACGCCCTCATCAAAACTCACATTATCAGCCGATACCAAGAGATTGGTCTTGCCAGTGGCATTATCAATTGTTCGGGTGCCACCCAATAATAAGCTGTCTACTTTTAAATTATTAAGATCTTGTGCCAAGAGTTGCAGTCCAAGGGTTGCATTACTTGAATCAGCATTAATCACATTGATATTTTGTGCAGAAATATCCATTTTTGCACCTCTACCATTACCATTTGAAGTCGCTACTTTAAACTGACCTTCCAACACCAGTTGCGTACTCGCATTAATCGATATTTGCCCACTATCTTCAGGCAATAATGGCAAACTGACATGATTAACAATCGATTGATTTGTATAGAATTTATTGGCGGTCTCAATGTTGTATTGTGAATTCTTTTGCACCACATCGCTGGATTCAATTAAATAACCACTGTTAAGCGATGGCTGATAATTAGTGCCTGCAATAGTTTGATAACCAGAAACAATCGGTAGTCCACTCACAGTGGTTGTCGTCATGAATTGATCTAATGTATTGCCTTGTGGCGTCACCAAAAAAGTCCCTGGCAATAAGGCATAATACGAAGGCAACATGGTATAAAAACCAGCGGCTAAATTTGATGAAGCGCTTAGGAATACTTGCGCTCTTGGATCGTTCGCAAAACCAGCTGATAAATTAGGATCATAAGGCGCTAAGGTAGAAACACCTAACGAGGGCATTATCGCAAAGCCACCATTATAACTTGCACTGCCTGGCATTAAGTAATCGTAATCACCCCCTGGCCCCGGCTGAAAAGTAGCTGTCATTAAATCACCGCCACCTGAAACATTCACCACGCTCCCTTTATTAAACTGTATATTGGGTGAATTAAAGGAGATTTGTTTGACGCCCAAACTATTATTGTCAGGCGCTGAATTAAACACGAGGTTGTTACCTCCAGCAAACGAATACATCCACACATTATTTAAAAGTGTCCCAAAAGGAATCAATTGACCTTCCGTGGAAACAGAGGTGTAACTATCCGCATTAAAAAGTAAACTGTCGGCTGCATTAAACGTGATATTGCCTGAAGGCGCTTTTATCACCCCATTTTGATTAATCGTCGGCGCATTAAAGCTTAAGCTACCCGCCGCAGATAAAGGGGTCACATCTGTGTTCTGACCTGATAAGGTTAACTGACTGCTTGGATCCGTCACATTGAACGTAAATTTTGTTAACGTTGAGGGGTATAACTGACTAGCCTGCAAATTCAGATTACCCGCTGTTGTTAAACTGCCGATATAAGCCTTAGTTGTCGGATCAAAATTTACCCCTACAGTTCTCATATCATGCTTAGCATTTAAATTGACCTCACTAAACCCAGTCAATACAGAAGACCCTTTTAGTTCAATATTACGTGCATTTGCTGTCAACGCGCCATCACCGATTTCTGCGATATCATTCACATCAGTGATATCAAGTGTGGATGAGCCTAACGCTAAATAGCCAGTATTAATTGCCGCTGCATTGCTTAGGCTATCATTGCTAGCCCAGCTTAATTTTTGGGCATCTAAAATAATGCTCGAAGGGATGCTCACGTTAACATCACCTAAAAGTCGAACAGAACCCGCTCTAGATTGATTAATTTGATAAGGTACATTTAAAGTTAAATTATCTATACCTGCTTGCTGAATTTTTTGACTACTCAGTACCGCCTGTCCATTGAATGAATCCGCAATTTCATCGCCAAAACTCGACGTATTTGGCAATAAAGCGGTATCTTGCTGCTGCACATCAATATGCAGCTCATTGATTGGGAATATTCCAGACTCATTTCTTGCGCTTCGATCAAGTATTACATTCAAACTTCCACCAGCATTCGTCGCCAAGCCTTTTTTAGCACTGAGATTTCCATCTAATATGATACCTTCAGCCGCTTTAATGTTTATCTGACCCGCATTTGATCCGATGACTTTATATGTGGTCTGCAATGTATTTAAAGTGGGTATGACTAATTTAGCGTTAGCACCGTTCACGTTGATACTTGAGCCTTCTGCAAATATCGCATAGCCCCGATTAGCGACAACATTGACCGTACCACCATCAAGCACGCTACCGGTTTTTCTTCCAAGCGCATCAATGGGATTCAGTAATGTTGTCCCTTGCGCATTGAGACTAGCAAGTGAATCAATCCAAATTGCCTGATTAGGGTTGTATTCTCCGCCTGCATCGGCTGTTAAATTTAAATTTATTGTCCCAGCTGGCGCGTTAATTAAGCCATTAATATAAATACCGGGCCCTGTATTTTTGGCATTGATGGTGACCGTTGAGCCCTTTTCCATATGAATTTGACTGTCCTTTGCCATCGTAACACCTGTTTGACCGGTTAAAGTCAAACTGATTGGCGCCCTAGCGTTTTCTGGTAAGGTTGTTAATTGACCAAGGTCTTTAAGTGATTTTGAACCAGATTGCTGTCTAAAGTTCGTGTTTAACAGTCTATTTTTATCTAAAAATGACAATTTAGTATTGGCATTAAGGGTAATATCTTGAATGGTGCTTTCTAAACTGATGGTATTAAAGCCCGCGTTAGCCGTAAGGTCTAACACCCCATTACTCACCCCTAAATTAAGCGCATCAGGATCAACGTCAGCCTCACTGCTACCAATGTTTATTTTATTAGTGATCACGCTTAGGCTACCACCTTGACTGATTCCTATTGCTGATAAAGCATTTTGGGCTACTTTATCGCCATTAAATAAAATACTATTGGCATTGAATTTTATTGAACCCGCCCTACCGGCACTGACATTGTCAGCACCAACATTGAGTTGTGCGCCACCATCTGCCTTAATCTTAGCGCCCTCATCGAGATTTAATTGCGTTGCGGTTAGGTTTACCTTACCGGCATGAATGGCTAAAGGGGTATTATTGCCATCTTTAAAATCATTAACCCAATTACCTGATACATTTAACTGCGAATTCGCTAATAAATTAATCTGTCCACTCGACGGATCACTTGACGTTACTGCATTTAGTGCTAACGTGCCACCGGGTGTATAAATAGATCCGGCAATATTAAATGTAGACGCGTCAACAGACAAGCTACTGAGCATTGGCATTGAGAGATTAGCGTCTTCAACGACGCTCACATTCCCTGCTGTTTTGATGACAAAATTACTTAAACCAGACCCATTAAATAATTCCGTTGATAAAGTAATAGGTGACACGCTGTCTATGCTGTCATTAATACCAATTGCATCTTGTTCTAATAGTGTTTTTTGAATAACGACATCTTGATTTGATAAAAATGAACTCTCAGGATTCGTTGAGCCACCATTATCATTTTGATTGATGGTAAGACTTCCGCCAAAAGCGGGTGTGCTGCGTTGATTAATACTTGTGACCGCACCCGCTATCACAGTACCCGCCCAAGCGGTCACAGGACTTTGTATATTTAGTGCACCAGCATCGGCGCCATCAGTATAGCCCGCTTGATATTGTCCACTATTGAGTGGCGTCAGGATGTTAAAAGACTCTTTCACCCCCCATTTTTCATTATCCTTTGTGTAAACACCATAAATTGATGAATATTTCTGATTAGGGTCAGCATTGCTTATATTAACGACGCGTCCCGTATCGGCATTCACCAATTGGGTAGTATTAACAACTCCACCTTGATAGGTAACAGATCCACCGGCAATATTTGTAACCGCGCCTTTATTGACGACGGTATCACCACCAGAAACCAAATTAACAGTCCCCCCCTTACTTAAACGCTCATTTATGCCCCGAGATAATGAAGCGGATGCACTGCTAGCATCAACAATAGTGGGCAGATTTCGCACATCCACTTGAACAGTCTTGCCTTGTAAAACGCCGCCACGTTGGTATGGAGCATTACGCAAATTGAAGCTTTGAATTGAGACGGCTGCTTCATTTCTTGACATGGGAACAGTCGTATTTGTTGAACCCGCAACATCTATCTTTGCGCCCTCCTCTAGATGAATACGTCCTGACGTTCCCGTAAACTGCGCGCCAGGCATATCAACACTATTAGACGCAGTTAAATTAACTAAGCCACTAGTTGCTTCAATGGTTGAACCAGACTGAAGGTCAATTTTATTCGCGTTGACCTCAACCGTTGATTTTTTTTGACTTTGCTCATCTATGGCACTACCGCTATTAACATCAGCCAAAATTGAGGTCGTACTTCCTGAGCCAAACGTCACTGATCCTGCTTGTTCTGTCTCCAAACCAGCATCACGCACTGTTTGACTTGCTGTTAAAGCCCCTGTACTTGGATCGGCAATAGCCTTTTCTCGCGCCAGTAATCTAATCGATCCATTTGTATTCACAGAGGTGGTCGCACTTAAACGCCCCGATTGATTTACCGCAAAACCTGCCAAGGTAACATTGCCTTCACGTACAGCAACATTAGCCCCAGCGTTATTATTCACTTTTCCACCCGCTGCCACTTCTACCAATAAGCCAGCAAAGGGACTAGAGCTAGAGGCGGGCTGAAGATAAACATTATCTTCACTTGCAACTAGCAGTATCTGCCCATTTTGATCAGCGGTAATAGAACCTGAATTATTCACCGTGGGCGCCGCTAAAATAGCAGTCCCTTTTTGCCCTATATGTATTTTTGCACCCGCTTGAACTTCAATTACCGCATTGCTTTCGGCTCCACCACTTAAAGCGGCTGTTGGTGTATTTGGATTATTATCAAAGGTTCGAATTATTCCATTATTAAAATTAGCATCCGAAATATTCAACGCTGAAGCGACTAAAGTATTCGCATCAACAGTAGAATCTTTGCCAAAGACAATACCATTATTGTTCACCAAATAAACTTGACCATTCGCAGACAGCGTCCCCATTATTTGGGTCGCATTAGCATCGTGAATATTATTAAGTGCTGAGGCGGTAGCTGAAGGTTGCACAAACTTGACGCCATAACCTTTATCAATATTGAAACTTTTCCAATCAATAACCGCTGTCTTTGTTGTTTGGGTAATGGTTTGCTGAGTACCGTTAATTGCCATAGTCGCGTTACCACGAGCGGCACTTCCGTCCGTAATGGTTGGGCCAGCAATGACAGGAACTGGGAGTGGATCAGCATTGACCTTCACCATACCTGACCCAACGAACAAGCCACCCGCAATTACGACCCGAATCCCGGCAACAAGCGGCTTAAGCTTAAAGAAATCATCCGATGAATTAGTTTTGTTTGTAGAATGCTTGGTGGTCATGTAGATAACCTTACTATATGTTGACGATAAGAGAAGTTATGTGGCTTCGCATGAAACGATAATGAATGGTGTTGATGCAATAGCCGCTAAGTCTTTGTGGCTAAACCTATGACCACAAAAAAATTTGTTTATTTGATTGGTTTTACAGTGTCTTAAAACTCTGTTGCAATATTAAAATTAAAACGTGGATCGCCTGTTTTCACTTCACCTAAGTTGATTAATGGAATACCTACATCAAACGTGGCTAACAAGTATTTTTTGATATGAAAATTAAAACCTGCACCACTCGCCGCAAGTTGGTATTGACTTTCCTGACCAGGCAATGGACTCTGCACCCAACCCGTTGCGCCGTCGATAAAGGTAAATAATTTAAAATTATTAAAGTAGGCGTTTTCTAAATGATTTAAATTAGGCGAATAAAGCTCAACGGATCCAAACGTACCCGAATCCGATAACGCTTGCGTTTCGTAGTACCCTCGCACGTTTAAAGCCCCCCCCATAGAAAATTGTTCGTTACTAATTAAAGGCGAGTCCGCTACCTGAGCACTTATATGACTCTTTAATTCCATACCTAGCGGTAAGTCATGTTGATGCCTTAAATCACCTGCCAAATAAAAATAATTAGCATTGGATTTATAGCGTTTTCTATCGAAATCTTCTTGGTTATTACCTAAATCTCGTACAGAAAAATGCAAGCCCAATTCAAAGCTAGTCAAAGAATCTTCTCTTCGAACATTGCCACTATATTGAGTTAAAAAGGGTAAATAGGTAATCGGGGTATTTATTGAACCGCCAGCACTCGCACTTAGACCAATACTCTCTTTAAAATTTTTATAATCAACTCCAAAAGTTGCGTTATGTGAATAGTTTTCGATGGATGCAAAAGGCTTAATGAGTCTTGCACCATAAATACTCCCCGCACCAATAATTGCCTGAGTCCCTGCATAAGCGATGTTCGAAGATGAATCCACGCCGTAAAGCGCAAGGCGCATATCTGAGCTAAATAGGGGCATGACGTACGTACCCGACCATATTTGAACCTGTGACGCATCTTCAGGTGACACCATATACATCAATGACGCACTATGCATAGCCTGCCATAAATTGTCATAATGCATTGTAGTGACTAAACGTAGACGATCCGTGGATTGCGAATTTCGACCATTAAGCTCTACACGCCCATGAAAAGGCAGCTCATCTTTGACTTTTAAGTCGACTTCTAAGGTACCAGGCGTATCCCCTGCACGCAAAACAGGTTGGATTTTACGATCTGGACTTTGACCGGCCAATTCGGCTAATTGCTTTTGCATGGTTGGAAAATGAGGCACATTGCCTTCGGCTAATTCAGGTACGCCTTCTTTAATTTTTCCCATAGAAAAATAATGCGAGTCTTTAACTCTTAGGCGCGATACGCTGCCCTCAACCACTTGTAAATAAACGATACCGTTTTTAACGTCTTGCTCAGGAATATCCACGGATATCGTTTGATAGCCATTAGTTCTATATAATTCTTCTAAAGCCGTTCGCGCTAAATCTACACTGTCTAACGTTTTTTTAAGACCCAAAAAAGGATATAAGGTACGCTCCATTTCTTGCGTATTTAATTTGGTATTGCCTTTCACACGCAATTCTAATAAATCAAAACCTACTGGTTTTGGCGCTGTTTTGGAAGCACCTTCAGTTTCAGGGACGTTTTGCTCTTGTTGGCTGTACACAACGTCTGCATATAATGCGAATACAAGACTCGTAGTACATAGAACTGAGCGGGTCAAAAACGGAGTATACTTATTTAATTTCAATGACATACCATTTAAATTTATTTCAATTATTGATAAAGACTTTGAGAAGGTACTTTCTAATATCATCATATTAAAGCTAGGTTAACTCTAGATTTAACCTTAAACCCTTAAACATCATGCCTGAGAAACAGACGTCGCCTTCATTGAATGATTTACTTTTGTACTTGGGAATATGCACGACATAAGTTGACTAATGATAAAAAACGAATGTATTCGATTCTATCCAACTTACACACCAATAAATGATTGATTTCATAAACATTCCTAAATAATGATGACAAACAAAAAAACAGCCGCCTTTCGGCGACTGATTTTTCTTATGAACTATTTAGAAAATAGTGATTTAAACTAAGTGAATTTAGTTCAAACCGGGTAATATCACTTTACCGCTTAAAATAGCTGGAGCGCGGCAATGATTTACAGAGCCTACTTTATTAGCGCCATCTGCATGGGTAAATGGCATGACTGGCAATGCAGGGTTAAATGCCGTTGCACCTGAAATTGCTTTAGCTGCTGTTGCCATATAACCTGATGCACTGGCAGCCGTCGTAGACCAACTAGCTGTCTTTAAGTTACTTTTAGCAATAATTTCAGGTTTAGACATTCCATTTACAAAAGCTTGCGCTGTTAATGATAGCTGTGTGGTTGGAGTTGGTGTGACATAAGACAATTCAGACCAGAATTTATATTTACCATTCGCGGTATTAATTAAAGAAGGTGCATAACCATCAATTTTAACAAAACGGAAAGGCAAGGCATTAGTCGCATTTCTATCTGCGTTAAATATCCCCACTGCCCAACGGAAATCTCCTTCAGAAGTTGCTGGAGAGAGGACAAGAGGTTGAGTAGTTCCGGCTCCAAAGTTACCATTTCCGACGATGCCAGTCGTAGACGCTTTCTTGTTAGCCACATCAAAGCCATCTAAAGAAGCCAAACAGTTTTCAACATCACCTGAAGATTCAATTGAATGATACACTTTTGCAGCTGCATTGGGTGCTTCCGCTCCAAGAACAGATGATTGCAGAGGAAAAATCGTTTTAGAAACAGCAGCTTGAATAGCTTCATTTACGCTGCAAGGCGCATTTTCAAACACCGTTTGAAATGTGGCTAAAGTACCTGAACCTGCGGTTCTAGAACAAATATGCACTGCCGTATTTCTAGGTGTTTTTCCTGGATTTGCTGATACTAAATTACCTGCACCATAAGACAAGTTAGTCCAATCGTTAAAGCGACCTGATGCAAATATTGACGTAATTTGCGCAGTCGTAAATCCAGGCATACACTCTTCCGTATCAAGACCCGCACAACTAGCAGGCAATGTACCAGACGCAATTTGTGCATTTTGCATCGCGTTACGCAATTTTAAATTAACCCCAACACCAAATACTTGTGCAGCAAAAGCTGTGGATCCCATAGTCAATGCTTTTTTTGGCAAACCGTTAGCCGCATTCGCGCCATTTAAGGGAGACACAAATTGAGCCGCGTCTACATCAGAGAGGGCAAGAACGCTAGGTCTACCAGCAGCACCTGTTGCATTAGCCGGAGCCACCACCAATTTTTCAGGTGTTGTTCCTCTACACGTCACCATAAGTGGCGCGGTAGCCGTAAGTGCCGATTGTGAACCACAAGTATAATTAGCTTCATTAGCCGCAAAGTCTGCCAATGAGTTAAACGTCACACCCACTGCTTTGTCAGGTGTTGGAAAAGAGGAAATTAAAGGCGCTGTGATTGAACCGTCTCTGGTTCTGTAATGAATGACATACGTTTGGTCTTTTACTAACCCGTTGGCAACTGCAGTATCTCCTGCCGTGAAGACATAAGTATATATGTTGGCAGAGGCACCTGTATTCTGATATTTGTAGATAACCGAACCGGGCTTAGCATAAGCTTCAAATGTTCTTTCTAAAAATCCTCTAGCTGCTGAAGAGCCTGCTACATAAAGATTATTAGGCAAAGGGACGTTTGCTACATTCTGAACACCTGTTTTAGTAGAAAAATCAACTTTTAATGGACTACTATTTGCAATAGTGGGTAATACAGTCAGTGAAGCCGATGCATCAACTGCAAAAATCGCAGCTGTAATGGCTGTCATCAATAATAATTTTTTCATTTTGTATCTCTTAAAAAGAAAAGTAAGTAACGCATTTAAAATAAGCTAAAACATCATGTGATAAATAATAACTGGACTATTTTTCTGTGACTGAGTAATACATACATTTACCTACCTGCTATGCAGTTAATCTAATGCAACAAAACACTCAACATATGCTCATTATTCATTTCAAATAAGTCATTTTGACTACATTTAGATGACATTTTGATTACAACTCAGTGACGCAACACGACTTTACTACTTACTTGATCTTTATTTACCTGCTCAGCTTCAATTGAGATTTGATTGACAGTAATACCACGCTCAGTCTCTAATACGGCAATCCATTCAATGAACCGATCAAAAGAGCAATTTTCCAACCACAAGGTGACTTTATCAGCTTCATCAGGAATCATCCGTTTGATACAAGACTTCATGTCCTGCTCCGTCCCACTCGCATCAATAATTGCCATTAGAGACTGTCCCTGTTGATTATTGTCTATTTCAGGTTGCTGATTACGAAGTCTGACTACTTCTGTGCTGATATTGTTGAGATATTCATAAGCCTGTTGCTGAGCTTTTATTTTTTGCTCCAGCACTAAGGCATCAGCTAACATCGGTTCAACAACAAGTAGATAAACGCTATAAAACAATACAATACCCGTTGCTAATACGGCTAAAAAACGCTCTCTAGGTGATAATCCAGAAAATTGCTTTAGGTAACTATTTATGTTTAATTTCAAATTGCACCTCTACGCCCTCTTGATTAGCTTCTTCAGACTTTATTTTAACTAACAACTGCTGACTCGCTTCTAGTTGCTGTTTAATTTGTTCGACTTGAGAAATATCAGCAATCGTTAATTGAACTTGCAGCAAATCATCCATAAAATCAAGCTGCTTGAGCTTATAGCCCGCATTTGCATTCAACACCTCACCCGTTTCGTATAAAAGGCGCATGAACGCACTCCCCTTGGCACTGGAATTTTTTCTAAGCTCTATTATGGCTTGCTCAGCCTGCACTTTTATATTCACTAACCGTTTGACTTCAGGAAACGTTTGCTTGAACAAATCTTGAGTCTGAGTTTGCAATACGGCCAATTCGGATTTTTTTTGATGGTAGCTATAACCTAGAAATCCCATCTGCATCAAAGCCGTGACGACTATAAGCCCAAGAGAAGGTAACCATTTTTTGCCATTTAATGTCGATTTATTTTTTTTAGTCAATTCACCCGTCAATAAGTTGCAAGCACTCTCGAGTGTTGCCACGCCTGTCGCTAAAAAAGGTAAGATTGAATCCACTTTAAGATAGTTTATATCGATAGCAGGTTCTCGAATATTTAGACTCAGCTTATCAGTTGACCAACTATTGATTGTGTTAAGTGTTGCGTTTTCCTTTACTACTTTATCTAAAAAAATGGGTAACATGTCACGATCAAAACCTGCCCCTAAGAATTTGTCATGTCTTAAAATGGCTTGCTGACCATCGATCACTATGGCACAAGTCCGCTCCTGATAAGGCAGGCATAGACTTTCAGGGTACACACGCTCAAGTGTAATACCGGCATGTTCAAACTTCGCCAAACAGGCCTTAAATTTTGCTTTATTTGTTAATGCCACATACACTTTACCATCCGAGTGTTTTTGCCAAACACTATGATAAGTTTCCACGTCATCTACTAACAAATCCTCCAGCGCGAAAGGCAAGGCTTTTTTAATTTGACTATGACTTTTAAGCGGTAGTGCAAGGCCCAATAGCAATACCTCTGATGCAGGCAGTAACAAGGTAACGGACGTGTTTTCTGCATTGTTCGCGAGGTCTTGCAGTGTTCCTTGTTGCAACGCGCTGAGCTGCATGTTATCGACAAATAACCATTCCAGCGTTGTATCACTTTGTTTCAGCCCTCGCACGATAATTTGCTTAGTCATTCCTTAACTCCTTTGCGTAAGCGCTTAATCACTTTTACCTCACCTAAATCATCACGATGCAAATGTGACGTAAACATCAAAACGTTTTTTCCCATGTCAATTTGTCCTGATAATAAAAAATGATGACTGGCAACGCTTATACTTTCTTTGTTAATAGTCATGCCCTCCATAGCTTCATCTTTTAAGAATTCGTCAATGTCTTCAAACGGTTTGCCGCTTGCGTTGTACAAAGATTCCGCTTGATTTTGAGTCATATCAGGCGCCAAAGTTCTTAACACATTAGCATTTGCGGTATTAATATTAATGGGTGTGCGCTCATAAGCAACATAGAGATAGGGGAGTAATTTTTTATAATCCTTAAGTGTCATACCTTTAAGACGCAATAACTCACTGATGTCTGAAAATGGCGCATTAGCACTTCGATAAGGAGGGGTATACTTGCTGTAGGTTTCGTCCTCGGCGCTTTTTGGCGATCTTAATTCCATATCGGCATCTATCCAATCCAGCATGACATCAACCAGATCCGTATTGATTTTTAAATTAATGAATAATCGTTTTAATCGAAGAATATCTTCTTCACTGACTTCACCATCTAGAAGTAAATTATTCAAATTAATTCGACCTTGTAGATCAATAATATCCGCTTGAATATCGCCTTCAGGAATAGGCTTTAACGCTAACGGCTGATTCCATTTATCAGCTACATCATCATAACTATTCTTAGCCCTATCAATGTTAAGTTGCTTCACGGCTAAGGCCTCCAGTCCATATACATATTCCCACGCCTGTATTGAACGTAATTGATTTTCTGTTCTACGAATATCCATCTGCCTATCACTCGACATAGCAACTAAAGCGACGGTGACAACAGACAGCACTAACATAACAGTCATTAAGGCAATACCGCCCTGAGAGCGAATTTTCTGGGGATTGCTGAATTTCATTAATGGATTAAAAAGGTTCGATGAACACTACCCAGTCCATCCAATTTAAAACTAATATCGAGCGCCTGCGGTATTTCACCCACTAACGCCCCCCACGTCTTGGTGCTTGCATTAAAGCCTTTTATTGTGACGCCCTGGGTAACGAGAAGTTTTCGACGTCGATATTCTGTTTGCTGCGTTCTATCCGGTATCGTCCAAACCCGTCTATATAACGCGTCTTTTTCTAAGCTGTAACTCACTCTTAATAGCTTATTTTCACTTGAATCCATTGACCATGAAGGCGTGGTACGAGTCAAAACCAATATTTCATTACCCCGTCCTATTGAAAAAGCAGGCTCTGAAGAGCCGAATTGATCTCTAATTGGTCTATTGATGACTTGGTTTAAATCTTCATTGAGTAAATATAAGGTGGTTTGCAATTGTGCTAGTTGTTGAGATCTGGGCACGGTACTTGCCCTAGCATCTAAAATGGCAGCGAGGCCGGCGTAAGCCATCATCGACATGATAGCGAAAATGGCTAGGGCTATTAATATTTCAAGTAAAGTAAAGCCTTGCTGCTTTGAATATTTGAGCGTAGCGTTAGAGAGTGGAATCATTTTGGTAATTTGAGCATATTGCTTGCGCATGAAAGGGTCATCAGATTTCGGCAATATCACTCAGCAAGCTAACCAAGGGTTGTTTATCTCCTTCGAGAAACACCTCAATGCGATATCGCCATACGCCCGATAGACTTGAAACATGACGTTTAATCTGCCAATACCAGCGTCGACCAGCCATTTCATCCCAACCATCCGCCGTTTCGGGTTTATCTGTTTCTAAACGTAATTGCACCGCATGATTACTGGCAATCATAGCCGCTAACGTTTTATTTTCCAGATACCATAAATTAGCGATATTATCCGCAGTGATTTTAATAGCGCTCACCATGATTATGGCCAGAATGGCTAGAGCAATTAACACTTCCAATAAAGTAAAGCCCTCAACTCGTCTATTTTGATATGAGCTACTCATGGGGTATCTTGACTGGTTATTGATAAGCCATCTTGCGAGGTATTAGTTAGAAAAAAAATACTATTGCTATTTTGCAACCTTAGACTGATTTGAAATAAATCCATTTCACCATCCGGTGTGATAATAATCTGTGGTTTTGGCTCAAGGCCCAAAGTAACGCGCTTATTTAACATCATATTTTGTTGGTTCATAGAAAAGGCCAATCTCATTTGCGGCAATAACTCACGCTCTTTGAATACCATATCAGAAACTTCTGGTTGCCATTTTTGTTTTTTTACCACCGCAAATCGATAGCCATTCTCAAAAAACTCTATACCCATGACATCACCACGAGCCATTGATTCTTGCGTAGCCAAATCCAATAGTTTAACTAATTTATCGGCTTCAAGTTTTTGTTGATCTCGCGGATCAGACGTTCCCATAGAGAGCATAGCAACACCAGTAATTACCCCTATCAAAACCAATACGATTAATAATTCAATCAAGGTAAAACCTTTGACGTCGTTCATTTACTCGCTCACAATCGACTGGTTTAATTGACTTCCAATAGTTTACTTTTTAACCCAATTAGTAATATCTGATGCGGATTCAGCTCCACCTTCAACACCATCTGAACCATAAGAATACAAATCAAACTCGCCATGTATCCCAGGTTTAAGATAAAGATACGGTTTTCCCCATGCATCTACAGGCATTTGATCAAGATAGCCACCTTGTTTCCAATGCGTACCTTGCGGCAGATTTGCCGGCTTAGATACCAAGGCTTCGAGGCCTTGTTCTGTTGTGGGATAGCTGTAATTATCTAATCGATATAAATCCAATGCTGCCGAGATGGCTCTAATATCTTGCAGCGTTCGGGTTGCCCTAGCTTCATCAGGTCGCCCCATGATTTTAGGCACAATAATTGAAGCCAAAATTCCCAAGATAACCACAACAATCATGACTTCAATTAACGTAAAGCCTTGGTTTTTTTTATAAGACATCATTACATCAATCCTTAAAATAAAAGTAAGAAACAATAAAGACCTAATATGGCATAACGTATCGTCATTTAACCAATTGGTTCATTTCAAAAATAGGCAATAAGATGGCTAACACAATGGCAAGCACCACTAAACCCATGACTAAAATTAAAATGGGTTCAAATAAGCCTAAGGTCATTTCAGTTAACGCCTGAATATCGCGCTCTTGATCATCTGCCGCGCTAGCTAACATTTTTGGTAACTGCCCACTGGCCTCCCCACTGGCAACCAAATGAATGGTGACAGGAGGAAATAACCCACTCGCCTCCATGGCTTTGTTTAAACTCTGCCCTTCCCTTACTCTAATTGACGCGGCTTCCACGGCTTTTTGCATGGCGTTATTGGTCAATACTTGACTGGAGATTTGCAATGCTTGCAATAATTCCACGCCGCTATTGGTTAATATCGCTAACGTACGCGTAAATCGCGCAGTATTCATTCCCTTTGAAAAACGCGAAACAAAAGGCATGTTCAAGATAAATAAATGAAAACGCATACGAGGCTGAGGTAAACGCAGTAGCATTTTAAAGCTTATGCTGAGAACTATAGCCACGACGAATAAAACCAATCCATAATGTTTAAAAAAGTCGCTACAGGCAATGAGTAATTTGGTGATTGTGGGTAACTCTCCCCCCATTTTATCAAACACACTGGTGATTTCTGGAACGACATAGGCTAATAAACCAATCACCACTAATAAGGAAACAGACGTCAGCATCACTGGATAGATCATCGCCATTTGGAGTTTGCTATGTAATTGGCCTTTATCAGAAATATAATCCGCTAATCTTTGTAGCACCTGATCAAGCTTGCCTGAAGATTCTCCCGCTTCAACCGTTGCCCGATATAGCGGTGGAAACGTGCTAGGAAAGGCGCTGCAAGCTTGCGCTAAACTTTGCCCCTCTAAAATTCGACCTCTCACGCCGAGTAGAATACGTTTCGCTTTGGCTGAATCCAACTGTTTTGCGGTAATCCCTAAGGCTTCATCTATTGCTAACCCCGACCCTAATAACGCGGCTAATTGGCGCGTAATGTGCGCCAGTTGTCGCATACTAATTCGCTGTGACAACAGGGGCCGATTCACACTAAGTTCTTTTTTATGCACTTCTTCTATTTCCAGCAAGGTCAGATCCTGGCTTTTTAATTGCTGCCTTGCTAATTTAATAGTGTCTGCTTCAAAAGTACCTTTAACTTGTTGACCTTTGACATTGATTGCTTGATATTCAAACGTGGCCATTCATTATTCCTTTTGGGTAATCCGAATCGCTTCATCCAAACTAGTTTCACCATTAAGCACTTTTTCTAGGGCACTTTCTTGAATGCTCCGTGAAAATACGCGCGCATGGTCTTCTAGCAGCTGATCGCCCGCACAATCATGTATCAGGCTACGCATTTCAGCATTAATAGGGATAATTTCAAAGATACCCGCACGCCCTTTATAGCCTCTTTGACCACAAGACATACAACCTTGCGCTTGATAAACCGTGACGGAGTCTTGACTATGAGGTCTATGGCCAATCTTAGCTAAATCATTAACCGGCGCAGACACCGCCAATTTACACAGTGGACAGAGTTTACGCACCAGTCTTTGTGCAATGACACCAACAAGACTGGAGGCAAGTAAAAACGGTTCCACACCCATATCCCGTAAGCGTGTAATTGCACCAACAGCAGAATTGGTATGTAAAGTTGATAAGACTAAATGACCGGTTAAACTCGCCTGAACGGCAATTTCAGCGGTTTCTTTATCGCGAATTTCACCGACCATAACGATATCAGGATCTTGCCGTAAAATTGCACGTAGCCCTTTTGCAAAAGTCATTTCCACTTTATTATTAACCTGCGTTTGACCTATCCCATCTAAATAAAATTCTATAGGATCTTCGACCGTAAGGATGTTTCGTGTGCGCTCGTTAAGCTGATTCACAATCGCGTAAAGACTCGTGGTTTTGCCTGAACCAGTAGGCCCAGTGACTAATATGATGCCATGCGGCCTTGAGATCATCTTCTGAATACTATCTAAATCTTGATCAACCATGCCAATCTGTCTAAGACTTAGTTGATTCGCCTGCTTATCTAGCAATCTTAAAACCACACGCTCACTATGACCTGACGGTAACGTAGAAACACGAACATCAACGGTGCGACCACCAATATTGAGTGATATTCGCCCATCTTGAGGTAATCTTTTTTCAGCAATATCGAGTTTAGCCATGACTTTAAGCCTAGAGATAATCATCGGCGCAAATTCTCGTGCAGGTTCAAGTATCTCGCGCAAAGCACCATCAACACGAAAACGCACTACCATGCGTTTTTCATAAGATTCAATATGAATATCGGAGGCATTTTCCTTGATAGCTTCCGTAAGCAGTGCATTAATCAAGCGAATAATCGGCGCTTCATCAGCACTCTCCAGTAAATCATCAGGCGTTGGCAGGTGCTGCGCCATGTAAGATAAATCAATATTATCTTGCATATCATCAACCATTTTCTGAGCCTGCCCTGACTTTTGCTCGTAAACTTCTTGTAGCATACGATCAAAGCGCTCTTCACTGATTTTGATAAACGTCGCCGCGCCATCAACTAATCTGCGCATTTCACACAAGGCTTGACTGGACGTTCTATCCAAAAAAAATATTTCCGTCTGGTCTAACGCTTGTTTTAGTAAAACCCCCTGCCTTTTGGCAAAACTATAACTCGGCATCTTAATATTTAATGCCAACGCCTCTAATTCTAAAGAGGGATCAGCATTCATTATTGATTTGCCGGCGCAGTTAAAATAGGACTTGGCGCTTCAAGTTTTAACTCTGGAAGCACTGGCTCATGCTCGCTTGGCATTAAAAATAAACCACGCTTACTGGATTGTTTCTGCATATTACGCAGGTCGTTGTATCTGTCATTGGATAATATAGACGCTTTTTCTGCATCACGCATAATGACTGGACGCAAAAACACCATTAAATTAGTTTTTTTGTTTGACGTGTTATTGCTTTGGAAGAGATGCCCTAAATAAGGTATATCGCCTAATAAAGGTACTTTTGTTACAGTAACTTGAACATCATCACCTATAAGGCCGCCCAACACTAAAATCTTACCGTCATCCACTAAAACAGAGGTATCTATTTCACGTTTATTAATCGTTGGCCCAGATAAACTTCCCGCAGACGTTTCATCGACGCTAGATACTTCTTGTTTTACTTTCAGCCTAATCACATTGCCTTCATTAATTTGCGGTGTCACTTTCAGTTTAACCCCCACATCTTGTCGCGTATAAGTTGAAACTGCTGATCCTACGCCGACAGTGGGTGCAAAACTTCCGCTCACGATTGGGATATTTTGACCTACAATCATATTTGCTTCTTCATTGTCTAACGTCACTAGCGAAGGCGTAGATAATACATTGACGTTTTGATCACTTGCAAAGGCATCAATTAAAGCTCTTAATTCCCCCCCTACCATATAACCTAAGCTCATGGTTTTTCCTGCTGATTTTAATAAATCAGACAAATTCGTGATGGAATCTGCTTGCACACCTGTTGTTGTAACCGGCTTCGTATGCCATCCAACACCAACTTGCTGATCTTTATCGTAGTTAACTTCGACAATAATCGCTTCAATATGAACCTGTGCCCGACGAATATCCAGTTGCTGTATGACCGACTTGATTGATTGCATTTGGTCGGCTGGCGCGGTAACAATTAAGGCGTTCGTGGCATCATCGGCTCGTATATCAAAATTTTTTTCTGTACTAGCGGGCGTAACCGCTTGAGGCGTATTTTCAGCTTTTTTCTCACTCACGCCATTAAGGGTTTCAACCAGACTTTTTGCGACGGCATAATGCAAATAAATAACTTCCGTATTCCCATTTTTTCCTTGAGAAGGCGTATCCAGCTGAGTAATCAACGTTTTTAATTGCAAACGTGTCTCTGGCGTTCCGCCAATAATAATAGAATTTGAGCGATCATCGGCCACTAAAGGCACCATGCTCGCACTTGATTTTCCATTATTTGTGCTAGCCACTAAAGCATTAAGCGGCTGAATCAAATCTGCTGCTATCGCATATTTCAAGTTAATAATTTCGATTTTTTGAATATCGCTTTTGTCAATTTGCTTAATCATCAAGGCCAGTCGATTCACGTTAGCGGCTGTGTCGGAAATAATAATACTGTTGCTATCGGTGACAGTGGCCATAAAAGCATGAGGCGGAATCAGCGGCAATAAAGTTTGCACTACCGCTGTTGCGTTAAGATGATTGACTGGAACAATGCGCGTGAGGAGATCATCACCATTATGAGAACCTGAACGCAGTTCATTTTGATCGCCATCTTGCTTGGCATCAATATTTGGGATGATTTTTATAATGTTTCCATTGGGAATCGCTGAATAGCCATGAACCTTCAGTATAGATAAAAACACGTCATAAACCTGCGAGGATTTCATCGGTGTTGAAGTGATGACTGAAATATTACCTGTGACACGGGGATCCACAATAAAATTTTTACCGGTCGCATCAGCAACCGTTTCTATGAGTATGTGAATATCAACATCTTTTAAATTAAGCGAAAACTCATCATTTTGTGCGTGAGAAACAATACAAAAGCTAGCTAGAAATAGACCAATTAACAAACGAACGTGCATAAGCAATAGTGATTTGTAGTGTTATTTTGTGATAAAGAGTAATCCCGTTCTTTCTTTTTCCATAGAGAGGGATTCTGTTTGTTGATTACGCAGCAAGATGACTTGTTCTTTTTCTATTGATAGCAAGGTAACACCACCAGGCAACTCATCACCTAAATGATATTTATTCTGTTCGTTAGCCTCATTTTCAATAATCACATAACTGTTTTTTTCTTGATTTGGCAATAAAAAAATGCCAAGTAACTTAATAGGTAAATCCGATATTCTGGACTCATTCTCTGCTATCGTGCCTGCTTCACTGTTAACCTCAGAATTGGACTGTCCAAATAAATGCCAATCTTTAATAAGTCGAAAATCCATTTCAGCTTCTTCAGGTTTTTCAGTGTCAAGCGATGCAGATGCTTGCATGACATCGGTCAATGACGCTGAATTAATGGAAGTGGATAGTGAATAGATAAATAAAAAAAAATAAGTTACGGCAAAAATAAACACAGCATTAAACCAAACGCCATTTTGTAACCACTGCGCTTTAAAGTATGTCAATTTTATTTTTGAAAATGCCATCCGTCCCATTAGCAGAATTATATGACTGAAATATGACTGTAATATGACAATAACACTGATTCATAGTGTAACGTCTTAAGATTAGATTATTTTAATAATACTGTAATATTTAAATGTGATAGTAGCAGAATCTATTTTTAATTGAGTGAAAAAATGAAGCGAATTGCTTTTTTATTGTTGATTCTTATGTTTATTCCTTCAATGGCATCAGCTTGGTGGAATCCAGATTGGAGCCATAAGAAAAAAATAACCCTAGACGCCCCAATGCTAAAAACGGATGGTTTATCTATCCCAGAGTCTTCTTATGCTTTGATTAGATTGCATGCGGGTAATTTTGCGTTTTTTTCAGAACTGGCTGAAAAAGGTAAAGATATACGCATATTAGCTGCTGACGAAGAAACACCATTAAAGTTTTATATTGAAAAACTTGATGTGGTTAATGAGATGGCATTTATTTGGGTAAAGTTGCCTGCTGATTTAGCGACCGCTCCTGAACCGGCTATTTGGCTATATTACGGCAATCCTAAAGCGGTTGATGCACAAGATGCCGCCGGCTCTTTTGACGTTAATGAAGTCATGGTGTATGAATTTTCTCAGCCTGCAGTTAAGGATTTAACGGCTTATGGTAATAATCCTAGTGACGTCACCGCAACGTTAATTGAAGGTGGCATAGTGGGTGAGGCCGCATCTTTTAATGGAAGTCAATATATTCACACTCCAGCCATGCCCTCTTTGCAAATGTCGCCTACCTTAGGGTGGACTGTTGAAACCTGGGTAAAAATAGATCAAGCACAAAAAAACAGCATTATTTTTCAGCGCTCTGGTGCAAGTAGTCATGTGGATTTGTCAGTTGTTGGTGACACAGTGACTGTCGACGTTCAGGAAGGTTCTAAGCAAAAGATAAAAGCGCCCACGCCTTTGGCGATGGGGGTATGGCATCATCTGGCGCTAGTGGCTAACGCGGATTCCTTGACCTTATATATTGATGGCGCGAGTGCTGGCTCATTAGGTATTGCGACGCGCGATTTAACGGGCAATATTTCAATTGGCGCAGAAGAAACTGGTGGTAGAGGCTTTAAAGGGTTACTAGATCATTTGTCGATTTATAAAGTAGCACTGGACGCGAATACCATTAAGTTTGATGCACAAATGCAAGGTCAATCCACTACCTTAGTAACTTATAGTGATGATGCAACACCTGACAGTGAGGAAGGTGGCGAATCATTAATTATGGGATCGATAAAGAATGTCACCACCGATGGATGGGTCATTATCGGTATTTTAGCGGTCATGTTGGTAGTGAGCTGGTTTGTCATGATTGTTAAATTCATTGTGCTAACTCGTATCCAAAGAGAAAACAAAAAATTCGAAGTGGCCTATAGCCTGTTAACAACTGAAGATTTGGATAGCTTAAATTCAGCCGATGAGGAAGATGATAAGGACTTTGATGAATCCCCCTTGTTGTTGTCATTCACTAAGAAACATGGCGCTTTTGCAGGATCAACCGTTTATCGTTTGTATCATGTAGGTGTTGAGCAAATGAATCGACGTTTATACAAACAAAATACAGGCCCAGGCTCTGAGCAAGTGTTAAGTGCTCAATCCATGAATGCTGTTAAGGCCAGTATGGAAGCGGCCTTAATCAGAGAGATGCAAAAAATCAATGCACAAATGGTACTACTAACTATTGCAATTAGTGGTGGCCCGTTCTTGGGTTTGCTTGGCACGGTTATGGGGGTCATGATTACGTTTGCCGCGATTGCTGTCAGCGGTGAAGTGAATGTTAATGCTATTGCGCCAGGCATCGCCGGTGCTTTAACGGCAACTGTCGCCGGTCTTATTGTGGCGATTCCCTGCTTATTTGGATACAACTATTTAGGCGGCAAAATTAAAGAAATTAATGCCGATATGCATGTTTTTGTTGATGAGTTTGTTGCAAAATTAAGTGAGCAACACACGTAATCTAAATCACCGTACGAGGAGCAGTTTTAGTTTTGGATAGTGAACCTAAAACTGCTCAACGCAATTAATTGAATTAATCCCAATATAACTGAACACTATAGAAATTCACTGCATACTGATTAACGTAATAGCCGTTTTAATGGCACAACTTGCCGTCAATACGCATTATGCTTTTAGTATCACCCACTCTAAATATTTCTGCTCGAGCTAATAAAATCATGAAATTACAAGAAGAAAATGCTGCCTATGACGAAATCAACGTGACGCCGATGCTTGATTTGGCTTATGTATTGTTAATTGTGTTTATCTTAATGACCACAGCGGCGGTGCAGGGAGTCAAAGTCAATTTACCCAAAGCCAGTAATACGCCAAGCTTGTCTAAACCGCAAACTAAGGCTATTACGGTGACAGCTGATGGCACTATTTTTCTTGATACCTTCCCCGTCACCATGGAGCAGTTGGAGTCGACTTTAGTCCAATATAAAGCGGTTAATCCTGCCTTGCCTGTTGTTGTTAAAGGTGACTCGGCTGTTCAGTACCAAAGTGTCATTGATATTCTAGCTTTATTAGGCAAGCTTGAAATTACGCAAGTCGGTTTAGTCACGCAAAACTTGGTTAAGTAGAAGTCAAATTTAATCATGAGTGAGAAAAAAAATTTCAGAGTCTATGTGCCTAAAATTATAGGCGCCCTTATCCTGCTGGTTGCCATTTATTATGTCATAAAAATTATCAGTGACTTTTCAGAAAAGCCAGTGGTAAAGCATGAACAAAAAATAATGCCCATCGAATTATTTAAGCCACCGCCGCCTCCACCGCCGCCACCTAAGGTTGAAAAAATACCTGAGCCGGAAGTGGAGAAAATGGAAGAGCCTCAGCCTGATCCTGAGCCGCTGCCTGATGTGGCGGATCCTCAACCTGCTGGAGATACTGGCCTTGACGCAGAAGGCACAGCGGGGTCTGATGCATTTGGTCTAGTGGGACATAAAGGTGGGCGCGGGCTTTTAGGTGGAGGGGATCCAAATATCGGGTTTGCCTCAACGATTAAAGAAAGTTTAGTGGATATTCTGGCTGATCATGATGAACTTCGGCACAAAAGTTATTCAGCCGTGATTAAATTTTGGATTAGTCCTGATGGAACGGTCACGCGTTTTGAAATAGCAAAAAGCACTAATGACGAGGAAATTGATAAGTTATTAAATAAGTTGATTGCTCAATTTAAAAAAACAAAAACAGCACCGCCGCCGGATATGGAGCAACCTGTTAAATTAAAAATATCGTCACGCATCTAAAGCGTTAATACTGAATTGACATAGTAAACATAATTTTACTCTGGGCGTTAATGGAGTAAACGTTTATTGAATCAAAATATCCCATAGCCCATCCTTTTAAAAGAAAGTGATTTGAGTACTTGAGATGGGCTGACACATGAAATTTATATAATGGGCAGGAACTAGTTATGAATCATCAGAAACCGCTACTCGCTTTAGCATTATTATGCGCGGCTGAGTTATCACATGCGGATGAAAAAGAGGAATTGCTCAAATTACGCAATACCACAACGAATTTAATTAAACAATTGGTTAAGCAAGGCGTTTTATCTGATAAGACCGCAAATGACATGATTAAACAAGCCGAAGCGGATGCCGACAAGCAAGCCGCGTCTGCAAAGTCTGCTGCTTTACCACCAGAAAAAGCCGTTAACGACGTCGTGCCAGCGGATGAAGTGCGTGTGACTTATGTCCCTGACTTTGTAAAAGATCAGATTCGCCAACAGGTGCGCAGTGAATTGCGTGAGGATGTCGTCGGGGACGTCATGCAAAAAGCCAAAAAAGAACAATGGGGCTTACCTGGCGCATTACCTGAATGGGTTAATCGCTTCAAATTATCGGGTGATATTCGATTAAGAGGCCAATCAAGTTTTATGGCGTCAAATAATGCCCCTATTGGGTCTTATCCTGATTTTTCTTCTATCAACTCAAATAATGGCAACCTAAATAATGAAGATCAATTTGTCAATACTACCGAAGGGAGAAGTCAAGGTCGGGTAAGAGTCCGCCTTGGGATTGATGCAAAAATTACTGACGGTGTGGACGGGGGGATGCGTCTTGCAACTGGCGATATTTCCAATCCAGTATCGGTTAATCAAACTTTGGGAAATACCGGACGTAGATATGATTTTGAAGTTGATCGTGCCTTTTTACGCTATAACGCCGTCGATGATAATCATTTCAATTGGTTAACCGTCATGGGTGGACGAACACCGAATCCTTTCTTTACGGGTGGCAGTGAAATGGTATGGGATAATGATTTATCATTTGAAGGTGTTATGGGGACGATGAGGCATCATTTGTTTGATAAGGCATTTGGCGATACCAGTAAGGGTCCAACCGTTTTTGCCACAGCGGGTATGTTTCCACTGCAAGCTTCTCGAGGTTTGAGTACGCGTGATAAATGGATGATTGGGGGTCAGGCAGGCTTAGATTGGGGATTTGATAATCAAGACTCATTACAACTGGGTGCCGCAATTTATGATTATCATAATACGACGGCAAAAGTCGATCCGCTCATAGACACGTGTAGAACGAGTGCTTGTAACTCCTCTGCAGAAGTTATTCAGTCTGCCCCCCAATTTATGCAATATGGCAATTCGCTTTTAGCGGTATCTAATACAGCGACGGGGTCACTTTATGGTTTAGCGTCAAAGTACCAAATTCTTAATTTTAATGGCGCGTATGATTTAGCGTTATTTGCACCTTATCATCTCAAATTCAGCGCCGATTATGCTAAAAACATTGGTTTTAGTGCCAACGATATTAGAAGTCGCTATCCTGGGATGGCTAATCAAATTGTGACGGGCGGTGCGTTATCAAATGCACTTGACTCCGCAGGCACTGATGCATGGCAAGTAAGAGCGGATTTTGGCTGGAGTAAATTCGATGTGGCTGGACACTGGAATGTATTTTCATTGTATAAATATGTAGGGAGTGATGCTGTGCTCGATGCGTATACCGATTCTAACTTCCATCCAGGTGGTGGGAATAATTTGGCGAGTACCAACGTTAAAGGCTGGGTACTCGGTGGTAATTACGGTTTAATGAAAAATGTCTGGTTAACGGGTAGATGGTTAAGTGGGGATATGATCATGGGGCCAAATTATGGTGTTGATGTGATTCTGTTTGATATCAATACAAAATTCTAAGAGAGTATTTGATATGAAAAAATTTATCAAGTTCGGATCTTGGGCTTTGATTTTAATCGTCAGTTTGATGTCGGCAACCACGAAAGCTGAGAACCGTGCGGCTGCGGATGCAAATACCAAAGCACTCGCAAAGCTTCAAGCACTGGTAAAAGCCGCCAATACAGAACGTGACGCAATTAAAACCGAAAAAGACAAGCTGAGTGCAGACATTGAACAGCTAAAAAAAGAAGTGGCGACAAAAACGTCGGATGAACAGCGAGTGAATAATGAGTTAACTGCCCAAAAAAGCAGTAATGCAGCCGTTAGCAATACATTGCAACAAACGCACGCTAAATTGGTGGACATAATAGAAAAGTATAATGCACTCAATAAATCAAAAAATGATTTGAATGTATTGTATGTAAACCTAGAAAATAGTCAAAAACAAACCGAAGCACAATTACAATCATGTGAAGATAAAAATATTAAATTGTTTGAAGCGGGCAAGGAAATACTAAATACGTATGAAAATAAGAGCGTGATGGATAGTCTTTTAAAATCCGATCCTATCTTCCAATTTAAAAGTGTGGAAATGGAAGGTATTGTCCAAGAATACGAAGATAAGCTGGGTAAACAAAAACTTCAACCTAAATAAAATGATAAATGATAGTAGCTATGCGTTTTTGGTTAGATAATCCATCGCTGAACTTTTATTCATCGTTTAAAATACGCGTATTTCCCTGACGCGATTTGTCAGCTAACGCCGCTACACAAATAGTAATTTTTGATTTTATGATTTTTTACAATTTTAAAATGAAGCGTTTTATCGCCTTTAGCCGTTGAAATCGCTTTTTATTCAGAAAATCTAAGTGTCCAGTTTGACTTAACTATTATAGTTACAGTGGTAGACGGCTTTAATTTAACGCTAATTGAACCAGTTGCCTCAAATCTTCATGAGTAAACGGTTTTTGCAACACACCTTTGATACCTATTGCTTCAATTGAATCGATAGTTGGAAGTAACGCGCGACGCCCCCCTGACATGGCAATAATGGGCTGACTGGGATGCGTTGCAAGTATTTCCCCAATGACTTCAAGACCACCTTTATTGGGCATCACAATATCCGTAATTACCAAATCAGGGGTCAATTGATAAAATCTTTTCACACCTTCTTCGCCATCTTGCGCCAAAACTATGTCATGCCCATCACGCGTTAGCATCCGCTTTAATAAAAATCGCATTTGTTCTTCATCGTCAATGAGTAATATTTTTGCCATTTATGTTTATCCTAATGGAAATAAAAGTCTAAATACTGTGCCTCGATTTGGCTCAGTCGTTTTTGATTCAACAATGATGTGACCATCTGCTTCATGCACCATGCCACTAACCGTTGATAATCCAAGTCCCGTGCCTTCACCCACTTCTTTTGTGGTGAAAAACGGATCGAAAATATTCTTTAACACCTTTTCTTCAATGCCAGTACCGCTGTCAGTTGAACGTAATTCAATAAACTTACCGTCTAATTTTTTCAAGCACGTACTGCAAACTAGCGCATTTGTGGTTATTTTCCAGAGCCTGAGTTTAATTTCCCCACCGCCCTCTTGCATCGCATCGCGCGCATTGACAAGTAAGTTAATTAAAATTTGATGTAGATCAATAGCATCAATTTGAATAATCAAATGACTATCTACGTCTGTATGTATTTTAACCAATGGCGTTAAACCAGGTCGCACCATTGCTAATACTTCATTGATGACCGTTTCTGTTTGTTTTAACTCGATGACTTGTTTAGTTGGGGTTTGACGTGAATAAGCCATCATTTTCTTAATCAAGTCTGCGCCCCGCTCTCCGGCTAATTCAACTTGGTGCGAATTAAATAACAGTTCATCTTTTATTTTTTGATCTTGGCAATCTTCAGCAACATATTTGTTTAGTTGGTTAAATCCAACCATGCAAGCTAAAATATTATTAAAATCATGCGCAATACCCGATGTTAACCGACTAATACTTTCGACGCGCTGCAAATGCGATAATTGATTATTTAATGAAATAATTTCTTTTTGGCTCTATATGGATTCCAAGGTCTTTTTGACAAGAGTGGAAAGTAAAGAGTAAAGCAGAGCTTTACCACGTTTTCTGACGTTATGAACAAATTCAAAAAAACTCAAATACAACGGTAACTT